>JAJZCY010000090.1 GCA_021828835.1 Acidobacteriota bacterium | reverse complement strand
CTTTGCGGTTCTGCCTTTGACCTGGCCGCAGCAAGCGGTTCTCGGGCTGCTGATGCTGCTCATCGCCCTGACCCTGGCACGCAGCTCCGATTCTTATCTCGTCACCCTGACGCTGATGCTGCTGTCCTGCTTCTGCACCTTTCGCTACGGCTATTGGCGCATCGAGCAGGTAGTTCGGTTTTTCCGCGACCCCGCAACCCACTGGGGCGCCCTCGATGTCTTCTTCATCGTCATCCTTCTGGGCGCAGAAGTTTACGCCTGCCTGATTCTGTTTCTCGGATACTTCCAGACCATCTGGCCGCTGCGCCGCGCGCCGGTTCCGCTGCCCGACGATCCCGACCAGTGGCCGCACATCGACGTACTGATTCCGACTTATAACGAGCCGCTCGACGTGGTGCGCTACACAGCGCTGGGCGCGCTCAATATTGATTGGCCCGCGGACAAACTGCACGTCTACATCCTCGATGACGGGCGTCGCGAATCCTTCCGCCAGTTTGCGCAGGAGGCGGGCATTGGCTACAAGATCCGCTCCGACAACGCGCACGCCAAGGCAGGAAACATCAACGCGGCGCTGAAGTCGCTGACCTCGCCGTACATTGCGATCTTCGACTCCGACCACGTGCCGACGCGCAGCTTTTTGCAGATGACCATCGGTTGGTTTCTGCGCGACCGCAAGCTGGCGATGCTGCAGACCCCGCACCACTTTTATTCGCCCGATCCCTTCGAGCGCAATCTCGAGCAGTTCCGGGTGATTCCCAATGAAGGCGAGCTGTTCTATGGGATCGTGCAGGACGGCAATGATTTCTGGAACGCCTCGTTCTTTTGCGGCTCCTGCGCGGTGCTGCGCCGCGAGGCTCTGGATGAGATTGGCGGCATTGCCGTAGAGACCGTCACGGAGGATGCCCATACCTCCCTGCGCCTGCAAATGAAGGGCTGGAACACCGCCTATATCAATATTCCCCAGGCAGCTGGCCTGGCCACGGAACGGCTTTCTGCCCACGTCGGCCAGCGCATCCGCTGGGCGCGCGGCATGATTCAGATTCTGCGCACCGACAATCCGCTATTTGCCCCCGGGCTCAAGTTTCCGCAGCGCGTCTGCTACTTCAACGCGATGTGCCACTTCCTGTATGCGGCCCCGCGGCTTATCTTTCTCACCGCTCCGCTCATCTACCTGGTGCTCGACCACACCAACATCCCCGGCTACTGGGCCGCCATCCTGGCCTACGCGCTGCCGCACCTGACGCTTTCGAACGTAACCAACTCGCGCATCCAGGGCGAGCACCGTCACTCGTTCTGGAACGAAATTTACGAGACGGTGCTTTCGCCCTACATCCTTCTGCCCACCATGCTGGCCATGATCAACCCCAAGCTGGGCAAGTTCAATGTGACGGCCAAGGGCGGCGTCGTGCGGCGCACCTTCTTCGATACCCGCATCGCGCAGCCCTTCCTGGTGATGCTGCTGTTTAACTCCGTGGGCATTCTGCTTGCGATTCCGCGCTTTATCTGGTGGGATGCGGGCCGCCGCGGCACGGTCATCATGAACGTCGTCTGGTGCATCTTTAACGTGATCATCGTCGGCGTCTGCACTGCGGTCGCCCGGGAGATGCGCCAGTTGCGCACTTCGGTGCGTATTCCCCTGGTGACGCCGGTCCTTGCCAAGTTGCCCGGCGATCGCTATGTGAGCGGGGAAACCATGGATATGTCGAGCGGCGGGACCAGCATCCGTTTCACCGAGGCCGTCGACGTGCCGCCCGATACCGAGGTTCGTCTGGCCTTCCCCATGCCCACCGTGGGCCAGGATCTGCCTGCCAGCGTGGTTTCATCCGAGGGCTCGGTTCTGCGCGTCCGTTTTGAGAACCTGACCATCCCCGAGCAGGAAGTGCTGACCATGGTCCTCTATTCCCGCGCAGACTCCTGGCTGGGGTGGGGCGAAGCGCGCGAAAGTGATGATGTGCTCCACAGCCTGGCCAGAATCTTCAAGATCTCCATGCACGGTCTGCGCACCACCTTCCGCAGCCTGGTGACGGAAAAGGACTCCGGCGTGCGCAAGAAAGCCACCGCACTCAATATTGCGCAGTCCTCCATCGTCCTGCTCGCGGCGCTGCTGGCGATGGGCGCGGCGGCTCGCCTGAGCGCGCAGACTTCGCGCGCCGCGATGAAGACTGTTCCCGCGGCGGCGTCTTCGAAGCAGCCGCTTCAGGCGCCCCTTCCTCCCGGCCAGTACGTCGACCGCTTCACGCTCGCCGATGCCGGCGCTCCGCAGCTCGAGCTGCACGGCATCGACACTCTGCACAACATCTACTTCACGCTGCCGCAGACGCATGTCCCCACCAGCGCGACCATGCACGTTTCCTACGCATTCTCGCCCGGCCTGTTGCCGCAGATTAGCCATCTCAAGCTGATCCTGAACGGTACGCTGTTTGCCACCGTGCAGCCTACGCCCGGCAAGATGGGCGGCTCCGACGGCGGCGACATGACTGCCGATTTTGCGATTCCACCCGAACTGCTGGTCCATAACAACACCCTGACCATCGAGTTCATCGGCCATTACACGATGGTGTGCGAGGACCCCGCAAACACCACGCTGTGGGCCCGCGTCCATCGCGACTCCTTCATTGAAGTTCACGGCAATCTGCTGCCCATGTCCGACGACCTGAAGGCGCTGCCCATGCCGTTTCTCGATCCCGCCGTGGTCGCGCCGCTGAGCATACCGGTTGTCTTTCCTGCCGCCCCCTCTTATAAGGCAATTCAGGCCGCGGGAGTGGTCACCAGCTACTTCGGCATGATCTCGGAGAACCGGCCGGTGCGCTTCCCGGTGCACATCGGCGCCATTCCCCCCGGCAATGCGATTGTGGTGGTGGATAACCCCGCGAACCTTCCGCAAGGCCTGATGCTGCCCCAGCCCTCGCTGCCCACCGTGGCCATGCGCACCAACCCGAACGATCCCTACAGCAAGGTGCTCATCATCACCGGTGCGAATGCGGACCAGATGCTGGCCGCCGCGCAGGCGGTGGCCCTGCACAGCGATATGCTGAGCGGCCCGCAAGCCACGATCGACAACCTCAGTTTGCCGGCCGCGCAACCCGCGGATGGCGCCCCGCGCTGGGCGCGTATCAATCACACCATTGCACTCTGGAACTACGCCAACGCGAGCGCCTTGCAGGGCGACGGCACTGCGCCACTCGACGTCTACTTCCGGATTCCGCCCGACATCTACTACAGCGATCAGCGTCCCAACGCGGTTCTGCACCTGGTCTACCGCTATAACTCGATCCCCATCGGCCCCATCTCCAGCATGCAGATTCGTGTGAATGGCGCCTTCCTCGGTTCGGTGCCGCTCAAGCCCGGCCAGGAAGCTTCCCAGCGCATGCAGATCGATGTGCCCATCCCGGTGGTGAACCTGCGGCCCTTCTCCAACTCCCTGTCGTTCGACTTCACCTTCCAGTTGCTCAAAAAGGGAGGCTGCCAGGACACCACGCCCATCAACATGCAGGGCGCCATCCTGAGCGACAGCTATATCGATCTGCGCGGCTATCCGCATTACACGCCGCTGCCCAATCTGGAGACCTTCGCCAACGCCGGTTTCCCCTTTACGCGCTTTGCCGATCTCAGCCAGACCACCGTGGTCCTGCCGCCGGCGCCCTCCGAGCAGGAGATCGAGACCTTTCTCACGCTGATGGGCCACTTCGGACGCCAGACCGGCTTCCCCGCGTTGCGCGTCACCGTCGCAGGCAATGACGCCCTGCACAACGGCAATAACACCGATCTCCTCATCATCGGCTCCGGCGACGATCAGCCCGGCTTCGATGCTCTGCAAAGCCACCTGCCGGTTTCTCTGCGCAGCGGCGAAATTCAGGTTCGCGATACCGAAGCGCTCTTCCAGCCGCTCCATCACGCCTGGTGGAAGGCGGAGTCCAGCGGGCGCAGCGAATCCGGGGAATTGGTGGCGGGCGGAACGCCGGATGCCATCATCGAGGGCATCGAATCGCCCTATGCTCCGGGTCAGAATCGCAGCATCGTCGCGATCCACTTGCGCGATGCCTCCTACTTTGAGCCCTTCATGAACACCTTCATGAACGTGCAGCAGGCCAGCGACATCTCCGGTTCGGTTGCTGTTCTGCACGGAGCCCAGTTTCAGTCCTTCCGCATCGGTACCCACATCTACCATGTGGGAACACTGCCGCTGTGGACGCGCCTGACCCTGTGGTTCATGCAAGTGCCGTGGCTTGCGGCCATCATCGTGTTCCTCTTCGCATTTCTGCTTGCCATCTGGACGCGCCAGTGGCTGCGCAACCGGGCGAGAGAACGGCTGCGGTTGAATCAGAACTAGGCTGCGCTGAGCGCGCGTCGCAGCGCAGAAAAATCGAACTTCGCGATTCCGGATCGTCTTGTCGATCCGGAATCGCTGCAACGGCACCTTTTGCAGACCCGGCGGAACGGCCCTCGCGCCACTGCCCGGGCACGGTTGGAGAGTCATCACAATGGTCTTTGGGGGAATCCGCCTGGGAAAGCGCTCCCTGCTTCTGCTGCCTCTGCTGCTCACCCTCTGCGCTTCCGGCGGATGCAGGGATACCTCATGGCCTCTGTGGCAGTCGTACGCCCACCGTTTCATCGATTCCCAGGGACGGGTCTTTGATCCCCAGGGCGATCAACGCACCACCTCGGAGGGTGAATCCTACGCGCTGTTCTTCTCGCTGGTGGCGAACAACCGCGCCAGCTTTGACCGCGTTCTTTCCTGGACTCAGGCCAACCTCGCGCAGGACGATCTGGGCCAGCATCTGCCCGCCTGGCTGTGGGGCCGGAGCAGCGACGGGCAGTGGAAGCCCCTGGACACCAACTCCGCCTCCGATGCCGATGTGTGGATCGCGTATTCGCTGATCGAGGCCGGCCGGCTGTGGAAGTTCAAGCCCTATGAAGCTCTCGGCCGCGCCATGATGGCCCAGATCGCCCGGACTGAAGTGGCCAATCTGCCCGGCTTCGGCCCCATGCTGCTGCCCGGGCCGGTTGGCTTCCAGCACGGGCAGAACTGGACGTTGAATCCCAGCTACCTGCCCCTCTTCATCTTCGACCGCTTCGCCGATGTCGATCCTGCCGGGCCGTGGCGTCAGATCGCGGTTCGCATCCCTACCCTGCTGGAAGAGAGCGCGCGGCACGGCTACGCGATGGACTGGGTCCAGTACGTCCCCGGCGACGGCTTCTATCCAACCACCGAGCAGACTCCCGACCACGATCAGAAGACCGATCAGCCCGGCGGCAGCTACGATGCCATTCGCGTTTATCTGTGGGCCGGCATGCTGGCTCCGGGAACCCCCGGCCGGCGTCATCTCCTCAATGCCATTCCGGCGATGGGCGCTTACCTGGGCCAGCATCCGCTTCCCCCGGAAAAGGTGGGCGAAGACGGAATCCCGGTCTCGCAGAATGGCCCGGTAGGCTTCTCCGCCGCGCTGCTGCCTTACCTCCACGCCTTGCCGGGCATGTCCCGGGTGAGCGCCGAGCAGATGATCCGCATGGCCCGCGAAAAGGATCCGGGGACCGGACTCTACGGCAAGAGTCCGGCCTACTATGACCAGAATCTTGCGCTCTTTGGAACGGGCTTTCTCGATCGTCGATTTAGGTTTGGAACCAGCGGCGAACTGAACGTAGAATGGAAGCTTCGATGAGGCTGAATCGGGGAACGTGGGGATCACGTCTGCTTGTCGCTTGCTGTCTGCTGCTGGCGGCACAGGGGATCTCTGCGCAGAACCGGGCGGCGTCCAACTCGGTTACGGCCACCCGCGAGGTGCTGGTTCGCAAGGCCCGTGATCTGGAGGCCCGCGGCCGTCCCGATCTGTCTCTCCAGCTCTGGCAGCAAATCCTGCTCTCGGATCCGCAGAACACGGCCGCCCTGGCCGGGGTGGCGCGCGATTACAAGCTCATGGGCCAGGCCGGCAAGGCCGCGGAAGCGCTCGATCGTCTCCGCCAGGTCAGTCCGAGCGATCCGGACATTGCCCGCATCGAGGCGCTCAGCAGTTCCGCGACCCAGAGCAGGGAACTGAGCCAGGCCGGCGCTCTCGCCAGCCAGGGCAAGCCCGAAGAGGCGATGCGCATCTATCGCCAGCTCTTCGGCAGTCAGCCGCCCCCGGGACCCATCGCGCTGGCCTACTATCAGACGCTCTATGCCACGGCCAACGGCAAGCAGGAGGCGATCGGCGGTCTGCGCCAGTTGGTGCGTGAGAACCCCGGCAACTCGACCTATGCGGTTGCGCTGGGGACATTGCTCACCTACGAAGCCCCCACCCGCGCCGAGGGCATTCGCATCCTCCAGGCGCACGCACAGGATCCGGATGCGCAGACCGCGCTGCGTCAGGCGCTGCTGTGGAACGCAGCCAATCCGGCCACCGCCGAAGATCTCCGCCGCTATCTCAAGGCCCACCCGCAGGACGCCCAGGTGGCCCGGCAACTGAAGACGGCCGAGGCCCAGCTTGCCCGCATGCGCTCCGGAATCGCACGCACCCCGGCCGAGCGGGCGGCATTTGCCGCGCTCAATTCCAATCACCTCGATCTGGCCGAGCGCCGTTTTGACGAGTTGCTCCAAAAAGAGCCCGACAACGGCCGCGTCCTCGCCGGGATGGGCTTCCTGCGTATGCGCCAGCAGAACTTCGGCGCCGCCATCAGCTACCTGAGCCAGGCGGAAGCCGATGGTTACAAGGCCCGCATCGTGCAGAATGCGCTCGAGAACTCGCGCTTCTGGTACACCATGGGCGATGCGACGCGAGCTCTCAACAGCAACCAGCTCGCGCTGGCTCAGACCAAGTACCGCGAGGCGCTGGCCATGAATCCGCGCAGTCCCGATGCCATGAATGGACTCGCGGGCCTGCTGGTCAAAGAGCAGCAATATCCCCAGGCCGCGGCGATCTACGAGCAGTTGCTCCACCTTCAGCCGAAGAATAACGATGGCTGGCGTGGGCTGTTCCTGGCCTATGCGCGGGCCGGCCAAAACGACAAAGCACTGGCCACCATGGGGCATTTTCCGCCGCCGGTGCGCACCGCCCTGGCCAAGGACCCCGATTATCTCCGCACGCTCGCCGGCATCTACCAGGCGCAGGGCCGCACCGCCGATGCGGAGCATGTGCTGAATCAGGCGCTCGCCCTGCCTTTCCCCGGCAACGGCAGCACCCTGGGCGTGGACACGCGGCTGCAGTATGCCGGCCTGCTGATGGCGGCCAAGCGTTACAGCCAGGCCGCCGCCCTCGATCAGCAGGTGCTGAACCAGGACCCGAGCAACCTTTCGGCCTGGCAGGGACTGATCTCGGCCCATCACAACCTGGCGCAGGATAGCCTGGCGCTTTCGGAAGTGCAGCGCATGCCGGCGGCGGTGTATGAGTCGGCCATCTCCGATCCTGACTTTCTCTCCCTGCTGGGCGCCATCTACCAGCAAGCTAATCAGCTCGATGTGGCGCAGGGTTTCCTGGAGCGTGCCGAGCGAGTGCAGACGGCAGCGGGCGGCCAGCCCAGCGTCGATCTTCAGTTGCAGTTGGCTTCCATTTACCTGCTGCGCAACCATCCGGATCAGGCCTACGCCATCTACCGCCAGGTTCTGGGCGCGAATCCCAGCAACGCAAGCGCCTGGCAGGGGCTCATCAACACTCTGCAAGCGACGAATCGCAGCGCGCAGGCATTGCAGGAGCTGGCGCAGATTCCGCCGGCCGTCCGCAAGCAGCTCGACGCGAACATCGCCTTCGTGCAGACAGAGGCCAGCCTCTACGCCGCCACCGGCAATATCCCGCAGGCCGAGCAGTACATGAACCGCGTGGAGGCTTACTATGCGCGCCTCCGGCAGCAGCCGCCCGCCGATATCGATATTCAGAACGCATGGCTGCTCTATAACACCGGCAACGATCGCGCGCTTTATCAGAACCTGATGCGCATCGGCGGCCGCCGTGATCTCACTCTGGCGCAGCGCCAGACCGTGCAGAATCTCTGGGCAAGCTGGAGCGTGCGCCGTGCCGCGGCGGCGATGGACAACGGCAACTATCGGCGTGCCATCGAGATTCTCGACGCGGCCAAGCTCGCGTTCCCGAACAACATTGCGGTGCGCAAGGCGGTAGCCGGCGGTTATGCGCAGATCGGCCGCGGCAAAGAAGCTGACGCGCTGTTCAAGACTATCCCCATGGAGAACGCAACCTCCGGGGACTTGCAGGGAGCCATCGGAGCGGCGCTGGCCGCCAACGACCGGACCCAGGCCGAGATCTGGCTGCGGCAGGGGCTCGATCGCTACCCGCGCGATCCCGCGATCCTGTCGCTGGCCGCGCAGTACGAGCAGGCTCGCGGCGACAACGAGCGCGCCGCCGCTTACTACCGTGCCTCTTTGGCCGCCATGCCGCAGGCCACACCGGCCGAGCGTCTGGCGCATCTCCTCGTGCATCCGGAGCAGGATACGCATACGCACAAAGCGGTCACCGCCGCGGATCTCCAGCAGCTCCTCAATCCGGACAATGAGCCGTTCCCCAGAACCGTCAAGCTGCCGGCCCTTCCCTCCTATGGACCGGATCCGTATGACGGTTCCGCACCGGTGATTCTCAGTCAGCCCGCGGCGCAGCCTGTGCAGCGAAATACCCCGGTACTGAACAGCCCCGCCTCCGACGTTACCCCTGGTGCAGAGCCCGAGCAGAGCCCGGCCCTTCAGCCGATTCCGAACGCAGCCCTGCAAGCGCCCCTTCCATCCGCCATGCCGGTGCCTGTCTCGAGCGGCGGCACGGGTGCAGGGCAGATGGGAGACCCCCTGGCGTCGCCGGGTTCCGCCGGCGTGCCGGATATTCCGATCGTCACCGATCCGCCCCACTCGCTGGCCTCCGATTCGTGGAAGGGGCTGATCTTTTCTCTGATGGCCGGCGGCCGCGATGCGGAAGCCCTCGCCGAACTGAACAAGGTTCCCGCCAACGTGCGAGCCATGCTGGAATCGGACATCCAGTTCGTGCAGGGAATCGCCAGCCTGTATGCGGCGGTGGGCGACACCGCCCGCGCCCGCGCCTATCTGAACCGTGCGGAGAATTTCTATCTCCTCCATCACGGATCCATGCCCGCGGCGCTGGAGATTCAGCACGCATGGCTGCTCTATAACCTGAAGGACGACGTGGCGCTCTATCCGGTGATGCAGGGGCTGGATGCGCGCAGTGACCTCACGCCTACCCAGCGGGCCGACGTCCAGAATCTATGGGCGAGCTGGGCCGTGCGGCGCGCCTCGGAGGAGATCAACCGCGGCAACCTGAGCCGCGGCGTCGAGCTGCTTCAAGCTGCTTCCGAGGACTACCCCGACAACATGAATGTGCGCCGCGCCGTGGCGGGTGCTTATGCGCGGATCGGACGCGCCACGGACGCCCTTGCCCTGTACAAGGCCATTCCCATGGGCGATGCTACGCCGGGTGATTACAGTGGTGCGATCACCGCGGCCATCACCGCGCGCGATATGGCGCAGGCGGAATCCTGGCTGCGCGAGGCGATGGCGCGCTATCCCAAGGATCCCCAGGTCCTGGGTTTGGCTGCCCAGTTTGAGCAGGCCCGCGGCAACGACGAGCGGGCTACCGAGTTCTGGCGCGCCGCGATTGCGGCCATGCCTCCCGGTTCCGAGATCAAGCCGCTGCCTTCGCTCCTTCCGGGAGCTGCGGGTTACTACCAGGCGCCGGCTCCGGGGGACTCCAAGCGCCTTCTCGATCCCCGTTTCAGTCCCTTGCCGGGCGCAACCGATGCAGCCCCCCTGCCGTCCTATGCTTCGCCTGCGCCGGTCTCCCCGGTTGCTCAGCCCTCTGCTTCCACCCAGCCCACGCCGTGGATCAGCCAGCCAGCAGGGCCGCCCCTGCCTCTGCCCTCGCAGCTTTCAGCCGCACCATCGGACCTCTCGTCCGGCAGCGATCTGCCGGCGCAGCCCACGGTGCGCGCTGCGCTCCCCGGCGGCCAACTGCCGCAGGGCGCGGCCAGCGTCATTCACAACCTGCCCAACTCGCCGGTAGCGGCTTCCGCGCCCCCGCCGGCCCTGGCTGGCGAGCAGTACAACATGGCGCAGTACACGCCCTCGGCCCAGGACGCAGTTACTGGCGCCTACTCCACGCCGAAGCAGCCCGGGACGCCAACGCCGCAGCCCGAGCAGAAGCCCGCGCCTGCTCAACCTGTCGCCAGCACGCGCCCGCGTCGCCGCAAAACCAGGCGCCGCTCTGTGCCGCCCCCGCAGAACACCCTCAGCAACGCTCCCATGGACCAGAGTGCGCAGTCGCTTCAGATGCCGCCTCAGGAGAATCCCCCTGCCGAGGCTGCTCCTGTTCCGGCACCGCCTGCCGCAGCCCAGGACAATAACGGTTTCACCGACCAGCAATTGGAACAGCAGAATCTGCCTCCGCTCACCGGCCCGTGGGTGCGCACGCGCCGGCAGGCGCCTCCGCTGAGTCCTCGCGACCGGGCCGAGGCGCAGCTCCAGGCCATCGAGGGCGGCTATAGCGGTTGGCTGGGCGGTACCGGCCTGCTCAACTACCGCTCCGGCAACCTCGGCTTTGATCATCTCAACGATCTCGAGGCGCCTTTCGAGGCCTCCACCCCAATGGGCTATCACGCGCGCCTCACCGTGATTGCCCGGCCGGTGTTTCTGGATTCCGGCCAGGCCGATGGCACGGCGATCATGTCGGTGCAGGAGTCCACCATCTCCGGCACCTCGTTGACCACCATTCCCGAGCCCATCGGCACTCTCACCACCACCGACACCACGCCTCCGCCGCAACAGAATGCCGCGGGCCTGGGCGGCGAGGTCCAGCTCGCCTTCCCGCACTTCGCCATTGCGGCCGGCTATACACCGTGGGGATTTCTGGTCTCGACCTTCACGGCGCGGCTCTATTGGAAACCCAACAACGGTCCGTTCACCTTCAACTTCAGCCGCGATTCCCAGACGGACTCACAGCTCTCCTATGCCGGGCTGCGCGATCCGGCCGGCACCTCCCTGGGCACCGCCGGCGCAATCTGGGGCGGAGTGGTCGCCAACCAGGGCGGGGTGCAGTTTGGCCGCGGCGATGCTCAATCGGGCTACTACTTCGGCATTGGCGGCCAGTACCTCACCGGCTACCACGTCCAGAACAACCAGCGCTTCGACGGAACCGGCGGCGCCTATTGGCGCGCCTGGGCGGACCCGGAGTACGGAAACCTGAGCATTGGCGTGAACTTCTTCGCCATGCACTACGCCCATAACGAGAACGCCTTCACCTACGGGATGGGCGGCTACTTCAGCCCCCAGGCGTACTTCCTGGGCAATGTGCCGTTCACCTGGGTCGGCCATTATGGCACCCGCTGGCACTACAGCATCATGGGTGCCATGGGTTTGCAGGCCTTCCAGCAGAGCGCCGAGCCGCTCTGGCCGCTGGCTGCGCAGAAGTCGCTCGAAACCAGCCAGAACAATCCCTTCCTGCCCGCCATGACCAGCGTCTCGGCCAACTACGACTGGAACTCCCAGGCGGCTTACCAGATCGGACCGCACTGGTTCGCTGGCGGCTACCTGGCGGCTAACAACGCCCGCAACTACAACGCCGCTACGGTGGGCTTCTTTATCCGCTATCTCTTCCGCTCCCAGCCGTCCACGGCTACAGCGCCAACGGGACTGTTCCCCTGGACGGGATTCCGTCCGTTCACAGTGCCGTAGCCGCGACGGAGCTGCCTACCGGTAGCGCAGTCAGCCTTCTTACTGGATCGTGATCTTCTCCACATTCCACATGCCGCAGGAGCCTCGGTAGATCACGTGATCCGAGGCGCAGTGCATCTCGTGGATCTGACAGTAGCTCTGCCCCTGGTTCAGGTCGGTCTGCGCCCAGCCCAGCAGCTTGCCATCCAGATCCAGCTTGTAGATCTTGCCGGTGGCCCCATCGCCGCTCCAAAGATACTTCTTTGCCCCCGGTGAGATGCACACCGCCCAGGGCATGCCCACGTGGGAGATGGTCTTCTCGTACTTCAGATCGGTGTCGTACACCTGGATGCGATAGTTGTTGCGATCGGCAATGTAGAGTTTCCCGTCTGCGTACGCGATCGAGTGCGGCACCTTGAACTGGTCGATCCCCGAGCCGTACGTGCCCACCCACTTGATCCAGTTGCCATATTTGTCCAGCTTCACCACGCGCGAGTTGGTGTAGCCGTCGGTGACGTAGATGTTGTCCTTGTCGTCCCACGCGACGTCCGTCTCGCGGTTGAACAAACCCTTCACGCCGGCCGGGTGCAGATCATTGTCCTTGTCCCCGCGTTCCACGAACTGCTGCAGATACGCAATCGATTCCGGCTTCCGCCCCAGCACCATCTTCACGTTGCCTTGGGGGTCGAACTTCACGATCATCCCCGATCCCTCGTCGATCATCCACACGTTGTCGTAGCGGTCCACCCGCACCGAGTGGGCAAACGAGGCGGCATAGTTGCCCGGTCCCCATACTTTGACGAACTTCAGGTTCTGGTCGAACTCGAAGAGCACCGCGGCAGCGCCGCCCCGCGCGATGCCTACGCTGCCGGTCCGCGAGTAAACGAAGAGATGGCCCTTGGAATTCATGGACACGCCCTCGGTTTCGCCCAGCGTGTAGCCCGGAATCGTGAGGGGCAGGATCTCTTCCTTGATCTTCAGTTGCGGTGTATTTTTCTCGACTTCGAGCTGCGCGGCGCGTGCCGCGGCCCGTGCATCCTGTGGGTTTGTGGGGGTGGCCTGCGCGCACAATAGGGCCGCGCTCGATGCCAGGACCAGGCCTGCGGAGAAGACACGTATGCGCAATCGCTTCATAGATATCACCTTTTCTAATGGAGTAAGGAGGGGAATCCGCGTGCGCAAAACATCATACGCGAGCCCGCCCGGACTCTTCTATCAAAGATTCCGGACGAACTCGCGTATGGAGGTGCTGGAGAAGGGAAGTTTACTGGCGGCTGTTCAGCTTGGAGAGCAGGCGCAGCATCTCAAGATACAGCCACACCAGCGTGACCATGATGCCAAAAGCCGAGTACCACTCCATGTACTTGGGAGCGCCATAGGCAACGCCCTGTTCCACAAAGTTGAAGTCGAGCACCAGGTTCAGCGCGGCGATCGCCACCACGAACAGGCTGAACAGGATCCCCACCGGCCCGGCCCCGTTGATGCTGGTGAAGTTGATGTGAAAGAAGCCCAGGATCATCTCGGCGAAGTAGAACAGCATGATCCCGCCGGTCGCCGCAAAGACGCCCAGCGCAAAGGTGCGCGTTACCTTGATGAGCCCCGCCTTGTACGCCAGCAGCAGCGCGAACAGCGTCCCAAACGTAAGCCCCACAGCCTCCATGGCCACGCCCGGGTAGCGCATGTTGAAGACCGCGGAGATGCCGCCCAGCACCAGCCCTTCCAGCAGAGCGTAGATCGGTGCGGTGACCGGCGCCCACTCCTTCTTGAAGATGGTGACGAAGGCAACCACCAGTCCGCCGATGCCGCCCAGCGTGAGCAGCCCTGCCACCGAGGCGGGATCGTGCGTCTGCATGAACTGGTTCCAGGTGTACACGGCCGTGGCCACGGCGCAGAGCAGCAGGATCGCGGTCTTGTTGACCGTTCCGCTCAGCGTCATGCGCGCGGTGGCATCGATGGTGCTGCCCATCCCGCCGTAGTGAATCTGGCCGGCATCGCGGTAGGTGTTTTCACCCAGAGCAGGATTCGAGGTCTTCATCAGGGGCATGGTATCTCCATTGCTGGACCGGAAATCTCGTAAGCAGGGAAACCGGTCCGGATAATTCCATTCTAAGAGACGCAGGAGGCGGCCAAAGGATTCATGGCTCGGCTGCAACTCGTGTGGCTACAACACATCGGTCTCAAGCAGGTCGTCGCTGCTTTCGTAGCGCGAGGCCGTCGCCATCACCTCTTCCACATCGGCGACCGTGCGAATGCCGCCGCGTGCTCCCTGCGCCGTGCAGTTCAGGGCCGCGGCTGCGCAGGCGAAGTCGAGCTGCCGCTCCAGCGGCCACTCCTTCAGCAAGCCATAGATGAAGCCGGAGCGAAACACATCGCCGGCGCCGGTGGTATCGGCG
>JAJZCY010000089.1 GCA_021828835.1 Acidobacteriota bacterium | reverse complement strand
CGAGCAAGAAACGCAGAAACGGAGGCATGGTTGGAGACAAATTCCTAACCCTGATCAATCTCGCCGTTCTCTAAGCCGCCCATCGCGTGCCGAATTGATGTGGTCTACGCGCCTTTGGCAGCCCCAGGCAGGGTGGGGGCAGCGCTTTGCAGCAAAGACAGGAGCACCACCGCAACGGTGGCGCTCCTGTCTTTGCTGCAAAGCGCGAGTGATTGGCGCGCGAACAATGCGGTTGTTTCAGTCTTAGTCGTAGTATTCGAGACCGAGGTGGGTAATCAGCTCCGCGCCCATGACGTGCCGCAGGGTGTTCTTCAGCTTCATGGACTGGATGAAGAGATCGTGCTCGGGGTAGAGGCCGTCGGTGGTCTGGGGCGACTTGAGATAGAAGCTCAGCCACTCCTGCACGCCCAGCGAAGCCAGCTGCGGAGCGCGCTTGGCGAGGTCGAGGAAGAGCACCAGGTCGAGCGCCACCGGGGCGGCGAGGATGGAGTCGCGGCAGAGGAAGTTGACCTTGAGCTGCATCGGGTAACCGAGCCAGCCAAAGATATCGATGTTATCCCAGGCTTCTTTCTCGTCGCCGCGCGGGGGGTAATAGTTGATGCGGATCTTGTGGTAGATGTCCTTGTAGAGATCCGGGTAGAGCTCGGGCTGGAAGATGTACTCGAGCGAGCCGAGCTTGGACTCTTCCTTGGTCTTGAAGGACTGGGGATCGTCGAGCACCTCGCCGTCGCGGTTGCCGAGGATGTTGGTGGAGAACCATCCGTTCACGCCCAGCATGCGCGCCTTGAAGGCCGGGGCGAGCACGGTTTTCATGAAGGTCTGGCCGGTCTTGAAGTCCTTGCCGCAGATGGGCGCGGCGTTGCGCTTGGAGAGTTCGACGAGGGCGGGAATATCGACAGTGAGGTTGGGGGCACCGTTGGCGAAGGGCACGCCCTCGCTGAGAGCCGCATACGCATAGATCTGCGAAGGAGCGATGCCTGCATCGCTGGTCTCCAGGCCTTTCTCGAAGGCCTCGATGGACTGATGGACCGCGGTGGGCTCCATGAAGATCTCGGTCGAGCCGCACCAGATCATGACCACGCGATCGACCTTCTTGCGGAACTCACGAATGTCGGCGATGACCTGGTCGGCGAGTTCGCGCTTGTTCTTGCCCTTCTTGACGTGGGTGCCGTGCAGGCGCTTGACGTAGAACTGGTCGAAGACGGCGGGCATGGGCTTGATGGTTTCGAGGTAGGGTTTGAGCTGCGCCAGAATCTGCGGCTTCAACACTTCTGCGTGGGCGGCGGACTCGTAGACGTTGTCCTCGAAGATGTCCCAGCCGGTGAAGACGATGTCGTTGAGATCGGCGAGCGGGACAAAGTCCTTGATCAGGGGCGACTGGTTCTCCGTGCGCTTGCCCAGGCGAATGGTGCCCATCTGGGTGAGCGAGCCAATCGGCTTGGCCAGTCCGCGGCGCACAGCCTCAACGCCGGCAATCATGGTGGTGGCCACCGCGCCGAGTCCTACAACCATGACGCCCAGTTTTCCCTTGGCCGGTGCTACCTGGCCGTTCTGTTGCTGAGTTGCCATTTCTTACCAACCTTTCTTCGTTCTTGGAACTGCACGCTTCAAATCAACCAGGCCTGCCGCCTGCGCGCGGGCCCGGAAAAGATCTCAGGCCTCGTTGGCGCGCCTGCGATTGAGATGCGACCAGACAAACCACACCAGCGCGGCCGCCAGCGCCAGTTCGACGGCTAGATGGAAGCGGTGGAAGGCCTGCTCGAAGCGGGCATCGGTGTGCCACTTCTCGCCCAGCTTCATGCCGACATAGGCCAGCACGTAACACCACGGCCATGAGCCTACAAAGGTGTAAATGTGAAAGCGCCACTGCGGCATTTTGGCGATGCCGGCGGGAAGCGCGATGAAGGTGCGCACCACCGGCAGCAAGCGTCCCAGCAAAACGGTGATGGAGCCGTAATGGTTGAAGAAGCGTGTCATGCGGTCGAGGTCGTGACGGCTCATCAGGACCCAACTGCCATAGCGCTCGACCAGCGGACGTCCGCCGCTGGCGCCGATCCAATAGGCCACCGCGGAGCCGATATTGCAGCCCAGCGCGCCAACAGTGGCAACCAGAAAGAGATTGAAATGGCCCAGAAACACCAGGTATCCAGCGAAGGGCATGATGACTTCGGAGGGCAGCGGGACGCACGCCGATTCGATTGCCATCAAGGCTGCGATGCCTGCATAGCCGCCGGTCTGAATCACGTGGGTTACGAACTGGACAAGCAGCGCGAGAATTTTTTCACTCATGAGCCTCCTCAGTATAAAAGCGCGGCGGGGCAGATTTTTCGCGCAGAAGCGGCCAAAAGCGCAGAAAAACGATGCACACGTATGCATTTTGCAATGCGGTGCTTTGCTAGGATGAAAGCCGGAGGCTCATCTTGACCGATTTCCCGCCCGTTCCGCTTACGCTGGAAGGCTCCAGCGTTCTGCATCAGTTTTTCCGCTTCGACTGGAAGGCATGGAGGTCCTGCGCGGACGGCGAGCGCGCAAGCATCGCCGCTGAATTTGTTGACCTGCTCAAAAAGTTGGAGCGGCCGCGCCCGGAGGGTCCGGTGCAAACGGCGATGTACTCGGAGCTGGGACACAAAGGCGATCTGATCCTCATTCATTTTCGCGACTCGCTCGAAGCGCTGAATCAAGTGGAGCTGGAGCTGGCGCAGACGCGCTTCTACGATTTCCTTACGCCGGTTCACTCGTACGTGTCGGTAGTGGAACTGGGGCTGTACGAGTCGACACGCAAGACCTACGAGGCCGCGGCGGCCAAGGGCTACGCGCAGCACACGCCGGAGTGGAACGCGGAGATTGCCGAATCGCTGAAGCGCGGCACCGAGGCGATGAAGCCGCGGCTCTTTCCTGGCGTGCCCGAGGCCAAGTACCTGTGCTTTTACGGGATGGACCGCAAGCGCGGAGAGCAGGTGAACTGGTACACGGTTCCGTTTGCCGACCGGCAGCGCATGATGCACGAACATGGCCTTATCGGCCGGCGCTACGGCGACCAGGTGCGACAGATCATCACCGGATCGATTGGAATGGACGACTGGGAGTGGGGCGTGGACCTGTTCGCCGAAGATCCTGTGGTGTTCAAGAAGCTGATCTACGAGATGCGCTTCGACGAGGTGAGCGCGGTGTATGCGCTGTTTGGGCAGTTCTTTATTGGGGTGCGGCTGGGGGTGGAGAGGCTGGGAGGATGGGTGGAAGGGAAGCTGTAGACCTCATTCCAGGAGGGCGGCGATGGCGCTTTCTGCGGACCAGATCGTGCGTGGCAATTGGATCGTGCGCGAGCTCTTGGCAAAACAGAAGCTGAAAGATTCCCTAGAATTGTGGGGGGATATTGCCGGTTATTTCGGCAAAGAAGAAGCTGAGCAGAAGCACATTGCCAACGCCTTTCTCCTCGCCTGTCTCCTCGATTACCGAAGGAGAGACGACAGCTGGGCTGCGGTCTCGAAGTTCCTCAGCAGGTATCCTGAATTTCGGAATGACATCTGGCGCGTAATTTCTGAAACTCCCCAGCAGGAGTGGAAAGCCGCGTCAAAGCAATACAACCTCCATTGGGAGAGTCGTCCGCACAATCGGCTTTGGCCCATCGCAGTAGAGATCGTTTATTGGTTCGGTGGCGACGCAAGGTGCATCTGGAGCGACGGTAATGCGATTAACACGCTGACTCGCCTCTATTGGATCGGGGCAGGCGAGCAGATCTCCCGCATGATTGTGGGTGCCCTCAAGGATTGCGGGATCGTATCGGGCAAGAGCGACCCCAAAGGCGACGTCCGTGTCTGCCGAGTCGTCGGACGCAGTATCCTTGGCATGGAGATCGATCCGACGAATGCATCCAAAGCCATCCGAATCTGTCGTGAGATTCATCCGACAGACCCATGGAAACTGGATGGGCCCCATTACCTTCTCGGCGAGATATGCAGAGGTCACACACCTGATTGCAGGAACTGCTATTTGCGCGAAAAGTGCGCGTATTATGCAACTACGATCATTCCGGGCGCCGGCGATGGTTCCAGGAAGTAAGACGCGTTTACCTTTACAATGCGCTGTGGAGGTGTCCCGTGGCTACGCTTCTCGATAACGCCAAAGGCCAAATTTCCCTAAGTAAAGGACTCTTAGAGCGCCTTGGCATCGCGCCGGGTCAGAAGTTC
This sequence comes from Acidobacteriota bacterium, assembly GCA_021828835.1. GTDB lineage: Bacteria > Acidobacteriota > Terriglobia > Terriglobales > Acidobacteriaceae > Telmatobacter. The sequence continues at coordinate 10,185 of JAJZCY010000089.1, read as the reverse complement.
ACTATCGAGAAAGCTCCTAATCACAGTCTCATCCTCACTCCCATAGGCAGCAAGAGCGAAAAGATAGGCAAGTGAAGTTCATGCCAGTATCCAGAAAAAAGGCCATTCAATCTCTTCGCCGTGGCCCCCTGGCCTCCGAGCGGATTGACGCCATTCTCAAGGGGCTCGATGAGGCTTACCCGGATGCGGTGTGCGCGCTGAACCACCGCACGCCGTGGGAGCTGCTGGTGGCGACGATTCTCTCAGCGCAGTGCACCGATGCGCGGGTGAACATGGTGACCCCGGAGCTGTTCCGGCGCTTCCCTACCCCGGCGGCGATGGCGAAGGCGAAGATCGCCGAACTTGAAGAGCTGGTCCGCACCACCGGGTTCTTTCGCAACAAGGCTAAGTCCATCCAGGGCGCCGCGAAAAAGATCACGGAAGAGTTCGGCGGCAAGGTGCCCGAGACACTGGCCGAGCTGATCACGGTTCCGGGCGCGGCGCGCAAGACGGCGAACGTGGTATTGGGTGTCTCGTTCGGCAAGGCCGAGGGCGTGGTGGTGGACACGCACGTGTTCCGCATCTCGCGGCGGCTGGAGCTGGCCAAGGGGGATACGCCGCAGGAGGTGGAGAAGGAGCTGATGGCGGTGCTGCCGCAGGAGCGCTGGATCAGCTACTCGCACCAGGTAATTCACCACGGGCGGCAGGTGTGCGTGGCCCGGAGTCCGAAATGCGACAAGTGCAACCTGGAGACGCTGTGCCGGTCGAAGGACAAGACGTGGGAGAGCTGACCACCTGCGCCACCTGCGGTGAGGCGGACGCGCTCGCGCGCCACGGGGATCCCGGTGCTTTCCCCGGTGCTCCAAAGCGGTGCACCTGAGGCACCCGGCTTAAGGATCTTTGGACACTGCTCAAGATTTTGCGAGCGAAAGGAAGATCATGCCCCAGAAGCTTTCATCGGGCGTCGTGCATACGGTGCCGGCGGATCTGCGACAGGCGCTGGTTGCCGACGCCGCCGCGCGAGAGAAGTGGGAGGATATCACCCCACTGGCGCGCAATGAATGGATTTGCTGGGTCATCTCCGTCAAGAAAGAGGAGACGAGAAGAGAGCATGTCGAGCGGGTTTGCCGGCAGCTGAAAGAAGGAAAGCGCAGGCCGTGTTGCTGGCCCGGTTGTCCGCATCGCTGGAGTCAGCTCGCTGCGATGCCGCCGCGGAAGATCTTGCGGAACTCGACGAAGGCGCGCAGGCGGACCACCTGGAAGTAGTCGTTGGCAATCATGTAGAAGAGAAACGATGCGGCCGTGACCAGGCGCAGGGCGCCGGGGCTGAGCTCGTCGGCAAAGGGCAGCGGCGCTGCCGACAGCACCATGGCCAGCACGATGATGCCGAGCTTGGCGACACCTAACGTCATATTGACCTCGGCGGCTTTGCTGCCAAACCCCTTCCCTAAGCGCAGACCCTGAGCGAGAGCCGAAAGCGCGGAGCGCCGCTCCAGCAGCATGAGAATGGGCGCTACCGAGAACGGCCAACTTAGCAGCGCAAAGGCGCTGTAGAAGCCGAGGGAGAGAAAGATAGACCAGACGAAGAAGCCGACCAGCTCCGGTTCGACGCCGGGATGGAAGTGCGTGATCGCCGTCCATTGCATCGAGGCAAACCATCCCCAGATGGCCAGGGCGGCGAGGGCGAGCCAAGCGGCCTGCAAGAGCATCATGGCGACGGGGCGAAAGCGAACGCCGGGGTTCATGCGCATCAGGATGAGATTGCGGCCTACGGCTGAAACCACGATCCACACCACCGCGAAAATGGGGAGAAGCCAATGAAGGATGGCGGCAGCGTGCGGCGCGTAGTACTTCCATACGCCTCCCATCTGCACCAGGCCGATCCACGGATTGATGGTATCGACCTGGGTGAATCCTGAAGCCGTGACCGGATAAGCAGCGAGCACCTTCTGCCACTGGTTCCAGAACACCCAGAGAAAGGGGATACCCACCAGCCAGCGCCAGCCGATTTCAAGCAGGCTCAGGGCGGGCCGCTTGATCACTGTTCCCATATGTTCCACCAGCAGTTGCGTGCCGCGCACAGGACCGCCGGCAGCCGGCTTGCTTACCGCGATTGCCTCTCCAACTGTCACTTCACCACCAGGTTTACGGTGCGCCCCGGCACGACGATAACCTTGGCGACCGTCTTCCCCGCACTCCGCGCCCGCACTTTTTCGTCGGCGAGCGCCGCGGCTTCAATGTCCTTGGGTTCTGCGCCGGCGGCCACGCGCACCACCGACACCAGTTTTCCGTTCACCTGCACGGGAATCTCGATCTCGTCTTCCTGCGCCAGCTCGGGATCGCTCTTGGGCCAGGGCGCGCGCAGGATCGCGGTCTTCTCGCCCAGCTCTTCCCACAGTTCCGCGGCCAGGAAGGGCGCAAAGGGCGCCAGCAACAGGACCAGGCTCGTGAGCAGTTCGCGCACCACCGGTGCCGGAACCTCGCCCGACGTGAGCTCCGCGTCAGCGGCCTGCATCTCGTTCACCAGTTCCATGATGGCGGCCACGCAGGTGTTGAAGTGCCAGCGGCCTTCGAAGTCCTGGGTGATCTTGGCGATGGTCTGGTGCAGTTTACGCTGAAGGGATCCGCCCTTTTCACTCTTGGACGAGCTTTGCGGCGAATCCGCATTCCGCGCGGCAGGACTGTGCTTGGTTACCAGGCGCCACACGCGGCCCAGGAAGCGGCTCACGCCGGCAACGCCGTCCTCCTGCCAGTCCAGGTCGCGATCCGGGGGCGCGGCGAAGAGCGCGTACATACGCGTGGCGTCGGCGCCGTAGCGAGCCACCATATCGTCGGGCGAGACCACGTTGCCCTTGGACTTGGACATCTTGGCGCCGTCCTTGATGACCATTCCCTGCGTGAACAGCCGGCGCGCCGGCTCATCATTGACGATCAGCCCCAGATCGCGCATGACCTTGGTCCAGAAGCGCGAGTAGATCAGATGCAGGATGGCGTGCTCGACCCCGCCGATGTACTGATCAATGGGGAACCAGTACTGCGCCATGGCCGGCTCGAAGGGAGCAGCCGAATTCCTGGCGTCGGTATAGCGGTAGAAGTACCAGCTCGAATCGATGAAGGTATCCATCGTATCGGTCTCGCGCCGGGCCGGCTTGCCGCACTTGGGGCAGGTAGTGTTCACGAAGGCGGGCACGCGGCCGAGCGGCGACCCGCCCTGCTGGGTGATCTCGATCTTGTCCGGCAGGATGACCGGCAACTGCTCATCGGGCACCGGAACGAGGCCATCCGCCTCGCAGTGGATCATGGGAATGGGCGTGCCCCAGTAGCGCTGCCGGCTGATGCCCCAATCCTTCAAGCGATAGGTGACCTTGGCGCGGCCAAAGCTTTGATTTTCGGCTATTTCCTGCAAACGTCGCTGCGCCGCTGTGACCCCCAGGCCGTCGTATTCGCCGGAGTTGACCAGCACGCCTTCCTCGGAGGTGAAGGGCAGCTCCGGCTCTTCGGCGTTGGGGTCCACCGGGGCGATGACCCGCTTCACCGGCAGGGCGTACTTCTTCGCAAATTCGAAATCGCGCTCGTCGTGTCCGGGCACGCTCATGATAGCGCCGGTGCCGTAATCGAGCAGCACGTAGTTGGCCACCCAGATGGGCAGCAGGTCGCCGTTGTAGGGATTGATGGCGATGTGGCCGGTGGGAATGCCGTGCTTCTCGATGGCGCCGAAGTCGTCGGACTCCCGGGCTTTTTTCTGCTCTTCGATGAGGCCCTGCACTTGCCGCGCCAGACCCTGGTCGGCCTGGGCCAGCGCAACGACGAACGGGTGCTCGGGGGCCAGCTGCAGGCTGGTGGCGCCGAAGATGGTGTCGACGCGGGTGGTGAAGACGCGAATCTTCTCGGGCCGGTTCTCCACCGCGAAATCGATCTCGGTGCCCTGGCTGCGGCCGATCCAGTTGCGCTGCATGGTGCGGACTTTTTCGGGCCAGCCTTCCAGCTTGTCCAAGCCGTCGAGCAGTTCTTCAGCGTAGGCGGTGATGCGCAGGAACCACTGTTCCAGGTCCTGCTGCGCGACCAGGGTGTCTTCATGCCGCCAGCAGCAGCCGTTGACCACCTGCTCGTTGGCAAGGACGGTGGCGCAGTCGGGGCACCAGTTGACCTTGCTCTGCTTGCGGTAGACAAGGCCCTTCTCGGCCATGCGCAGAAAGAACCACTGGTTCCAGCGGTAGTAGTCGGGCAGGCAGGTGGTGACCTCGGTGGCCCAGTCGTAGCCCAGGCCCAGCCGCTGCATCTGCTTCTTCATCGCGGCGATGTTGGCCAGGGTCCACTCGCGCGGCGGGGTGTTGTTCTTGAGCGCCGCGTTCTCGGCGGGCAGGCCGAAGGCGTCCCAGCCCATGGGGTGGAGGACGTTGTAGCCGCGCATCCACATGTGGCGGGCGAGGGCGTCGCCGATGGAGTAGTTGCGCACGTGGCCCATGTGGAGCTGTCCGCTGGGATAGGGCAGCATCTCCAGGACGTAGTACTTCTCTTTGCCGCTGGCGGCGGGCTCGGCGGCGTACAGGGCGGGGTCCGCAGCCCAACGCTGCTGCCATTTGGGCTCAATTGCGGCGGGATCGTAACGGAGTTCCTTCTCGTCTGCCATCTAGTTCAGTGTAAACGGGACGGGGATGATCGTTACTCTTGCCAGTTCCAGTGCCCTGCTGAATTACGAATGAGGACGAGGCGATGGAGCTTATTGGCCTGCTCGTACTCTGCCGCCAACTTGTCATCCGCCGTCCAGCTAACCCGATCGAAATCTGCTATCACATACATGCCGTCCTTAGACAGCAACCCATCGAAACCCTTCCAAAGCTGGTTCCCTTCGTTGTCGTATAGCTTGAGTGTCGGGCCGTCCTGACCGTCTGGTTGCTCATAAGCCAGGTAATACTTTCTTGAGGGCGAAAACACGACCGTTTCCCCGGCTGGCAAGATCGCACCACTGCCATCGTCCAACAATTCACCTGTGAATACATCAGCATCGATCTTGCCTATGAGGTGCATCTTCACAGTTGGATCAAAGCCACAATAGGCCCAATGCACACCATCAAGCTCAGCCGCATAGGGTGGTCTATCTCGAAACAAACGGGTTCCGCGCCGCCAACGGACAACGAGGGCGTATTTCCCGGGTCGATAGGCGTCATTCGGAGCCGTTCTCAAGGCCGCCGATTCGCGTGCGCTTCGAGGATATCCCGTACTGAAGGGATCTTTAGCCGTACCACATTGGAGTGTCGATTGCGGATATAATCCCTGCGAAACTAACGCAGTCGAAAACGCAAGAGCAATGATTAGGGCGCGCATCGGGATTCAGCCAAGTTCCCTTCCCAGAAGAGATGACTTTGCAGAGAACTATCTATCTTCCAGTTCTCTCTAGGCCACAGCCTTGAGCGACCTAGCGCGCTCAATTCTTTTGCGCCGTGCTGGCGTGTGCAGCGCCTCCCACAGGTCAGTCCGCCGCTGGGTGTTCAGCCAGAAGTCAGGACTATTTCCGAACACCCGCGCCAGCATCAGGGCGGTGTCTGCGGTAACCGCTCTGCGATTGTTGCAGAGCTCGTTGACCAGCTTGCGCGGGACGCCCATTGCTTCTGCCAATGCGCCTTGGGTCAGTGCAAGCGGATTTAGAAACTCCTCCACTAGCATTTCCCCAACTGATACCGGCTTTCTTTCCGTCTGTAGCATGAATCACCTGTATTCGTGCTTATCCAAATAGACCTCAATGGCTTCCCCGCGATCGCCGTCCCAGCGAAAAATAAGCCGCCATTGCTGATTCACGCGAATCGAATGCCATCCGGCCAGTTCGCCGCGCAATTTCTCAAAATGGTTGCTGGGCGGTGTGCGAAGATCGGTATCCGCCATTGCATCGTCCAGAAGCTGCAGCTTGCGAAACAGCCTTGCTTCAAGAGCTGCCGGAATCGCTCGAGAGCTAGCACCCTTCAGAAAGAAATCCCGTAGCCAGTTCTGGCGGAACCCGACGATCATCTCGCCGCCTTTCTTTCTGAGTCATTGTACCGCCTAACGACTCAAAGGGGCAATCCTTACCTAACCACACTTTTCAGCACTCTTACATTCCGCTCCTCGTCACCCGGCTCGTCCACCGGGGTTTCGGCGATGAAGGCACAGTGGACGAAGCGCGGATCGTTGAGCAGCCAGCGGAAGGGCTCGAGGCCGATGGTGCCCTCGCCTATGTGCTGATGCCGGTCCAGCTTCGAACCGCGGGCCGCCTTGGCGTCGTTGCAGTGCCACACCTTCACCGCGTCGAAGGTCACCGTCGCCGCCACCTGATTCATGGTCTCCGCGTAGCCCTCGGCGGTGACGATGTCGTAGCCGGAGACGTGGGTGTGGCAGGTATCCAGGCAGACGGCGACCGGCGCGTGGCGCTTGAGGCGCTCGACCAGCTCGGCCACCTGCTCGAAGTTGCCGCCCAAGGAACACTCCGAGCCCGCGGTGTTCTCGATGGCAATGTGGAAGGGCGTTCCCTGCCAGGCGAGGCCGTCGATGGCCTTCTCGATGGACTCGGCAGCCAGCTTGAGGCCCTCGTCGCGCGAAAGTCCCTTCCAGGAGCCGGGATGGAGAACGAGGTACTCGGCGCCCAGCGCCAGCGCACGCTCGATCTCGCCACGAAACGCTGCGATGCTCTTCTGTCGCACGTCCTCGGACTGACTGCACACGTTGACCAAGTAGCTGGTGTGAATCACCAACGGCCCGACATCGAGCTTGGTGCGCAGCTCGTGCAGCCGCTTCGCCTGCTCTGGGTCGACCTTGGGAGCGCGCCACATACGCGGGCTGGAGGAAAAAATCTGGAGTGTATTGGCGCCGATCTCCTGCGCACGAGGAATGGTGTTGGAGACACCGCCTGAAGTGCCCAGGTGGACTCCGATTCGCATGGTCATGAAGCGAGTCTACAGGCAGGGCTCAGGGGCCGGGAGCCGAAGCGCAGCGGTTTGTGATTCCCAGGTCTCAGAAGCGAGACCTGGGGCGCCGGAACATCAGGCCGCGGGAATCTTAGGCGGTCTGCGGGGAGGTGAGGGTGAAGGTCACGTGTTCGGGGGTGGTGCGCTTGTGCAGGGTGCCGCGGCGGAGGATCAGCCAGTCGCCCTTCTTCAGCGTGTACCTGGTCGCGCCCTCGGCGTGGGGAGCCAGCCACTCGCCAGGGCCGGTGGAGTGCGCACCCTTCGGTTTGCCGCCCACCTCGTACACCGTCGAGCCGTCGAGGACCTGGATGATGTGGTCCCGGTGCTCGTGCCACTCGAACTCTTTTCCGGCATTCTTCTTCTCGACCCAGAGATCGATCGAGAAGTTCTTATCATTGAACAGCCGCTTGGAGTGCGCGGGACCGGACTGGGCGGCCAGCGTCTTGATGTCCGCCTCCAGCTCTGCCGCGCTGACCACCAGGAAATTCTCCTGGCTGAGTGGCTGCGACGGCTGCGCCAGGGCGACCGAGGGGAGAAGCAGATCGGCAAGCGTAACTGCGGCGGCTGCGGCCGGAGCCGAACGCAAAAATGCGCGCCGGCTGTTTTCAAAGTCGGTAGTCTTCAAAGAGAATCCCTCCCCGAGGATTAAAACACCTGTCGAACAGGGTTGTCAGCCGCTCAGCGGAACTGCTGGAGCCATTCGCCGATGAGGGAGGCGAGCTTCTCGGGCTGCTCGAAGGCGGCGAGATGCCCGGCATCCTCAACGACGATGCTGGTGCAACCGCCGGGCGCGGCGCAGAAGGCCTCCATCTCGGCGGGAGTCACGGCTGCATCCTCGTCGCCGGCGATGGCCAGGACGGGCACGGTGATGGAGGAGACGGTGGGGAGCGAATCCGGCCGCGCCGCCAAGCCGGCCTGCACGGCGACCATGGCTTCCACGCTCAGCGTCATTTGTGCACGCACCTCGGCCACGATCTGCGGCCGGCGTTGCTGCGCCGTGGCTCCGGTCAAGGACTGCGCAATTCCATCGAAAAGCCTGTCAACGCCCTCAGCGCGAGCCTGCGCGATAGTGGCCGCGCGGCGTTGCAGGTTGGCCTCCGCATCGGGCTGAGGCTTGGAGCAGACAAATGCCAGGCCTCGCATCCGTTCCGGGGCGCGCCGCCACAGTTCGAACAGCGCATAGCCGCCGATCGAGCAGCCGGCAAATACTGCCTCGCGGATCTGAAGTTGATCGAGCAGGGTCAGGATGTCCGAGGCGAGTTGCGACATGGTGAGGACCGGCGCATCGGGAACACGGGCAAATGCGCCTGCGGGCAGCTTCTGGCCCAGCTCCGAGCGGCCGTGCCCGCGCAGGTCAGGGATTATGGCGCGCACGTCCTCGAGCCGAGCGATCATCGGCTGCCAGTAATCGCCGTTGAGTGGGGTGGGATGCAGAAAGACCACCGGCAAGCCCGAGCCGCCTCTGTCGCTGTAACTCAGTCGATCGTTATCGGAAAGGTAGGAGTGCCTCATACTCCGGGAGGATACACCCCGGGCGCGGGGGTCGGTTCCTCGGGGATGCCGATCCAGGCGGCGAGGTAAGCCACACCCACGAGGCCGCTGGAGAGCAACAGAGCGACGACGGCCAGAATGCGCACCGCCGCGATATCCCATCCGTAGGCGCGGGACAGGGCCAGGCAGACGCCGGCGATCTGGCGGCCTTGGCGCGGGCGCATGAGCGGCTTGCCGGCGATGTGGGCCACGGGCACAGCCGCCCCGCAGTTCGAACAGAAGCGGGCGCTGGGGGGCAACGCGTTTCCACAGCGTGTACAGTAGACGGCCATGGCAGATCCTCCGCGCGGGAAACTCCCGTCGCGCTAAGGATACGCGCCTGGGCCGGCTGCGGTTCCCACCCGGTTCATCCGGCCCGGCTTCTGCGCGCCGCTTCTTTGCACTCGTACATGGCGGTGTCGGCGCGCGTGAGCAAGGCGGGCAGCGTCTCCGGGGGCTGATGCTGGACCAGCCCGATGGAGGCGTCCAATCGCAGCCTCTGCATTCCCTGTTTTCCGCGGACTACGTATTCGCCGCAGGCCCAGTTGTGCAGGCGCTTGATCCGGGTTTCGGCTTCCTTGCGGTCGCAGTCCAGGGCGAGCAGAAACTCGTCGCCGCCCCAGCGGCCAATCAGGTCGGTCGAGCGGCACACCGAGCGCAACTCCGCCGCAAACTGCCTGAGCAGTTCGTCTCCGGCCAGGTGGCCGTAGGTGTCATTCACCTTTTTGAAACCGTCGAGGTCGATCATGGCGACGCAAAAAGTCTGGCGGGATGCGATGCGGCTCTCGATCAGCGACTCCAGGCAGAGGCGGTTGCGCAAGCCGGTGAGCGGGTCCCGGGAGGCCAGTTCCTCTGCCTGTTCCAGTCGGGCTCGGTAAACCGCCACCTGCTTCTTGAGCTGGTCGACGGCGGTCTGCCCCTCGGCAGTCATCCGCTCGATCGAGGTCTTCAGATCGGCGGCGCTGGTCTCAATGGATGTCCGGATCTGGCTGAGATCCTCGAGTGTGGCAATTCTCTGGAGCCTGGCTGTCACTTCGTTCATCTGGCCGGCACAGCGCTGGTCACGGGTGGCCACGGCTTCGCCGGCGCTCGACATGACCAGCAGCAGGTGTTTGACCTCAGCCGTCCTGGCATGAAGATGACGGGATGCGGTGCGCCCCCAGTCCCGGAGTTCTTGCTGCACATTGCGATCGGTCGCGTGCAGCGCCGCCACATCCATGCTGGGAGATAGATCGGCGCATAACTCCGCCATGCGTTGCTTGAGGCTGTCGCCTACGCCGGGGCAGGCGTCCACGCTGGAATCGCCCATGCCCTCCAGCGCCGCACCATAGGCCCGCACCAGAGGTTCGAGCAGGCCCTCGTCCTGTAATGCCGGCTCAGCAACCGCCGGTGGTTCTCCGTCGAGATAGCGTTTGAGCGAGATCATGCCCAATCCACACGCACCTCCGCACACGCGCTGTTTTATTCATCGGCAGGTTGGCGCCGGTTCATAAGGGAAATCTAACGATTCGGACCAAATAAAAGGGGCGAAGCGACTATGCGCCTCGCCCGCGGACTTGCCAACCTGATTGATTAGTACAACCGGAAGTTCACCTCAACGGTGATCATCACCGGCACCGGAGTCTTGCCGTCTTTCATGGCCGGCTTGAAGCGGTACTTCCGTACGGCTTCGAGAGCCTTCTCGTCCAGGCCCATACCCAGCGGCCGGATCACTCGCGGATTCTGGGGGTTGCCGTGCGCG
>JAJZCY010000088.1 GCA_021828835.1 Acidobacteriota bacterium | reverse complement strand
CTTGGCTTCGGCGTGGTGGCCTGGGCGGCGCTCCACCTCGGCGCTGGCCGCGGCCGCCGCCAGGACTGGCTCCTCTATCTCCTCGCCCTGCTGTTTCTGGCCCGCTTTCTTTACCTCGGAGCCATGTAGCTCCATTGGAGCGCTGAAACCCCACTCGAAGGCATCGAACCGCGCCGGCGATTTTCACCCCGCTTTTCCGCATTGCGCAACTGAGTTCCCTTCCCGCGCCACGCCCCAAAAGTCGTAAACTCATCGTATCCCTCCCCTGTACCATGAGGATGGTCCTGCGCCTGGCGCGCGGCGGCCCAATCGGAACCGTGTAAGAATACCCGGATCTTGGGGATAACTTGGGCTTACGGCATTTTCTGCGAATGAAGATCTTCTGGATGGTCTCGAAGAAGAACGCCCGCCGCTCGGCGGTGCGTCTGTCGATGCTGGCCGCGATGGTTTGCGCGGCGCTCGTGCTCGCCGTGGTGCTCTCCGGCTGCGAGAATGTGGCCGGCTACACCCAGCCCACGCTGGTGCGGGTCATCGACGCCTCCTACATCGCTCCGGCGGTCAACGTCACCGTCGAAGGCACCCTCATCGCCGGCAATATCGGCCAGGGCACCATCACCCCCTACGGCACGCTGACCGCCTCCAACGCAGCCCTCATCAAAGTGACGGCCTCCACCGGAGGCGCCACCCTGGTTTCCGCCGATGGAACCCTGCTGGCCGGCCATCAGCACTCCATCCTGCTCACCGACAACGGCGCTGCGCCCAATGGCTATGTGGTCACCGTACTCGAAGACCAGCAGGTACAGGCTGCCGGGGGCCATTCCGCCTTCCGGTTTCTCAATCAGGCTCCCAAGACCGGCGCGGTCGATGTGTACATGGTCCCTTCGGGCACCAAGCTGACGGACGCGGTGCCCATCGTGACCGGCGTAGCCGTGGGCGCTACGACCGGCTATATCAGCTTCCCCTCGCAGACCGTAACCATGGTGATTACACCCACCGGCCTGACCACGCCCAAGTACACCTCTACCGCCATGACCCTCCTCGGCGGCGAGGTGCGCACCGTGCTCATCACCGACACCCAGCTCACCTCCGATCCGCCGGTGCAGGTCTCCATGGCCGACGACGCCGGGCCCTCCGACTAGACTCGCCCCCCCCTGGCCGGACCCTGCGGCGGAGGCGCTGCGCTCAGCCTTCGCGGCTATACTCTCTTCAAGGCTCTTCCATCATGGATCCAACGGCGATCACGACCCCCAGTTCCCTGGAGATGGCGGCTTCGCTCACCATCATTCTCGCCTTCGTAGGCTATGTGGCGACGTTCATGATCACGCGTATGATGGCCCGCCGCGCCGATCAGCTCCGGCTCATCGACCAGCGCCTCAACGAGTTCTACGGGCCGCTCTATGTCGCCACCATTGCCGGCAACATCGCCTATCGCTCCTTGCTGCAAAAGCAGGGCAAGACACAGTGCCATCCCATCACCGATGCAGAGATCAAGGAGTGGATGCTGTGGATGAACACCATCTTCATGCCGCTGAATGATGTGCGCGAGAAGATCATCATCGAGAAGGCGCACCTGATCCTGGAAGAGCAGATGCCCCAGTGCCTGCTCGACTTCGTAACCCACGTGGTTGGCTACAAGGCGATCGTCGCCAAATGGGCGGAGGGCGACTACTCGGAGCGGCGCTCGATGATCGGCTGGCCGCCAGAGTTCGATCTCTACGTGGAGCGCTCCTACCAGAGGCTCAAGACCGAGCAGAACCGCCTGCTGCAAACCACCTTTGCCCGCGCCTTCACGCACATTCGCCACAACGGCAAGAAATCCGCATGAGACGGTACTCTACGCCGGCACCGCCGCAGCCAGATTCCGCAGCAGCCGCAGCGTGGGCTCGGCCTGATTGATCGTGTAGAAGTGCAGGCCAGGCGCGCCGTTCTTCACCAGCGTCTCGCACAGCCGCGTCACCACTCCCGCGCCAAAGTCATGCAGCGCCGCGCGATCGAATTGCAGCTCCTCAAGGCGCAGCCGGACCCAGCGGGGAAGATCCGCCCCGCAGCCGGCGCAGAACTTCGTGATGCTCGCATAGCTGGTAATGGGCATGATCCCCGGCACCACCGGAATCGTGATCCCCGCCTTGCCGCAGCGCTCCATGAAATCGAAATAAGCAGCCGGATTGTAGAAGAGCTGGGTGATCGCGGCGTCGGCCCCGGCCTCCACTTTGCGCCGGAAATTGTCGAAATCCGCGCCCGGCCCGCTGGCCTGGGGATGCATCTCCGGATACGCCGCAACTTCAATCTTGAAATGGTCGCCGTGCGTCTGGCGGATGAAGCTGACCAGTTCGTTCGCATAGCGGAACTCACCCGGCGCCGCCGGGCTCAATGCTGTCGCGGGCAGATCCCCGCGCAAGGCCACGATGCGCCTGACGCCGGCCTCGCGATAGCGATCGAGCAGCGCGGCAATGTGCTTGCGCGTTGACCCTACACAAGTCAGGTGCGGCGCAGCCTCCACGCCGGTGTGGCGCACCACCGTCAGCAGCGTCTCGTAGGTGCCCTCCTGGTCGGATCCGCCCGCGCCATAGGTCACCGAAAAGTATGCAGGATGCGCCGCCGCAAGCTGGTCGAGAACCAGCGGCAGCTTGGCCACGCCCTCGGGCGTGCGCGGAGGAAAGAGCTCGAACGAGAACGAAAGCGACGCCATGAACAGGGACCAAGGGAACAAGAAAAGGGGAAAATAAGCAGCTGCGGAACGAGGCGCCGAGGAGATTCTTGTTCCCTTGTTCCCTCGGCCCCTCGTTCCCTGCTCTTAGTAGCGGTAGTGATCGGCCTTGAACGGACCTTCCACCGGCACGCCGATGTAATCCGCCTGCCGCTGCGTCAGCTTCGTCAGCTTCACCCCGATCTTTTCGAGGTGCAGCCGCGCCACTTCTTCGTCCAGCTTCTTGGAGAGCGTGTAGACCGCCACCTTGTAGCTGTCCTTGTTCTTCCACAGATCGATCTGCGCCAGCGTCTGGTTGGCAAAGCTGTTCGACATCACGAAGCTCGGATGCCCCGTCGCGCAGCCCAGGTTCACCAGCCGCCCCTCAGCCAGAACGAAGATGCCGTGGCCGTCGGGGAACTTATAGAAGTCCACCTGCGGCTTGATGTTCAGCTTGCTCACGCTCTTGTCCGCGTTGAGCCGGTCCATCTGGATCTCGTTATCGAAGTGGCCGATGTTGCAGACGATCGCCTGGTCGCGCATCTTCTGCATGTGCTCCAGGGTGATGATGTCCACGTTGCCGGTGGTGGTGACGTAGATATCGCCACGGCCCAGAGTGTCTTCCACCGTGGTCACCTCGAAGCCCTCCATCGCCGCCTGCAACGCGTTGATGGGATCGATCTCCGTGATGATCACCCGTGCGCCCATGCCGCGCAGCGAGTGCGCGCAGCCCTTGCCCACGTCGCCGTAGCCGCACACCACCGCCACCTTGCCCGCCACCATCACATCCGTGGCGCGCTTGATGCCGTCGGCCAGCGACTCGCGGCAGCCGTACAGGTTGTCGAACTTGCTCTTGGTCACCGAGTCATTCACGTTGATCGCCGGCACCAGAAGCTTGCCCTGCTCCATCATCTTGTAGAGCCGGTGCACGCCCGTGGTCGTCTCCTCGCTGACGCCCTTCCACTCCTTCACAACCTTGTGCCAGTGCTGCGGATCCTCGGCATACACCTTCTTCAGAAGGTCCTTGATCACCTTCTCTTCGTGGCTCTCGCTGGGCGACTCCACCCACTTGTCGCCGTTCTCCAGCTCGTAGCCCTTGTGGATCAGCAGCGTCGCATCCCCGCCGTCGTCCACGATCAGTTGCGGACCCTTGCCGCCCTTGTGGCTCAGCGCCAGATACGTGCAATCCCAGTAGTCTTCCAGCGTCTCGCCCTTCCAGGCGAAGACCGGAACACCTGCCGCCGCAATCGCCGCCGCCGCGTGGTCCTGCGTGGAGAAGATATTGCAGCTCGCCCAACGCACCTCGGCGCCCAGGCTCACCAGCGTCTCGATCAGCACCGCGGTCTGAATCGTCATGTGCAGCGAGCCGGTCACGCGCACACCCTTGAGCGGCTTCTCCGCAGCGTACTTGTTGCGGATCGCCATCAGACCGGGCATCTCCTGCTCGGCAATCACAATCTCCTTGCGGCCCCAGTCCGCCAGGCCCATATCGGCTACCTTGTAGGCCAAATCCGCCATCTCAACCGCTGTACTCGCCATCCAGATTCTCCTCAGTCTCTTTTCGGTTTTCGATTCTCAAATCTCGATCTGCGCCACCCGTCGGCGAACCTGCTCACTCGCCAACTCCGCGCAAACCCGCTGTCTCTGTTCGATCTCGCTCCGACTCCACCAGCTTTCCATCGTGAAATCGTGATATGTTGATATGTACCAGAACTGACCCATGCCGTCAATCGTCAAAATCCTGCGCGTGGTAGCCGATCCCAACCGGCTCCGTATCCTCCTGCTTTTACAGGCCGAAGAGCTCTCCGTAGCTGAGTTGCAGGAGATTCTGACCATGGGCCAGAGCACCATCTCCACTCACCTCTCGCAGCTCAAGCAGGCGGGCTTGGTCGAGGACCGCCGCACCGGAAAGAGCAGCCTCTACCGGCTCATCGCCCAGGCCGCCGCGCCGCTCGATGCGGAGAAGTCCAACGGAAGCGCAGGACCAAAGGCTCCAGGATCGCAGGAAGGACAGCGGCCCGCCCTGCATCGCGACAGCAATGGCCAGACACGCGACGGGGCCTCAGCCCCTGAAACCGGTTTGCTCGATGAACTCCTCGCTCGCGCCGCCGCCGAGATTCCCGAGGCCGCCCAGGACCAAGCCGCCATGCGCCGCGTCGTCCGCAAGCGCCAGGACAAGATGCGCGCCTTCTTCGACAGCGTGGCCGGCCGCCTGGGCCGCAACTACGTCCCCGGAAAATCCTGGAAGAGCATCGCCGAGGCGCTGTTGCGCCTGATGCCGCCGCTCACCATCGCCGACCTCGGCACCGGCGAAGGAGCCTTCGCTCTCTTGCTCGCGCAACGCGCCCACCGCGTGATCGCCGTAGACTCCTCCGCGCGCATGCTCGAAGTCGGCCGCGAACAGGCCAGCCGCAATAGCGTCGCCAACGTCGACTTCCGCCTGGGCGACATGGAAGAGGTCCCTATCGGCGCCGGCGAGGTGGACCTGGTCTTTTTCTCGCAGTCGCTGCACCATACTCTGCACCCCGCCCGGGCGCTCGCCGAAGCTGCCCGTATCCTCGCTCCCGGAGGCCGCGTCGTCATCCTCGATCTCGCCCGGCACCGCTTTGAAGAGGCCCGCGAAATCTACGCCGATGAGTGGCTCGGCTTCAGCGAAGGCGAATTGGAAGAGATGCTGGCCCACGCAGGCTTCGACCATATCGAGACCTCTCTGGTGGACAAGGAACCGGAGCCGCCGCACTTTCAAACCCTGCTGGCGATCGCGCAAAAGCAGGCCGCTCGGCCCTGACCACGAAATTCTGAGCGGCCCGAGTCTCCTCGCATCGCAACTTTCCCGCCAAAATCCCGTCTGCCCCAACAGCGACACTCCGCCGGCGCCTATCCCCGGCCATTCTGCACCGGAGCCCTGTTCCATGAAAGCGTTGCGAGGCATCCTCGCCTGCCTGTTGATCTGCACCCTGATGGCACCTGTGCCCGGCACAGCCGCCACGCCCGCCGCATCGAGGAATCGCGGGGCCTCTCCGCAGCAGCTTGAAGGCGATCAGCGCATCCTCCAGGCGCTGAATCGCTTCACCTTCGGGCCCCGCCCCGGCGATCTCGCTGCCGTGCGCGCAATGGGACTCGACGCCTGGTTCGAGCAGCAGCTTCACCCCGCCTCGATCGACGAATCAGCCCTCAACGGCCGCCTCGCCCGCTTCCCTGCCATGCAGTGGAGTTTCCGTGATTTGATCTTCCGCGTTCCGCCGAATCCGCTCCTTCGCCAGGCCATGAACGGCCGCATGAACGTTCCCCCGAGCGGCGTTCTGCACGCCGTCTATGAAAACGGCATCTACCGCGAGCAGCAACGCCGCGCCGGCAAATTCAATCCTCCCGCACCGGCGGGTCCGCCCCCGGCCACGCAGCCGCCTCCAGAGACAGGCTCGCCAGCCGCCGGTCAACCCGATGCCCAGGCCATGGCTCTGGCCGCCAGCATGGACTCTCTCGACGGCACTGCGCAAAGCGACGCAATCCTCGCTCTCCCACCGCAGCAGCGCCTCGACAGACTTGCCGCAATGCAGCCGCCAGACTTTGAAGCCTTCCTCCGCTCGCTGTCACCGCGGCAACGCCAGCAGCTCACGGCCGGCATGGCGCCCGGCCTTGCTGAAGCAGTCGAGGACCTCGAAAACCCGCAGCGCCTCGTCGTCAGTGAGCTGCTGGCCGAGCGCCTCACCCGCGACATCTACTCCAACGCGCAGCTCCAGGAAGTGATGACCGACTTCTGGCTCAATCACTTCAATATCTACCTTCACAAAAACGAGCTGATGCCCTACTACCTGACCGGCTACGCGCGAGAGACCATTCGCCCCTACGCGCTGGGAAAATTCCAGGACCTGCTCGAGGCCGTCGCCCACAGCCCGGCGATGCTCATCTACCTGGACAACGCCCAGAGCACCGGGCCGCACTCCCTGGCGGCAAAGCGCTTTGCCCGCGCCTCCTTCCGCCGCCCCAGGCTTCGGCGTCAGCAGCCACCCGGCCTCAATGAGAACTACGCCCGCGAGCTGATGGAACTGCACACTGTGGGCGTGAACGGCGGCTACACCCAGGCCGATGTGATCCAGGTGGCGCGCGTGCTCACCGGCTGGACCGTGGAACGCCCGCTCATGGGCGGAAACTTCCTCTTCAATCCCAACCGCCATGAGCCCGGCGCGAAGAAGGTGATGGGCAAAAAAATCAAGGGCCACGGCGAGCAGCAGGGCGAAGCGTTGCTGCACATGCTGGCCAGCAGTCCCGCCACCGGCCATTTCCTTTCGCAGGAACTGGCCGTCCGCTTCGTCAGCGATAATCCCCCGCCGGCGCTCGTCGATCGCATGGCCAAGACCTATCTCGCCAGCGGCGGCGACATCTCCGCGGTGCTGCGCACCCTCTACCACTCGCCTGAGTTCTGGTCCGCGAGCGACTACCGCGCCAAGGTCAAGACGCCGCTCGAATTCGTCGTCTCCGCCGCGCGCGCAACCAACGCCAACATCGAAAACTTCCAGCCGCTGATCGGCACGCTCAACCAGATGGGTATGCCGCTCTACGGCTGCATCCCGCCCAGCGGTTACGACTGGAATGCAGCCACCTGGGTCTCCACCACCTCGCTGGTCGACCGCATGAACTTCGCTCTTGCGCTGGCTGCGAACCGCTTCCCCGGAATCCGCGTCCGCTTTGCGCCAGAGAACGCGAACCCAGCAATGGCCAGCCCGCAGCAGCAGGAAGCGCAACTGGAGCGCTTGCTGATTCCCGGCGGCGTCAGCATCTCCACGCGGTCTGCCGCACTCGAGCAGTTCCGGTCGCGGTGGGCAAACGCCATGCCACTGCGAACTGCGAACCTAACGATTCGCCCCAATGGCCGCTCTGCTCCACCTACGCCGCTCGAACGCGAAGATCAGATGCTCGCCGGGCTGCTGCTTGGTTCACCCGAGTTTCAACGGCGCTGATCCATTGAGCATTCGCCGTCAGATGAGAACGGATAGCTGCAATCCAGGAGGCCCCATGAACCGCCGTTTCTTTCTGCATAAAGGCGCGGTTGCCCTCGCCGGCACCGCCGCCCTGCCCAATTTTCTGGTACGCTCCGTCCTCGCGGAAACCAACGCCCATCCGGGCCGCCGTCTCGTCGTCATCTTCCAGCGTGGCGCCGCCGATGGGCTCAATGTTGTCGTCCCCTACCGCGAGAAGAACTACTACGCGATGCGTCCCACCATCGCCATCCCGCAGAACCGCGTGCTCGATCTCGACGGCTTCTTCGGCCTGCACCCCTCGCTGGCCTCCTTCAAGCCGCTCTACGACGCGGGCCATCTGGCCATCGTGCACGCCGCCGGCTCACCTAGCATGAACCGCTCCCACTTCGACGCGCAGGACTACATGGAATCGGGCACGCCCGACAACAAGAGCACCACCGACGGCTGGCTGAACCGCGCTCTTCAGGCCGAAGATGCCTGCCCCTGCGCGCGCCACCGCCAGGAACACACCGCCTTTCGCGCCCTGGCCTTGGGCGCGCAGGTGCCGCTCACGCTGGCCGGCCGCATTCCCGCCATCGCTCTCAACAACGTCAACGGCTTCTCCATCGCCGGCCGCGGTCCGGCCTTCTCGCCCGCAGCGCAAGCCTTCGAGGCCATGTATGCGGATTCCGGCGATCGCATTCTGCACGCCGCCGGCGATCAGACCTTCGACGCGGTGAAGATGCTGCGCGACGCCAACCCCGCGCAGTACGCGCCCGCCACCGGCGCAAACTATCCCAACACCGCCTTCGGCAACAGCATGAGGCAGATTGCGCAACTGCTCAAAGCCAATCTCGGGGTGGAAGCGGCATTCACCGATGTCGCCGGCTGGGACACCCACCAGAATCAGGGCGGCGTCAACGGTCAGCTCGCCAATCGCCTCGCGGATTTTTCCGCAAGCATCGCCGCCTTCTGGCGCGACATGGGCGACGACGCCGGCGGCATCACGCTCGTGACCATGTCCGAGTTCGGCCGCACCGCCCGTGAGAACGGCACCGCCGGCACCGACCACGGCCACGCCAACGTCATGTTCGTTCTGGGCGGCGACGTGAAAGGCGGCAGGGTCTACGGCAAATGGCCCGGCCTGGCCGACGAACAGCTCAACCAGGGCCGCGATCTCGCCCTCACCACCGACTTCCGCACCGTGCTGGGCGAAGTGGTGACGCATGCCATGGGAGCCGAAAACCTGAACGCAGTCTTCCCCGGCGCAAACCTCGATCCTGCCCGGTTTCTGCGGATGACCTAGCCGCTAAACCGCTCGCCCCGCCGCCGCGCCCGAGGCCCAGGCCCACTGGAAATTGAATCCGCCCAGGTGGCCAGTTACGTCCACTACCTCGCCAATAAAGTAGAGGCCGCGCACCTCGCGGCACTCCATCGTCTGCGCGGAGAGAGCCCGCGTGCTCACCCCGCCCGCCGTCACCTCCGCCTTCTCGTACCCTTCCGTTCCGCTGGGCGTAAAGCTCCAGGCATGCAAGCGGCGCTCCAGTTCGTCGAGCGCGTGATTCGTCCAGCTCTGCGGCGCGGCCACGTCGATAAGCCGCTCCGCCAGCCGCGCAGGCAATTGCGCGCGCAGAGCAGCCTTCGCTGCGCTCATATCCCGCCGCGCATGCACCGCACGCAGCGGCGTCAGCAAGTTCTGCTCCGGCGCCCAGTCGATGCGGATCGGCTCCGGCCTGCTCCAGTACGACGAGATCTGCAAGATCGCCGGACCGCTCAGGCCGCGATGCGTAAAAAGCATCTTCTCCCGGAAGATACGCTTGCCCGCGGCTGCAATCACCGGCGCGGACACGCCGCTCAAATCGGCAAAGTTCTCGAGCTCTGCGCCGCCCAGCGTAAACGGCACCAGCGCCGGATGGCACAGCTCGATCGGAATGTGAAACTGGCGGGCAATCTCGTAGCCGAAGCCCGTCGCGCCCATCTTCGGAATCGACAATCCCCCCGTCGCCACAATCAGCGCGGGCGCGGTGAACAGCTCGATGCCCGCGGTCGCCGTGAATGCGCCGGAGGAATCGTCGCGCCGCACCTCGCGCACCGCTCTTGAAGTGAGCACGCGCACGCCGGCATCCGCGCACTCGCGCATCAGCATGTCCACGATCTGCTGTGCCGAACCATCGCAGAAGAGCTGCCCCAGCGTCTTCTCGTGATAGGCGATGCCGTGCCGCTCGACCAGGCGAATAAAATCCGCCGGCGTAAACCGAGCCAGCGCCGATTTGGCGAAGTGAGGATTGGCGGAAAGGAAGTTGTCGGGCCGCGTATGCAGGTTGGTGAAGTTGCAGCGCCCCCCGCCGGAGATCAGGATCTTCTTGCCCGGACGCTCCGCGCCCTCCAGCACCACCACACGCCGGCCGCGCCGGCCGGCCTCGATGGCAGCCATCAGGCCTGCTGCGCCTGCGCCAAGAATGATTGCATCCAAGCGGTTCTGAGTCACGGGTAGTTTCAATCAGAGCATCGGTACGAAATGAGTCCCAGCAACAGCGGAGCGGCCGCCCCACTCCGCCCGGGAAAAATCGCCGGCCAGAGTGGGCGTCCCTTCGTTTCTCGTGCTTCCTGCCTCTACTGTTTTGCGAACATCGCCATCACGTCCTTGCGCAAGGCCATACGGCTGGACTCGCGCGTGTAGAACATGTGGCCGCCGGGATACTCGTGAACCGAAACCCGCGCCGGATCGCCCAGGTTCGGCATCTGGTTGACGCTCAACACCGAACCCATGAACGGGCAGGAGAGATCGTTCCACCCATGGGCGATGATCACCCGCATGTCCGGATCCGCCGCCACCGCCTGGCGGAGCTGCGTCACCGAGCCTTTGCGCAGCTCGTCGCCGCCCTGCCACATCCGGTTCACGTCATAGGAGAGTACGTTGTAGCGCGCATCCACCTTCCAGCCCACCGTCTGGGTGAGGAAGTTCACCATCGCCGTGGTGAGCGGCGCAACCGTCTTGGCCAGAATGGGATCGCTGGCGCGCTGGTCGGGCGTATAGGGGAACGGATCCAGCATGGTCACGTTGGAGTCGTACACCGAGCCCAGCTTGCCCTGCTCGCGATGCACCTCGCGCAAGTACGCCTCGGTGTCGATCCGCCCGCCCGATTGTTTCACGAAGGTGGGATCCAGGCCGGTCATCTGCGTCACACGCTGAATCATCGCCGCCGTGGCCGCGGGATCGCTGTTGCCCTTGATCAACGTGGTGGCATACTCGCCCTCATCGTAGGCAATGACCTGCTGCATGGCCTCGGGGGTGAGCTTATGCTGCCGCTCCAGATTCGCGGCCACCACCGGAGGCAGCGTCACCATCCACGGCACCGGCGAATAGACGTAGCCGTTCCTTTCGATGGTCGGATTCAGATAGGGGGAGATCAGCACCAGGCCGTTGACGCCCACTCCGAGCTGCGATTGCAGGTAATATCCGATGCGCGGCCCGCGGAACCCGCCATAGCTCTCGCCCACCACATACTTCCGCGAATCCAGGCGGCCGTTCTTCAGCAGCCAGTCGTAGATCACGCGCGACAGGTAGTGAATGTCCGGCTCAGTGGAGTAGAAGAGCTTCTTGGCCTGATCCTCGGGAACCAGCGAGCGGCTGAAGCCGGTGCCGATGGGATCGATGAACACCAGATCCGTGAAATCCAGCCACGTGCCCTTGTTATCGGTCAGCACGGGAATCTGCGAAGGGCTCTCGCCCTCATTGCCGAAGTCCACGTGCTTGGGGCCGATGGCGCCCATATTCAGGAAAACGCTCGCAGCGCCGGGGCCGCCGTTGAAAGCGAACGTCACCGGACGGTCCTTGCCGGCCACGGTGTAGGAGGTGACCACCACCTCGCCCACCGTCTTGCCCTGCTCGTTGCGCGTGGGAAATGCGCCCACCGTCACCGTGTAGTGCAGCGTCTTGCCGTCCAACTGCATGCTCTGCTCCACGCTCTTCTCAGGCGGCAGCGGGGGCAGCTCGTTCGCCTGCGTGCCAGACTTCTCGCTGGCGGAAGACTTATCCGCCTGGTGTTCGGCGGACTTGGTCTTGGTATCCTGGGCCGCGGCACAGAATGCGGGCAGACAACAGAAGAATGCCAGGGCGCAGCTCAGCCACAGGCGCTTGCGAATCGACTCCATATTGTAAGGTCCTCCTTTGTAACGATAACGCCGCACCCTGGCCCTTCCTCGCCACCCTGATGTACCCTCAATGTGACCATGCATCCCAATCGCCTTCTTCGTATCGCCGTCCTCTCTGCGGCGTCGGGTCTGTGCTTCCCCTTCCTGGCCGCGGCGCAGCAATCCAGCGCTCCGCCACCTCCGGCGCAGCAGCAAACCGATGACCTGCCCGACGCCCCCGGCGCCACCCCGGAAGCCGCGACCGTCCCCAACGGCCCCCTTGCGGTGCTCGATACATCCATGGGCCGCATCACCTGCCAGTTCTTCCAGCAGCAGGCCCCCACCGCCGTGGCCAACTTCATCGGCCTGGCGGAAGGCACCAAGGATTGGACCAATCCCGCCACCGGCAAGGTGGAGCACAACAAGCCCTTCTACAACGGCACCACCTTTCACCGCGTGATTCCGGAGTTCATGATCCAGGGCGGCGACCCCACCGGAACCGGCATGGGAGGCCCCGGCTACAACTTCAACGACGAGTTCGATCCCAACCTGAACTTCGACCAGCCCGGCCGCCTGGCTATGGCCAACAGCGGACCCAATACCAACGGCAGCCAGTTCTTCATCACCGAACTCGCCTACCCCACGCTGGACCAGCACTACACGATTTTCGGCCAGTGCGACGACCCAGGCGTGGAGGTGGTAAAGGCCATCGCCCGGGTGCCCCGCGACGATAACGACAAGCCGCTCAGCCCAGTGACCCTGATCAAGGTGTCCATCGTCCAGCCAGGGCAGCCTCTGCCAGCGCTCCAGCCCGGCGAACCAGCCGCACCCCCGGCTCCCGAGGCGCCGGCTCCGCAGCAACAGCCGGAAGCGCAGCCGCAGTAAGGGAGCCCGGGCCAAGTGCTTCTTTTTCAGCGACAGCAGCGACTCACGAAGCCCCGCGCTCTCGCTCCTCCGAGCCCATTGAGCTATCATTGCGTCTAATGGGCAGCGGCCCTGCTTCCCTCTCTTAGGCGTGGCCCTGGTGGTGTGCGTGTCTCGATTTTTTCAGCGATTGGTCTTCGTTCTCTCCGTGGCGATCTTCGCCGCTCTGGGCCTGGGCTTTGTTCTGGGCGAATTCGGTTGGTTTGGCGTGCATGCCGGCGGTGAGCAGGATGGCGCCTACCGCGAAATGCACGTCTATGCGGAAGTCCTCAAAAAGATCCAGACCGATTACGTCACCAAACCCAGCATCCCCAAGGTCACCGATGGCGCGCTGCACGGTCTGCTCGACTCCCTCGATGCCGACTCCAGCTACCTCACGCCCACCGAGTACAAGATCTACAAGGAGCGGCCCACGACCGGAAACGGTCAGATCGGCATCACCGTCTCCAAGCGCTATGGCTACGCCACCATCGTGAATGTCCTGCCCGGCTCGCCAGCCGACCAGGACCATCTCGAAGATGGCGATGTGATCGAGGCCGTCGAGGGCCAGTCGACCCGGCAACTCTCCCTCGCAGTCATCCGCATGATGCTCGAGGGCAAACCGGGAACCGGCGTAAAACTGGAGCTGGTGCGCCCCTTCAAGCCCGCGCCCGACAAGCTGACCATCACCCGCGCCGCCATCGCTCCACCGGCGCTCGCCACCCAGGAGTATGACGGCTCCAACATTCTCTATCTCAAGCCCGGCGTGCTCGACGAGACTCATGTAAACGAGATCGCCGCCAAGCTGAAATCAGCCAAAAACCAGAAGATTCTCATCGATCTGCGCGACACAAGCGGCGTCGATGAGCAGCAGGGCCTGCGGCTGGCGAACTTCTTCATCAAGCAGGGCACGCTGGCCATGCTGGTGGGGCAGAAAGTCCCGCAAAAAGCCTTCACCGCTGACCCGGCCAAGTTCATCACCAGCGCACCCCTGGTGCTCCTGGTCAACCGCGGAACCTACGGCGCGGCCGAGCTGTTCGCCGGCGCGGTCGAGGATCTCAAGCGCGGCGACGTTGTCGGCGAACGCACCTTCGGCGAGGGCTCGGTCCAGAAGACCATGGAACTGCCCGACGGTGCGGCGCTGATGCTCACGGTGGCCAAGTACGAGAGCCCCAGCGGCAGCAAGATTCAGGACAACGCCGTGAACCCCACGGTCGCCGTCGCGCAGCCCGAACAGAACGAGTTCCAGCCCGCGCCCAAAACCGACGATATCCTGAACAAGGGTATCTCGCTCCTCAAGAGCAAAGCGAGTTAAGCCTCTCGATCCGCAACAGCCTTTACAAGGCGCCAGCTTCGGCTGGCGCCTTTTGCGTCGCAGCGCCGCTCCACGCTCGGTCCAGAATTCCCGCTCTTGCACTGGCTGGTACGCCGCCCGCGTTTCGGTGCGCCGCAAAATTGCTTCAATGCTACGCTGAAGAGGACGGCATTCTCCTCCCTGAGAAACGCCCTGAGGCCCGAATCCCTTGGCAGTTCTTCACTCACGGCCTTTGGCGATCGAGCGCCCCGTGCGGCGTCGCAAGACGAGCTCCAGCGGCGCGCCCCCGCCGGGTTCGCGCCGCAAAATCGCCGGTCGCGCAGCCCTGGCCGCGCTGGTGCTGCTGGCCATTGTCACCGGCTCGCTAGCCGGTTTGATGTTGGTCTACTCCACCGATCTGCCGCAGATCGAAGATCT
>JAJZCY010000087.1 GCA_021828835.1 Acidobacteriota bacterium | reverse complement strand
CGCCAGTTCTCGCCCGCATCGTCGGAGCGCATGATGTCCCAGTGCTTCTGCATGAAGAGCACGCCGGGCCGCGCGGGATGCATCGCGACGTGATGCACGCAGTGGCCGATCTCCGCGTTGGGATCTGGGATGTAGGGCGATCTCAGGCCGCGGTTGATCGCTTTCCAGCTCTGGCCGCCATCGTCGGTGCGGAAGGCGCCCGCCGCCGAAATGGCGATATACATGCGATCGGAGTTGCTGGGGTCCAGAATGATCGTGTGCAGGCCCATGCCGCCCGCGCCGGGCTGCCATTGGGGGCCGGTGCCGTGGCCGCGCAGGCCGGCCAACTCGTGCCAGCTCTCGCCGCCATCGGTCGAATTGAAGAGCGCCGCGTCCTCCACGCCGGCGTACACGGTGTTGGGGTCGGTGAGCGAGGGCTCCATGTGCCACACCCGCTTGAACTCCCAGGGGTGCTGGGTGCCGTCGTACCACTGGTGGGTGGTGAGCGGCTTGCCGGTTTCGGCAGAGGTGTCGTAGGCAAAGCGGCTGGGCTTGGGCGGCCAGCTCTGAGCTTCCTCGCCGGGCGCCACGCCAGGCTGGAACCAGGTTTTGCCGCCGTCGTCGGAGCGCTGTACGAGCTGCCCGAACCAGCCGCTGGTCTGCGAGACGTAGATGCGGTTGGGGTCCGCGGGCGAACCCTTCATGTGATAGATCTCCCACCCGGCAAAGAAGGGGCCGTCCACCGTCCAGTTCTTGCGCTTGCCGTCGGCGCTCAGTACAAAGGCGCCCTTCTTGGTGCCTACGAGCACACGTACACCGCTCATCTTCAGACCTCCTGCGGGCCAGCCGAAGCCGCTCCGGGCGGGGCGCCCGGAGCGTGGGAAAAGCCGTTCAGAGATTCTGTCCGATTTATCTTGCAAAATGCAAGTTATTTTTCAGACTGCTTCTCGGCCACCGGAGCCGCGGCCCGCGCTGTGCCGGAGGTCTCGATCTGTACCGGTCCGAGCAGGCCAGAAGGCAGCAGCGGCGAATCGGCGCGGTACGGGTCGAAGTCGGTGAAGGTGTACTTGCGCAGCGCCCACGGCTGCTGGTCGCCGATGAGCCGGTTGACCCAGAGGTTGGTCACCTGGACGACGATCTGGTTGCTGCCGGCGTGCAGCGCCCGGGTGATCTCCATCTTATAGGGCGACTTCCAAAGGACGCCGAGGTACTGCCCGTTGACCGCGACCTTGGCCAGGTCGTACACCGAGCCGAGATCGAGCCACAGGTGCGTGCCGCGCGTCAGCAGCGATGCGGGAATCTCGATGGACTTCACGTAGGTTGCGGTTCCGGAGAAGTACTTGATGCCGTACCGCGGGCTGTCGCTCCACGAGAGCAGGTGGTCGAAGCGGGCTGACTCGGGCGCGCCCAGACCCGGCTCAAAGCTCACATCCCAATCCGCGTTCAATGCCTGGTCGAGGCTGGCCACGGGGGTTTCGCGCTGCTCTGGAATTTGCAACGCGGGCGCGGCCGCCGGCTTGCGGAAGACGACAAAGACCGTGCCGTAGGCCTCGAGATGCAGCGGCACGTTCGTGGTTGCCTCGTCGATGCGATAGGAAACCGGCTGCGCCTGGCCGGTTGCCGCATCCCACAACTCCGGCGCTTTGCCGGTGACGCGGAAGGTCGCGGTGATGTCGATGGGATGATCGGCGCGGTTATCGACAAAGTAGATGTCGCCACCGGTCAGCAGACGATGGACGAAGAGAACCTGCGCGTCACCGGCGCCGGAGTAGCTGAAGTCCCTGGTGACGTCGAGAGCGGCGAGCGCCTGAGCGGGCGTCATGCCGGCGTAGACGTGGCCCTTCCTGTAGCGATGCGGCTTGCCCGGCTTGGCCGGCTTCTTGCCCCACAGTTCGTTGGTCAGGTCGTGGAACTCGGTGTGATCGTCGGCCAGGCTGGGCGACTCCTCGGGCCGCTCGCCGACGAGCACGCCGCCCTCGGCCACCAGATCGCGCAGCTTGCGCAGCACCGGCACGGTGATGCGCCGGCTGGTGCCGCCGAGATAGAGAATCCGGTAGCTGGCGCCGCCGGAGGTTACCCATCTGCCATCGCTGACCGAGAGGTGATGCAAAATGGCATCCGCGTTGATGAAGTCGAAGCCGTAGTCCTGCGGCGCATCCTGCGGCTCGCCGTTGGCGTAGAGCGCGGTAAGCGGGGCATCCTGGCCGTAGAAGTAGGCCACGTCGGCTGCGAAGCGGCCCTGCTGCAACAGGTAAGAGCAGCGCGCCAGGTAATCGATCCATGGTCCTGCGTCATCCGCCCAGGTCTGATTACGGTTGAACCACAGGCCAAACCGTCCGAGCGTAAGACCCGGTTCCATGTCGCGCACCGGCTGGTGGGTGGACTCGTGGATTTCGAAATGATTGATGCCCAGCGCAAACTCCAGGTCGGCGACTTTCTTCAGCGTGTTCGGCGCGAACGACCAGGCCGGACCACGCGAGGTCATGGACTCCGCTCCGGCGATGTTCTGGCCGTAGACGTGCGCCACCGAAGCTGCGCCGCGGGCATCGGCGATGTAGTCGGGATCGGGGCCGGGCGCGCCCGCCCAGGTCCACATGGCGCCCATGGGAATATCCGCGTGGCTGCGCATCGCCATGTCGTCGCCCAGCATGGGGGTGTGGTATTCCAGCGCCTCGCTTTTGTACCTCAGGCCGTGCGCATGAAGCTCGTCGGCGATGGTTCCGTAGTGATTTTCAGAGAGCAGTTCGATGATGGTGCGGCGAAAATCCCACAGGAACTTGTCCGTGGCCTGCGTGCTGTCGATCACGATGCCGGTGAGCGCGGGCAGCCATGGGCGCGGGTCGTAGCCGCGCCGCTGCTGGAACTCTTCCAGCATGTTGTCGGTCCAGTTCTGCGGGCCGGTCTCGATGCTGTCGGTGAGCAGCGCGGAGATGCCGTTCTTGCCCATCTTCTGCGCGCCCACGGTTTGCGCGTAGGTCTCCAGATAGCCGTCGATGTAGCTCTTCACATCGGCGCGGTTCAGCTTGTCCACCTCGAGTCCGGTGGCATCGGCGGGCGCGGGACCGTTTTCGTGGCCGGTGAGCGAAGCGCCGATGCGCAGCACCATCCAGTTCCCGGCCGGAGGGGTCCAATCCAGGGAGCCATTGGCCTTCATCTTGCCGGTCAGGTCGATGACGTCTGCGGAAGGAACCATCGACTGCGGCGCCACGGTTGGATCCTGGATGGCGTCGTAGTCGAGGGCGGCGGAGAAGCCGGCGCGCTTCTCGAACTCGTTGACGCGCGCGCCGCTGTGCAGGACGAGTTCGGTGATGCTGTAGCTGTTCTCCGGCTTCGTGTTGGGCGCGGTAGGAAAGACCACCCGGAAGTAGCGCGCGGTGACCGGATCGAACGAGACCGTCCGCTGCACGATGGTGGTGAAGGGAATGACCGCGACTTCGCGGAAGTGCTGCCCGTCCTCGCTTGCCTCCAGGCGCGGTGGCGCGGCGGGAATGGGATGCAGAAACTTCGAGAGCAGATCGTTGGTGCAGGCGAGGGTGAGGGCCTGGATGGTCTGCGGATGGCCGTAGTCGAACTGCACCCAGGAGGAATTGCCTGGTGCGGCGGCTGGCAGCGCCAGGGCCACGGTGCTCACGTCGCCGTCGGAGAGCGCTGCGGCATTCACGACGCCGCCGCTCGCGGTGATGGCGGGATTCAGTTCCGCCTGCGTCTTGTCATCGCTGGAAATGCGATAGGCGATGACGGCCGCATCCTCATAGAACTGCGGCGGAGCAACCACCGTGCAGTCCGGCATGCGCCGCGGCTTGACGGCGTCATTTTGGAAGGGCCCTGAGACCTGCGGCGGCTGCGGCAGGACTCCGGTAAACGGCTGGCCGCCTGCGATCCGCGTCGCGCTCCATACCATCTTCTTCATGCCCTCGCGCGCTGGCACCCAGGGGCCGCCGGTCTCGCTCCAGCCCGGCGAGCTGGCGATGGTGACGTCCATGCCCAGATTTCTGGCGGTGGTCACGGCGTACTCGAAGGCTTTCTTCCACTGCGGAGTCATGTAGCCCAGCGGCTGCGGCACCACCTGCGGTGTGTTGAGCTGGCCCTGAAAGATGGTGACGCCACCGATGCCGACGCGATGCATCCACTCCAGGTCGAGCCGGATGCCCTCCTCCGTGATGTTGCCGTTCATCCAGTGCCACCACACGCGCGGCCGCGCCGCCTGGGGCGGATTCTGAAAGCCTTGCAGGAGTGCGTCGGCAGCGGTGCTGGGCCCGCTGGGCGCAGCGGGAATGCTCTGCGCGCCAGCTAAAGACACGGGAATCCACAAAAACGCGAGAAGCGCGGTCCGGTTGAGGATGGAGGTCTTCATGAGTTTCCATCCTAAACGCTGCGCAAAGCGGCTCAGAAGTCGATGTGCCCGCGCGCGGAGCCGACCCAGGCGGGGCCGCGGGCGCGGTTGTAGCCGGGATCGGCGATGTGCTGCACGTCGACGGCGTAGTAGAGGCCGCGCCATGCGTGCCAGTTGTAGTAGCCCTCCACGATGTTCTCGCGGCCGTAACTCAGATTTCCATCGCCGAGCAGGAAGCCCAGGCCGCCGTGCTTCAGATAGTTCTGGTGGTCCTTCTTGATGGCATTCGAAACCATGGCCAATCCAATTTTGTCGTCGGAGCGATGCCAGGGTGTGCCGCGGTAGTCGCCGCCGAACTCCACCGTCTGATCGTCTTCGGTATAGGCAAAGGATTCGGTCGCGCCGTTGTCCCAGCCGAAGCGGCCGAAGATGCGCAGGTTATCCGTCATGTCCTGCTCGAAGTTGTAGCCGACGCCGTATTTGAGCGCGTTGAACTTCTCATGCAGGGTGATGGTGGGTCGGGTGACGCCGTAGCGGGCGGTGTCGGCGCCGCTCAGGAAGTCCTCGACCGCCACGCGGTAATTGCCCATGTGCGCCCGGTTGTCATAGAAGAGAATGCGCGTGGCGCCTTGGCGGCCGGGAATCAAGCTGTGGCGCAGCTCGAACTCGGTGTTGTTGCCGTGAGCGCGGCTAAAGGCCCAGTCCATGTCGATGCCGTTGGCCACCACCGGCATGGCAAAGATGCCGTACCGGATACTCCACGCCGGCTCGTCGTACTCGGCCATGCCACCCACGGTGTAGCCGCGCGTGTCCGCCGCGTAGTCCCAGGCGCCGTTGTTGTCGATGGTCCAGTTCATGAACTGGAGGTGGCTGTCGGAGCCCACCGGGTTCACGTCGAAGAAATCAGGCAGCGTCATCTTGCCGATGCGGAACTCGATGCGGCGCAACGGCACGCTGTCGGCCACGGAGAACGGGCCGGACTCCTGCGGGGCGGTTTTGCTGGTCAGCCCGATCACCTGGTGGACCTCGTAGCGCGCCAGGTAAGGCGCAGACCCGAGGTTGGGATTGCGCACCACATCGAGATTGGTGAAGCCGGCCAGCCCGAGCGCCTCGCTGAGTCCACGCCCGCCGGCGCTCTCGATGTCGAGAATCAGGTCGTTCTGGTAGCGGATCGAGCGCCACGGGCGCACCGCCATATAGAGCGTGCCCAGCAGCGAGGTCTTGTACTCGGCGGAGTTGCGGAAGCTGTTCGGCCCCTGATAGGGGGAGTGAAAGGGCAGCCGGCCTTGCAGGATCACGTTGGCCTGGCCGGCGATCCAGTAGCGCGCTCCCTCCGGATGCGGGGCCATGGTGAGAACGGGGATGTTTTCGTGCTGATTACCGGCCAGAGGCGTCTCTTCGCCGTGCTGGGCGGGTGCGGCCGCCGCAAGGCCGGCGGGCACGGCGGCGAAGAGCGCGGGCTGAGGCGCGTCGGGGAGGGGAACGGCTTGCTGGGCAGGCGCCGTGCCCGCAAAAAACGCCGCCAGCAGGATCGCATGGGTACACCGCCGCTCCAGGGCAGAGAACAGGCGCGGGCTGGAGTGGCGAATCGGCATTAGAATGGGGGCGTGGGGAGAATACCCCCACCCGGTTCATACTATACCCAGGGAGGGTATATGGTCCAGCGCAAGGAAGACGCGGCGAACCCGCCCCAGGATCGCGAAAAGGTGAAGCTGCTGCAACGGCTGCGCAAGGTGCGCGGCCAGCTCGATGCGGTGGAGCGCTCGCTCAATGGAGAGGCCGATTGCGGCGACCAGCTCATGCTGCTGGCGGCGGTGCGCGGCGGTGTCAACGCGCTGATGGCCGAGGTGCTGGAGACGCACATCCGTTTTCACCTGGTGGATGGCGCCAAGGAGCAGATCGCCCCCGAGCTGGCCGAGGACCTGATCGACCTGGTGCACGCCTATCTGAAATGAGCGGGTGTGAAGTACAGGCTGGCACGAGTTTGCGGGCTGCGCAAGCGTTCGCGGCGGCGGGCGCGTCTATCCTCCACAGTCAAAAACTCGCTTGGCTGTATTCTAGAAACAGACCCTGATGTACTCCAGCAGCACCAGCAACCGCGGCGAGAAACTGCCCACCTTCAAGCTGACGGTGGTGCAGTATGGCATCTTGCTGATGATGCTCGCCTTGGTGGGCGGCCTCTGGCGCTTGCAGGTGCTGGGCGCCAACAACTTCCGCCAACTGGCCGAGCAGAACCGCATCCGCAAGGTGCCCATCCTCGCGGCGCGGGGCAAGCTCTTCGACCGCTACGGCCGGCTGCTGGTGGATAACTATCCCTCCACGTCCTGTTACCTGGTGCGCGAGCAGGGCCACGACGTCGAAGCCGATCTGCCGATGATCGCCGAGGGCCTGCACCTGGACCTGGATCAGCTCAAGACCACGATGCGCCACTATCGCGGTATGCCCGGCTACCGGCCCATCCCCATCAAGGCCGACCTGACCGCCGACGAGGTGGCTTTCGTTGCGGCGCACAAGGGCGAGCTGCCGGAGTTGGAGACTATTGAGGTGGCGCGGCGGCTTTATCCACGCGACGGCTATGCGGCCAACATGATCGGCTACGTGGGCGAGGTCAGCGAACAGGATCTGGATAATCCCCGCTACGCGATGGACCAGCCTGGCGACGTGGTGGGCAAGGCGGGCGTGGAAGAGACCTACGACGAGCTGCTGCGCGGCACCGACGGCTCGCGCGACGTCATCGTGGACAGCCACGGGCGCGAGGTGGGCTTTCTCGGCATTCAGCACGCCATCCCCGGCCGCGACCTGCGGTTGACCATCGACAACGATATTCAACGCGCCGCCGAGGTGGCGCTGGGCGATCGCGAGGGCGCCATCGTGGTCATGGATCCCCGCAATGGCGACATTCTGGCCATGACGTCGCATCCGACCTTCGATCCCAACGACTTCGCTGTCAAGATCAATGGAGCGGAGTGGGCCAAGCTGGTCACCGATCCCAAGCACCCGATGATGAACCGGGTGATCCAGGCGCAGCTTGCGCCAGGCTCTACATTCAAGATCCTGATGTCCGTGGCCGGCTTGCAGGAAGGGATCGCCCAGAACATGAAGGTGTACTGCAACGGCGGCGCCACCTTCTACGGCCACTTCTACGCCTGCGACCAGCACCACGGCGAGGTCGACATCGAGCACGCCATTCCCTGGTCCTGCGACACCTACTTCTACACGCTGGCTAATCGCCTGGGGATCGACACCATTGCCAAGTATGCGCATGAGGTGGGCCTGGGCCAGCCGACTGGGATCGACCTGCCCGGCGAGGCGCGCGGCACCGTTCCCTCCACGGAGTGGAAGCTGCGGAACTTCCACGAGAAGTGGTTTGCCGGGGAGACCATCTCGGTGGGCATCGGGCAGGGCGCGGTGACGGTCACGCCGATTCAGCTTGCGCGCTATATCGCCGGCATCGCCTCCGGCGGCCACTTTGTGAGGCCGCATGTGGTGGATCCCAATCAGCTTCCCGAGGGCTTCCGCAAGGCCCTGCTCGAGTCGTTTCCCGGCTCCGGAGATGCCACCATTCCGCCCACCGAGGCGAACTGGGACACCATCACCGACGGCATGGCCATGGCGACCATGCCGGGGGGCTTCGATACGGCCGCCGCCTCGCACCTGGAGGGCGTGGACTTTGCCGGCAAGACCGGCACCGCCCAGGTGGCCAGCCACGCCGCCATCGCCCGCATGGGCAAGGGCGTGGATACCCGGCCCAACGGCTGGTTTGTGGGCGTGATTCCGCGCCGCGATCCGCACTTCGTCATCGCGGTCCTGTGGCAGCACGGCGACTGGGGCTCCAACGCCGCGCACCTGGCCGCCCAGGTCGCCACCGTCTGGGTCAACAAGCAGCGCATGATGGACCACAATGTGCTCGAGGCTCAGGCGCCCAAGCAGGTGGAGATGGGCGCGGTCTGGAGCCAGGAAAGACCGATGGTTAGGGACCGGGGCATTCACGGAAAGGGGAATCAGGAGACCGCCGGCGGCTCCGACTTTCGCGGCGGCCACTTCCTGATCGATGTTCCCCCGGTGCAGGTGGCTGAAGCTGTGGGTTCCTCGCTGTTGCCGGCCTGGCTGGAAGTTTCTCCGATTCGATTCAAGGAAAAAGCGCACTGATGCGGCGATTTTTGAGCTTTCGCGATTTCGACTGGCCGCTGCTCCTGATGGTGATCGTGCTGTGCTGCCTGTCGGTGATGGAGGTGCACTCCGCCACCATGCACACCCGTTTTGCCAGCTTTGAATCCAAGCAGATCATCTGGATGGTGGCCGGTATGGCCGGCATGTTCGTGCTGTCCAAGATCGACTACCACCGATTGCTGGACTGGGCGCCCTGGGCCTACTGGATCTTTCTTCTTTCGCTCGTGGCGGTCAAGCTGGTGGGGCGCCGGGTGATGGGGGCGCGGCGCTGGATCGCGCTCGGTCCTATCCAGTTCCAGCCGTCGGAGTGGGTCAAGCTGGTTCTGGTCTTGGCGGTGGCGCGCTACTTTGCCAACCTGGGCGGTCGCGACGTGAGCTGGAAGGAGATCTTCAAGGCCTTCCTCATGGTCGGGGTGCCCATGCTGCTGGTTTTGGCGCAGCCCGACCTGGGCACCTCGTTGACTTACGCGCCAATTCTGGTGGCGGGACTTTTCCTGGGAGGCATCAGCTTCCGCCAGGCGTCCATTCTCATTGTTTGCGGAACCGCGCTGGCGGTGGGCGTCTGGTCCAGCGGCAAGATCCTGAAGCCCTACCAGAAGGCGCGACTGACCAGCTTTATCAATCCCAACAATGATCCCCGCGGCTCGGGCTACCAGATCCGGCAGTCGCTGATTGCGGTCGGCTCGGGGGGTGTCTGGGGCAAAGGAATGGAGAAGGGGACCCAGACCCACGGCTACTTCCTGCCCATCCCCTACACGGACTTTATCTTTGCCGCCTTCAGCGAGGAGCACGGCTTTGTGGGCGCGGTTTTTGTGCTACTGCTATACTTCGGAATATTGATGCGTTTGATTCAAAACGCTCAAACAGCCTCCGACCTGCCCGGATCTCTGATTATCATGGGGTTCGTGGCTGTGTTGACCTTCCAGATTATGGTCAACGTTGGCATGGTCATCGGGTTTATGCCCGTCACCGGAATCCCTTTACCACTCATGAGTTACGGGGGATCCTCGGTACTGTTCGCGTTTCTGGGGCTGGGCGTGGCAATGAATGTCCGCATGCGCCGGTTCGTGAACTGAAGCGGTCTGTTCGCCAGGCGTTTGACCTGTCCGCACGGTCCGTAGGCAAGATTCAGCCTTTTGCGTGGTCCGGGAAGGGTCCGGGCGGCAAAAGAGTTTACAGGCATTTGCCGGCCAGGTCCGACGGACCGCGCCCGGCAGGATTGGGTTCATGAGCACGCAGAGACTGGAAGGCCGCGCCGCTCCAGCGACTTGGAACTGTCGCAGGAGCGGTTGTGATCGCCGGTTATCTGGCGCAGGCGTGTGGGAGCACATGGCTCCGTCTGCGCGGATCGACCGGAATCACCTTCGCGGCAGAACGGCCCCGCCCGGAATTCCTGGTGTGCCGGCCACAAACTCTCTGCAAATGGATTACCGCACAGTCACGCTGTTCCGGCTCGTCTGGAGCAAGATTCGCCGCGGTTCGCCGCCCTGGCGGGCACTCTGCCCGCAGCCGGCGGGCCCGACAGCGCCTTCCTGGTCATCCCTTCCGCTTATTCCCTCCCCTCCCGGTTCTGCGCGTCTCCGCCTCACCTTGCCGCTAGTTCCGGCCGCCCCAGGCTGCCGGACGGAAAGGTACGATGGCAAAAGAGATTTGCATCTCCAGCACGCCGCATGAGACGCGGCTTGCGATTCTTGAAGACGATCAACTCGCGGAAATCTACTACGAACGCGAAAACGAGTACACCCTGGCCGGCTCCATCTACAACGGCCGCGTCACCCGCGTTTTGCCGGGCATGCAGTCGGCCTTTGTCGACCTGGGCCTGGAACGCGACGCCTTCCTGTACGTAACCGACTTCATCGAGCTCGAAGACCAGGAAGAGACCGATGAACTGGAGCGCGCCGCAGCCACTCCGGCTGCCCCGCGCGAGGTGCGGCACCGCGAGCACCACGAGCGTGGCGGTCGCGAAGAGCGCGGCCCACGGGAAGAGCGTAGCTCTCGCGAAGAGCGCGGTGGAAGAGAAGAGCGCGGCGGTCGAGGAGCCGAGCGCGAAGCCAAGCAGCCCCGTGAAGCCGCTGTGGAGCCTGTTGCCGCACCGGCCGGGCCGGAGCCCGGGGAAGCTGCTGAGCAGGGCGAAGGCCGTCCCGAGGGCGGCCGCCGCTGGCGTGGGCGGCGTCATCGCCGCGGACGCGCCGGGGCCCAGGACCAGCGCATCGAGCCGGAGGAGCAGACCCCTGCACTGGCCGAGCCGGCCGGGCAGCTGGAGACGCTGGAGGAAGAGCCGGTTGCCCAGGTTCGCCAGCCGGCCGAGCCGAAGTTCGCCGAGCCCGCATCCCACTCGCCTTTTGTCCTGCCTGGCGAATCGCTCTCCAAATATGGAGGCACGCCTGCTCCCGAGGCCGAAAAGCCGAAGCACGCGGCGCCCGCCCGCTCTCTGAGCACTTCCCGGCCGTCCACCATGGTTGAGGTTCCGCTGGAGTGGGATCCGGAGAGTGGCTTGCTGCCCGGCGAGACGCTGTCGCGGCGGGACCGCTCCGAGGCGGAGCCGGAAATTGAGGCCCCGGAGCAGCTTGCCGAGAGCTCCGCCGATGCCCGCGAGGAAGTGGAGTTTCTTGAGTCGGAGGAGGAGCAGCCGCCCGCCCTCCGCGAGATTGCCTTCCCGAACGAGCAGACGGCCCCCGTCGAGATTGAGCCGCTCTCCGAGGAAGAGCCGCAGTTTGAGGAAGAGGTTTCTGAAGCCGAGCGCACCGAGGTGGCGTCGGGAGGAGAGTCCGCGGCCACGGAGCAGAAGGGCGAAGCCGGCGAGTCGGAAGACGATGCCTCGGCCTCGCACCGCATCGATCCGGCAGCGCCGTCCGGATTCCGGCTCTTCGGTTTGGGCGGCAAAAAGAG
The DNA here is from genome assembly GCA_021828835.1 of Acidobacteriota bacterium. Classification (GTDB taxonomy): domain Bacteria; phylum Acidobacteriota; class Terriglobia; order Terriglobales; family Acidobacteriaceae; genus Telmatobacter. Next base: position 3,270 of record JAJZCY010000087.1, on the reverse strand, counting down.
GAAGGAATCTGAGCCTGAGACGCGGCAGCCTGGCTCGGCTCCGGCAGCGGCTCCTCCAGCGCCCCGTTCGTCCTATGCTCCCGGCGTGGGCAACATCGAGGAGGAGGTGATCGAGGGCGAGGAGTATGAAACCACGCCGTCGCACCGCCGCCAGGTGCAGGAGACGCAGGACATTGAAGATTACGAGGAGCAGACGCTGCCTTCCCAGGCCCGCAGCGGCGACCTGGGTGAGATGCTCCAGGAGGCGCACCTCGACCACCGCATCCAGGTCAAGCTGGGTCAGAAGGACGCCGAGGGCGAAGATGAGGCCTTCGACGTGATGGACGAGGAAGAGGAAGAAGAGACGGGCGAACAGCCCGCGCCGGGCCAGCCCCGCCGCGAACGCCGCGAGCGCGATCGCGGACGCCGCGGACGCGGAGCCCAGGGCGGACAGCGCCGCGGCCCCTCCCGCCGCTCCATGCAGACCACGGACCTGCCGGTCATCTCCGAACTGCTGAAGCCCGGCCAGGAGATCCTGGTGCAGATCGCCAAGGAGCCCATCGCCAAGAAGGGCGCCCGGATCACCAGCCACATCGCTCTGCCCGGCCGTTTCCTGGTCTTCATGCCCACCGTGAACCACGTCGGGGTCAGCCGCAAGATTGCCTCCGACGAGGAGCGCCACCGCCTCAAGCGGATTCTGCTGCACGAGCGCGGCGAGGTCTCCGGCGGATTCATCGTTCGCACCGCCGCCGAGGGCGCCTCGGAAGACGAGCTGCGCGCGGATCTGCGCTTCCTGATGAACCTGTGGAGCGAGATCAAACAGCGCTCGGAAGCCTCCAAGTCGCCGGCGCTCATTTATCACGACCTGTCGCTGATCGAGCGCATCCTGCGCGACCAGGTGAGCGCCAACTTCTCGAACATCTGGGTGGATTCGGAGGCGGACTACGAGCGCATTGTGCGCTTCCTCAACCGCTTCTCTCCGAGCCTGGTGCGGCGCGTCAAGCTCTACACCAAGGAGACCCCGCTCTTCGAGCATTTCGGCATCCAGGACGAGATTTCCAAGGCGCTGCGTTCCAAGGTGTGGCTCAAGTCGGGCGGCTCCATCGTGATCAACCAGACCGAAGCGCTGGTGGCCATCGACATCAACACCGGCAAGTACGTCGGCAAGTCGGCGCGGCTCGAGGACACCATTCTGAAGACCAACCTCGACGCGGTGCCGGAGATCGTGCGTCAGATCCGGCTGCGCGACCTGGGCGGCATCATCGTCATCGACTTCATCGACATGGACGAGCGCAAGAACCGGTTCAAGGTGATGGCGGCGCTCGAAGAGGCGCTCAAGAACGACCGCGCCCCCACCAAGGTTTTGCAGTTCAATGACTTCGGCCTGGTGGCGATCACCCGCAAGCGGGTCAAGCAGTCGCTGGAGCGGACCCTGAGCGTGCCGTGCTACACCTGCCAGGCCACCGGCATGGTCAAGAGCCCGGCCACCGTGTGCAACGAGATCTGGATCGAATTGCGCAAGATGCGCAAGCACCTCGAGAACCAGGACGTGATGCTGCGGGTTCACCCCGAGACGGTAAAGGTGCTCAAGGCCAACAACAGCCGCTGGCTGAACGATTTTGAGGAGCTGACCGGCCGCAACGTGCTGGTGAAGAGCGATCCGTCGCTACATCCCGAGCAGTTCGATATCCAGGGGTAGCGGTTGGCCAGAAGGTAATGCAAGGACCGGAGCCCAGCTCCGGTCCTTGCTTTTTTCGGGCGTGCGGCGGTACGGTATGGAGTTGCGGACGGGGAGATCGAGACGTGCTCCACCCGTACTTCCCAAGGATATGCAACCTCGAGTCGGAATCCGTGTCTAACCTTACCTGGGGGGGTCCCTACCGATTTCTCCAACGGAATTAAAAATCCAAATTCAAGTCTGAGGTCGAAGAATGGCTAGTACTCGTCGCAGTGCACTGTTGAGCCGTGTCTCTTTGCTTGGATGCGCCGCCGTGTTGGCAACAGGTCTGGCGAGTGCGCAGTCCGTCCGCAGCCAGGCATCGGCAACCGATACGTGGTCCTCCAGCCAGTCGGGGACTTATTTGTTAGCCGATGGCGCGGCGCCCGCCAGCGCGGCGCTGCCTTCCGCGCCCACGCCCGCAGCGGCACAGGACAACAACAGCGACACCACCGATACCTACTCTGGATGGAGCGGTCATGACATTCTGCACCGGCTCACCATCGAGGCAGGCGGGGGCATCGCCGGCCCGGCTGGCGATAAGCAGTATGTGACCTACGGCGGCCAGTTCACCGTGGGCGGCGGTGTCAATATCAACCAGAACCTGGCCATGTTGATCGAGTACCAGTTCATCGACAACAAGATGCCGGGCCATATCATCGCGGAAGCCGGCGCCCAGAGCGGCCGCTACCACATCTGGTCGTTCACCGTAGCTCCCGTCTACGACATCTGGCCGAAGAACAGCAACGATCTCTACGTCACCGGAGGCGGCGGGTTCTACCGCAAGGTGACCAACTTCTCCAACCCGACCCTCACCTATGGCTGCTTCTACTACTACTATTGCGGTCCTCAACAGACCAACCAGGTCGTGGGACACTTCTCATCCAACCAGGGCGGCTGGAACATCGGTGGCGGCTATCAGCACCGCTTCCAGGGCATGTACGGCGAGAGCAAGTTCCGCCTGTATGCCGAGGTTCGCTACCTGGACGTGCTTTCGCCGAAGATCGCGGCGGCTCCGGGCGGCACTGGCAGCGGAGCCAACCTCAGCCCGGTGAACATCGGCGCTGGGACTCGAGAACTGCCCATCACTCTTGGCGTTCGCTGGTAGCGGTCAACCGGCAGCAGCCTTCAAGCGCCCCGCGCCTCCGTGCGCGGGGCGCGTCGTCTTTGGAAGCTCCGAGTTCCTATCCTGAGATGGGCGGCACTTACCAGGGCTTGCGTTCCTCTTGCGTGGGCGTGCCTACCTCGCCGCGCTCGATTCGCTCCAGGAACAGCCGTGCCAGTCGGCGCTCCCCGGGGTGGCTTTCGCCGTGCATGGTGCACAGATCCAGGAACTCATCGCAGAGGGCGTTGCGCTCCCCTTGCTGGGCAAGCAGACTTTGAAGGGCAACGGCCAGCTCGCGCAGGCGCGCGGCTTCCGGCCAGGCATGGTCCGCGTCGCCTTCGATGGGCTCAGCGAACAGGCCATGACGGCCGCGGGCGCACTCATCCAGACAGGCGAGAAGCTGTTCGGCAAAGGCGCGATTCAGATCTTCCATCTGTTCCACGGGTACGGTGTCGCGCGGGAGATCGGA
>JAJZCY010000086.1:5272-14644 GCA_021828835.1 Acidobacteriota bacterium | reverse complement strand
GCGGCGGCAACGTCGATCGGGCCATCTACGCAAGCGTGCTGAATGAATCCCTGAGCGAGGCGAGAAGATCTTGAGCAAGCCGCATGAAAACCTGACGCACATGAAGCACAGCGCACACAACCGCTGCTTTGGCTGCGGGCCGGCGAATGCCGGCGGGCTGCGGCTGGAGTTTTCTCTGACCGAGGATCACAGCGTCGTCTGCCAGACCGAGGTGACGCACGACTTTGAAGGCCATCCCGGCTACCTGCACGGGGGCATCATCGCCACTCTGCTGGATGAGGCGATGAGCAAGTCGGTGCGGGCGCGCGGGGTGAATGCCATGACGCGGCACATGGAGGTGGAGTACCTGCGGCCGGTGCCGTCGGGCTCGGCGTTGCGCATCGAGGGCCGGGTCACGCGCAACGAGGGCCGCAAGCACTGGAGCGAGGCGCGACTTCTGAACAGCCATGGCGCCGTGCTGGCGCAAAGCCACGGTCTGTTCATCGAAGTACCGGTGCGGCGCGAAGAGCACTGAGCGCGCCCGCAATTGGCTAGTGGACCATGTTGATGGTGTCCTGGGTGACGGTGTCGAAGGTGGTCACCGACTTGGCGTTGGCCTCGAAGGCGCGCTGCGCGATGATCAGGTTGGAGAACTCACTGGAGATGTTGACGTTGGAGGCTTCAAGCGCGCCGCCCTGGATCTTGGCCAGTCCGTTGGCTCCGGAGGTAGCGATGGAGGCGGTGCCGCTGGCCGCGGTGGTGCCGTAGTTGCCGTCTCCCAGCAGTTGCAGCCCCTGCTCGTTGGGCACATCGGCCAGGGCAAGCTGACCGACGTTCTGGCTCTTGCCGTTGGAGTAGGAGGCGGTGACGGTGCCATCGGCGCCGATGCTGAAGTCCTTGTATTGTCCGCTGGCGTAGCCATCCTGCAAGGTGCCGGAGACTGCCGAGGTGGTGGCCACCTGGCTGATGTTGGGCGTGCCATCGGAGCCGAGCAGATTCCATTGCAGATTGCTCAGGTCCGCGGCTCCGTCGACCAGGCCGGAGAAGTTGAGCGCGATCGAAGACACATCTCCGCTGGCCGAACCCACGGTCCCCGCAGAGCCGCCGCTGGGAGTTACGGTAGCAAGGTTGCCGCTGGCATCAAAGCCCAGCGCGCCGGTGATGGCCGCCGGCGGTGTGCCGGCGTAGTCGGAGGCAGGCAGCGAGATGGAGTAGTTCCAAGTGTTGGGCTGCGCTGCAGTGGAAGCCTGGGTGAAGGTGATGTTGACCGTGTGCGCCTCGCCCAGCGAATCGTAGAGGGTGACCTGCGCCGGAAACGAAGTGCCCGCGGGCGCGGATGCGTCCAGATTCGCGGTCATGGCGATGCTGGTGGTTGCGCGCGGCGCCTGCACCTGGCCGATGGGAATGTTTAGCGCCGTCAGCGGCGCGTTGGTGTTCACCACGCCGTTCACCGCCGGATATCCCATCACATTCAGACCGGCGGCGGTGACCAGATTGCCGTCCGAATCGATGGAGAAGTTGCCGGCACGGGTGTACTCATAGCCGCCCCCGCCGTTGGAGACCACAAAGAATCCGTTGCCGTTGAGGGCCACATCGGAGGCGTTGCCGGTGGAGTTGATGGAACCCTGGGTGAACGCAATCTGGTTGGCGGCCACCTTGACGCCCGCGCCCACCGCCACCGGATCGCCCGCCCCGCTGGTTCCAATCTCCTGGTAGAAGAGATCGGAGAAGCTGGTGGACTGCGACTTGAAGGCGGTGGTGTTCATGTTGGCCAGGTTGTTGGCGATGGTGTTCAGGGCCGTTGAGTCAGCCTTCAGGCCCGTTAGCGGAATGGAAAAACTCGCCATGACGCATCTCCTCGTGTGGACTGTTTGGGACGGCGCGAACCAGCAGAAGACTTTGGCTCTACGGGTGGCTTGAGAACGGGACGGCAGCATGCACCGGCTGGCTGCCATCGAGGGCATGCGCCACGCGCAGAGCGGAGGGATTCGCGGCAGGCGCGCTGAGGTTGCCGAAACTGTGCGGCGCGGCCAGCGCAGCTGCTGGCGCAGGAGCGGCAGCTAACGACGGCTTTGCGGGAATCGCGGTCCGCGATTCGGGCTGAGCGGACGGGTCAGTCGCGCTGCCGGACGCGCCCAGCGCCGTGGTCAGAGTCTGGTTGATGCCGATGAGCTGTTCCAGGCTGTTCACCTGGACGAGCTGGTTGATGTACTCGTTGGGATCCGTATTGGCGGTGGGATCCTGATTCTGCATCTCCGTCACCAGCAGAGTGAGAAAGTCGTTGGCGGAGATGGTGGCCGAGGAATTGCCCGCATTGCCCGAGCCATCGTCTGTCTGCGATGACGCCGCCATGGGAACGGATCTTCCCGCCAGGGCCTGCGGCGCCTGGCCGTGATTCAGAATCGCTGTTGCTGCCGACATTCTGCTTCCTCCCTTTCCACTGCGCGTTTCCTGCTTTCTCCGCAGCCTGTTTCGCTCCACTGCCTGCTCATGCCATCACCGAGATGGTGACGCCGGCGGGCAGCGGAGGGACAAAGATGTTGTGGTCCGTGGACGACGCCACGGCAACCATTCCAGGGCTGTGCAGCAGGGTTGCGCCACTGCCTGCGCGCGCCCCCGTCTCTGCCTGCCCCTGCTGCGGATTCCGCTTCTGCGCTCCACCGGAGCCTGACGCATCGGCCTGCAAAAGGAGCGTCTCCACCGGCAGATGATGATCGGCGAGGTGCAGGTTGAGCCCCGCCATGTGCGCGCCGAGCACCTGCACGGCCTGCGCGGACGCGGGTGTAATGACGGCATGAATGCCGCCCCCCGAGTTCTCGGCGCGTACGCCGACCCACCCCAGCGCCGGGTCCTGAAAGCCGGCTTCGGCACGCCGCGCACCGGCATGGACCCACACAGGCTGCCCGGCAGCAGGCTGCGCATCGAGAGCGGCAAAGGTGGCGGCAGGCTGTCCTGCCCCGGCGTGGCCCGCTGGGGGGTGGCCCGCAGACTGCGAGCCGATTGCTGCGTGCGGCATGGATGCCGCGCCCGGCAGCGGAGGCTCGACGGCGTGCAGCGATGCCATGGAGGCTGGTTCCGTGGGCGGGTGCAGAGCCGCCGGTGGCGAGAACGCGGGAAGTGATTTGGCCTTGGGTTCCGCGGCCGATGGCCACTGGACGGAGAGCGGCGCGACGGTACGCATCTCTGGGGACTGCGAATCCGGACCCTCCGCCATCCCAGGCTGGGCGGCCGCAGTGAAGCGCAAAGAGATCTCTCCGGCTTGCGTGGCGACTGGAGAACCTGTCTTTCCATCCGCCGCAGTCTTTGCGGTGGAATCCACATCCGCTACAGGATTCGTCTGCTGCGACTCCGCAGCCACACCCTGCCTCGCGCGGGAAGGCAGCCCGGCAGGAACCTCACCAGAGGCCCACGCAGTGTCCATCACCGGCTGCGGGCGCGCTGCATTCGCTGCATCCGCGCTGACCATGCGAGGGGCCTTCCACAAGAGACCGCTGACCGGTCCTTCTCCCGTTCGCAGGTGAAGTGCGGCGTCTCCGGGAAGAAGCGTTGAGGGTGCTGTGTTCGCGCCGTGCACGGATGGGTTCGCCAGAGACTGCGGGTTCGGCACCAGCGGAGCAAATGCTGGAGAGACGGCACCGGACTCTGGAATTGCGGAAGAAGGCCGCGCCTGCTGGTGCGGCCGGTCCATAAGCCAGAGATCACGCGCACGACGCCCGCTCCGGCACGATGCAGCCGCATCCGATTTCTCCGGCGGCAATTTCTCTGGCGGGGCGGGAGGAATGCGACTCCCGACCGCGCCAGCGGAGGTCTGCGCTGGAAGCCGCCCCGAACCAGCGCCGAAGGGGTGCTGAGAGGCTGTCGAAGGATCTGCGCCTGCCTCCTCTTTGCCTGCGTGGGCAAGTGATCCAAGCGTGTTCTCCGTTGCCGCAGTGGAGACATTCCGCTCAACGCCGGTTGCTGCTTCTGTCCATACAGATCGCCAATGGAGAGGGGGACGGGGATCTGTTTTCCTTTCGCCGGCGGTGGCGGCCTGCGCTGTCGGCTCGCCGGCTGCTTCTCCCGCTGCCGCAGCAGCGCCTCTCGCTAACCTGCTCTCTGCCGCCGAGGGGTTGGGGGCACCACCACCCCTCACGAGACGGGCTCCGGCGGCCGGCCGATGAGCCTCCCCTGCCAAGAAATCAGCTCCACACGCGCAAGAAGCTCCGCCCGCCCAAGTAGCCCCACCAGCGGGGAGATGTGCCGCAACTGACATGCGGAGGAGAAATGCAGGGGAGATGCCAAAGGTGGCGGGAGATCGGTTAGAGAGCTATCAGAATCGGGACTGCGAATTCAAATCGGAAGACCTGCTTGCGATGGGTGTTCGGCGGGGCTCAAGTGTCTCCCTCTTCGACCGAAGAGGGAGGGCCGGCCGGGAGGCTACTGCGTGTCGGTTTCGCAGGCTCGTGGCGAGCGTGCCAGGTGGAGATCGTCGGCAGCACGCTGGGCTCGACGCTTCTCCTCGCGCGCGGCCGTCCGTTCGGCGGCCTCCAGCAACAGTTCCACCTGGCGGCGCTCGGTGCGCCGGGCGAGGAAGACGTCGCGGGCCGATGCTTCCCGTTCTTCGGCTGCCTGAAGGCGAGGGGCGAGCATCGCGTCAATGCGATGCGCGATGCGGACTTCTTCGAGGCCCGCCACCCGGTCTGCGAGCGCCCCGCTGTGGGCGCTGGCGGCAACGAGGCGTCGTCCCGAGCGCTCGCGTGCGCCGGCGCGCTCCCGCGCGTCCCTGAGGCTTTGCTTCTGCGCTGCCGCCTCGGCCCATGCGCGGCGGGCCTGCTCCTCCTGGAGGCGAAGCACCTCGAGCAGGCGGCGCAGGGAGCGGGAGCCGGGCATCGTCAGAGCTCCGCCGCGAGGCTGGCGAGGCGGGTGAGGCTCTCCTGGAAGGAGGTCTCCTCGTGCGCGTCCTGCAGGAGAAACGCGCGCAGCAGGGGGCGGCCCTGCAAGGCGCGGTCGAGCTCGGCATCGGAGCCCTGCTTGTACGCGCCGATGCGTACCAGATCCTCGGAGCGCCCATAGGCAGCCAGCAGGCGTCGCGCCACGGCGGCCTGTTCGCGATGCTCCGGCGCGGCCACCGCCGGCATGAGGCGGCTGATCGAGTCGAGCACATCGATGGGGGGATACTCGCCTTCGGCAGCCAGCGCGCGGGAGAGCACGATGTGGCCGTCGAGCAGCGAGCGCACGGCGTCGACCAGCGGATCCTGCTGGTCGTCGCCCTCCATCAACACCGAGTAGAAGGCGGTGATCGAGCCTGCCTGAAACTGACCGCTGCGCTCGATCAGCCGGGCCAGGCGGGTGAAGACCGAGGGCGTGTAGCCCTTGGCGGTGGGCGGCTCGCCGGCGGCCAACCCGATCTCGCGGGCGGCCATGGCAAAGCGGGTAAGGGAGTCGAGCACGAGAAGAACGTGCTTGCCCTGGGCGGCGAAGAACTCGGCCACGGTGGTCGCCGCCATAGCTGCGCGCAGGCGCAGAAGCGGCGACTGGTCGGAGGTGGAGACCAGGACCACCGCCCGCGCCAATCCTTCTTTGCCGAGCGCGCCCTCCAGAAACTCGCCAACCTCGCGGCCGCGCTCGCCCACCAGACCCACCACGGTCACATCGGCCTCGGTGTTGCGGGTCATCATGCCGACTAGGGTGCTTTTGCCCACTCCCGAACCGCCGAAGATGCCCACGCGCTGTCCGCGGCCGACGGTCAGCAGCGCATCGATGGCGCGGATCCCGGTGCCCAGCGGCAGGCGGATGGGCATGCGCTCCAATGGGGAGCGGACGCGGCCCTCGAGGGGTTGGCGCGATTCGGCCAGCAGCGGCGGTCCGCTATCGATGGGTTCTCCCAGGGCATTGAGCACGCGGCCGATCAGGCCGGGACCGACTGCGATCTCGGGATGCGCGCCCAAAGCCTCCACGGTATCACCGAAGCGGATGCCCTCGCTGCCCTCGAGGGGCATGGAGAGCACGTGCGCGCCGCGAAAGCCGATGACCTCGGCAGCGTGGACGCGGCCCGCCGCATCGAGGATCTGGCAACACTCGCCCACTGAAGCGGGCGGCCCGGCCGACTCGATGGTCTGCCCCATGGATTCGAGCACCTGACCGCGCCAGCGCCAGGTCGGCCGATGCTCGACCCGGCTGCGATAGCGGGCGAGCAAGCCGCTCATCGCGCCGCCTCCGGCGCCCGATCCGACGGCTCGAAGAGCGCGCGTTCCATCTCGCCGAGCTGCGTGCGGATACCGAGGTCCGCCCAGCCCAGAGAGCTCTCGATGCGGCAGTCGCCGGTCAGCATCTCTTCGGCCGCCACTACCTTGGGACGGACGCTCAGATGGGGGAGCAGGGCAATGGCCTCGGTCCAGAGATCGACATCGGAGGCGGGCACCAGCAGCCGCACCTCGCCGGCGGCAGCGATCTGGCCGAGCGCAGCGCGCACTGCGCCGATAGCCAGCAGCGGATCGTTCTGGACCTCGCGACGCAGGATGTGCGCAGCCACCGTCACGACCAGCTTCACCACCTCCTGCTCCACCTCGCGCAGATAGCAGTCGCGCGCGCGGGCAAACGCATCGACCAGTTCCGCGGCGCGGCGGACGCGCTCGTCCTGCCAGGCGGCCTCGGCCGCGGCGTGCGCTTCGCTCTCCTGCCGCCGCCCTTCGTCGATGCCGCGCTCCCGGCCCTCCGCGAAGGCACGCTCCAGCTCTTCGGCAACGGCCTCCGGGGTTCGGCTCGAAGCAGCGTGCCCCACTCCAGGCTCCTGCGAAGAAGGATCGCTGCGGCCTTTTGCGGCGAGGTCCGGCACGGCGCCCCAGCCCGTCCACGAGGGCGCGGCGGCAGTTCCCGGACACTCCTCATAGAAGAAGGTCTGGATCCTATTCCGCTCTGCCGGCATCTTCGCCACACTTCTCCATTCACCGCCGGGGCGCTTGCCCGGCGGCATCTCGCCGTCAAGCCAGCATCTCGTCGCCGGTTTCGAGTTTGAGGATGATCTTGCCCTCGGTCTCCAGCCGCCGGGCCAGATTGAGAATCTCCTGCTGGGCCGCCTGGACTTCGCGCGAGCGCACCGGGCCCAGCACCTCCATGTCTTCCTTGAGCATCTCGGCGGCGCGCGAGCTCATGGCCTTGAATATCTGCGCGCGCAACTCGTCGTTGGCTCCGCGCAGCGCCATGGCCAGCACGCGCTTGTCGATTCCGGAGACAATCTCCCGGATGCTGGCGGAGGGCACCGCAAGCAGATCTTCGAAGGTGAACATCAGATTGCGGATGCTGAGCGCCAGCTCCGGCTGCTGCTCCTCAACGGTGTCGAGAATCTTCCTGGCCTGATCGGCATTGAGGCGGTTGAGCAGGTCGGCCACCGCCTTGAAGCCCGAGTAGCTGCGCCGCGCCGAGTCGCCCATGTTCTCCAGGCGCCGGTGCAGGATGTGCGCTACCTTCTGTGCCATCTCCGGCGAGAACTGACGCATCTCCGCCAGGCGCTGAATGGCCACCACTTTATGCTCTTCGCTCAGGTTGTCGAGCACCATGGAGGCGCGCAGCGGATCGAGATGGGCCAGCACCAGGGCGATGGTCTGGGGATGCTCGGAGTCGAGCAGCTTGCCCAGCTGCTGGGGATCGGTGCGCTGCAGCTTGGCCAGATTGCCCTGCGCCGCCTCCTGCGACTGGCGGATCATCATGAGCAGGTTGTCGGCGCGGGCCTTGCCGAAGGTGTCCACCAGCAGGCGGCTGGCATAATCCAGCCCGCCGTGCACCATGAAGTTCTGCGTCTCGAGCAGTTCCCAGAACTCCTCCATCACTTCGGCGGCCAGGTCGGGGGTGATGCCGCGCAGATCGGCCATCTCTTCGGCGAGCCGCTGCACGTCCGCCTCCGGCAAGACGCGCAGCACCTCGCGAGCCAGTTCCTCGCCCACAGCCACCAGCAGCACCGCCGCCTTGCGCAGACCGCTCATGCCCGAAGACCGGCGTCTGCGCGGCGCTGCCGCTTCCTTCGCCAGTTCGGTGCTGCCTGCGGAACCTTCCATGCTCACGCCCTACTCCGAATGAATCCAGCTCTGCAACAGGCGCGAGCTCTGCGTGGGCTCGCGCTTGAACTGCGCTGCAACCTGATCGAAGATCTCCTGGTTCTGGCCGCGCTCCAGTTCCGCGCCCGCCTGTTCGGAGCGCAACGCTTCGGGGGCCGCAGCCGCAGGGAGCGATTTTCCGCTGCCCGAGCGAGCCGCTCCGGGCTTGCCCATCTGGCGGAGCGCGGGGCGCACGCCAAAGGCCAGCACCGCCGCCAGGCCCAGGAGCAGGCACAGGTACTTGAGCAGCAGCGGCGAGCTCTCGGCGGCCCCAAGCAGCCGCTGCGGCAACGGAGGCGCCGGCGTGCCGCGATTGCCGTCGAAGGCGATGTCTTCCATGCTGAGCACGTCGCCGCGGGCCGGATCGAAACCCACCGCTGCCTGCGCCAGCGCGGTCAGTTCGCGCAGTTCCTGGGGCGAGCGCGCCTGCCACACCGCCGGGCCATCCTTGCCAGCCGGCTTCACCAGCCGATCGTTGACCACGATGGCTGCGGTCAGCCGCCGCACCCGGCCGGGATTTTCGACAACGTGCCTGACGGTCTTCGAAGCGCCGTAGGTGCCTGACTCCGACTTGGCGCTGGCCGGCGGCGTGCTCTCGCGCGGATACACCGGCAGCGCCTGCGTGTTGGGCGCGTTGGAGGCCGCTCCCGGGACGCCGGAGGCCACCGGCTGCGGCCCGGTAGACTGCTCGCTGCGCTGCATGGAGAGCGTCACCGTCTGGTTGGGGTCGTAGGTTTCCTGGGTCTCATCCATGGCAGCGGGGTTGTAGTCGAGGGTGACCGAAGCACGCACGTTCCCCGGTCCGGTGACCGGCTCGAGCGTGGAGACCAGCTTGTCTTCGAGCGCCTGTTCGGCACTGAGCTCCAGCATTTCCGCGGTTCTTGGCCCCAGCGGCAGATGCCCGTCTGCATCCACCAGCACCACGTGCTCCGGAGTCAGCCCGTCCACCGCCGAGGCAATCAGGTTGCGAATGGCGTCGGCCTCGCCGTCCGCCAGCGAACGATGGCGCAGCTTGAGCACCACCGAGGCCTTGGCCGGCCGCTCCTGCTCGCGAAAGAGCGAATCGTGCGGCAGCACCAGGTGGACGCGCGCGGACTGGATATCGGAGAGCGTCGCCACAGTGTGCTCGAGTTCGCCCTCCAGAGCGCGCTGGTAATTGACCTGCTCATCGAACTCCGAGCCCACCCAGTTGGGTTTGTCGAAGAGCTCAAAGCCCATCCGTCCACTGTGCGGACCGCCTTTGGCCGCCGTGGCCAGCCTTGCCTTGTCCAGGTCGGAGGCCGGAACGCGGATCGTCGTACCTCCGGCGGCAAGATCAAAGGGA
>JAJZCY010000086.1:0-5262 GCA_021828835.1 Acidobacteriota bacterium | reverse complement strand
GATCTCAAAGCCCATGCGCCCGCTTTTCACGCCGCCCTTGGCCGCGGTGGCCAGCCGCGCCTTGTCGAGCTGCGGCGCCGGCACCAGAATGCCGGCGCCGTTGTGGGCGACATCGTAAGGAATCTGCGCCTGAGTCAGGATCGCTCCGATCTGCCGCGCGTCCTCGGGATCGAGGCCGTCGTAGAGGGTGCGCCAGTCGGTGCGCAGACCGTACCAGAAGAGCGCGCCGACCAGTGCAGCCAGTCCGAGCAAAACCCCCGCCGTCCAGCGCCGCTGCCGGGCGGGCATGGCCGACCAGCGCAGGCGGCCGAAGGTCCACAGCGCCCCCAGACGTCCGCCGAACTCGGGCAGCACCGGCTGGATGGCGGCGCTCTTCTCCAATTGTGTCCCGGTCGCCATAAGCGCAGCTTCTAGCTCCTAGCTTCCAGCCGCCCGCTTCTCCGTTTCAGAATCAGCCGCGCGCTCCCGCGATGAGGCGAGGAGCCAGCAGCTGGAAGCCAGGAGCTGCATTTCAAAACTGCATGCCAATGACCTGCTCGTAGGCCTGCACCGCCTTGTTGCGCACGGCCAGCGCCAGTTCGAAGGCCATATCCGCCTTCTGGGTCGCGATCATCGCCTGATGCACATCGACGCCCGTGCCGGTCATCAATCCCTCGACGGCGGAGCGCGCCTGGATCTCCAGCGCGTTCACATTGCCGACCGCGTCGCGGAGCAGATCGGCGAACGGAGTGGATGCGCTCCCCGCGCCAGCAGCCCCCTCTCCCAAGGGTGCAGGTGTGCCGAGGCCCATCGCCCCGGGCAGCGCGGCCGCGATCCTTGCCGGATTGATGGCAACCGTCATGATGCCTCCCTTCAGGAAATGCACTCCACCCGATCGCTTCATTCGGAGGCCACCGCTTGAAGACGGAGCCCTGTGGCTAGCTCTTCGCGATCTCCAGCGCCGCGGCGATCATGCCCTTCTCCGCCTGCACCGCCGAACCATTGAGCCCGTAAGCACGCGTCGCCCCCAGCAGATCCACCATCTCTGTGAGCGGATTAATGTCCGGGTAGGCGACGTAGCCGTCGGCATCCGCATCCGGGTGGCCGGGGTCGTAGCGCTGGAGCGGCGGCGAAGGATCCGCGACCACCTGCGCGATATGCACCCCGGGCGCCACCGCACTCGCGCCGGGCAGCGGCGGCAGCCCCGGCGCGGAGGCCGCGCCGCCGAACGAATCGAGAAAGTTGGGATCGCCGCGGTCGGCGGTAAAGACCACCTCCTGGCGGCGATACGGTCCCCCCGCGGCGGTGCGCGTGGTCTCGGCATTGGCCATGTTGGCCGCCACCACCTCGGCGCGCATCCGCTCAGCCTGCATGGCGCTCCCCGATGTATCCATCACTCCGAAGAGGTTCATCGAACACCTCCTACAACAGAGAGCAGGGATCGGAGATCTCAGTGAATGCTGCGGAGCTCCGATGGCCGCTCCCGAACGCTCTGTTCCCTCGCTCCCTGTTCATACTCCCTTGCTCCCTGCTCCCCGCTGCCCGCTATTTATCCGCGTGAATTGCGTCCATCACCCGCTGATACTCCTGGCGCAGCAGGGCTACGCCGGTCTTGAAGCGCAGCTGGGCTTCGGCCAGGTTCAGGCTCTCGCGGTCCATCGAGACATCGTTGCCATCGGGCCGCGCCACCAGGCCATCCACCTCCGTCACCCTCACCGGGTGCGCGGAACGGCCCGCCGTCAGGTCCGCCAGCGCGCCGCGCATCTCCGCCTCAAAGTCCAGGCCCAAGGCGCGATAGCCGGGGGTATCGAGATTCGCCATGTTGGCGGCGGTCAGCTTGGCCTGGTCCGACGCCAGGTCGAGGTAGCGGCCGATCTCATCGCTCATCCGGGTTGCAATCTCCATACACCCTGCCTCCTTCCCGTCCTCTCAATTCACCAGGGTTCCAAAGTCGATCTCGGCGGCCGTCACCACCGGCGCCTCGCCCGCCAGAATCACCGCTCGCTCCAGCACGTGCTCCAGCTCCCGCACGTTGCCGGGCCAGTCGTGCGCCTTCAACCTGGCCAGAGCGCCCTCGTCAATGCGCTTGACCGGCATCTCGCGCCCCAGACGGGCGAGGAAGTGCTCCACCAGCAGCGGCAGATCTTCCAGGTGCGCGGCCAGGGCCGGGGTGCGGATGAGAAAGACCGCCAGCCGATAGTAAAGATCAGAGCGAAAGGCGCCGGTCACGGCCTGTTGCGCCAGCGGCCGGTGGGTGGCCGCAAGAATGCGCACATCCACGCGGACCGTCTCGTTGTCGCCCACCCGCTGCAGCTCGCCGCACTCCACAAAGCGCAGCAGCTTGGACTGAAGTCCCAGCGGCATCTCGCCGATCTCATCCAGAAACAGAGTTCCGCCGTCGGCCGCTTCGATGCGTCCCACCCTGCCCTGCACGGCCCCGGTAAAGGCGCCGCGGGTGTGGCCGAAGAGCTCGGCCTCCAGCAGCGCTTCGGGAATGGCCGCGCAGTTGAGCGCTACGAACGGCTTGCGGCTGCGCGTGGAAAGCCGGTGCAGGGCCTCGGCCACCAGTTCCTTGCCGGAGCCGGTGGGCCCCTCGATCAGCACCGGAGTCATCCGCGGCGCCACCAGGCGGATGCGGCGGCTTACATCAACCATGCAGAGGGCGTTACCGATCAGCTCGGGCAGCCTTTCGCCGCCGGGCGCAACGTCCTTCTCGGTGCGGACTTCGGCAGCGGGCCTGGCGGGAAGGATGGCGGCACAGATTTTCACGGGCGCACTGCTGCGCTCGGCGGACACCGGCTCCTGGGTGACGGGCGCGGCGTTCCACGCCGCTGTATCGCTGTCCTGGCAGTGCTGCAAGGCGTAGAGCAACTCCTGGCGGTAGGGTCCGCGGGGATGGGCGTGGGCCGGCGAGCCGCCGGCCGCCACCAGGTCCACCTCGGGAAAACTGGTCCGGAAGTCCTTGAGAAACTCCTCCAGATCGAGATCGGGGAGCCAGGAATCGACGATCATGGCCTCGGGCTGGGAGGTCTCGGCCTCGGCCCAGGCCTGGGCGCCGCCTTCCGCCTCGCGCACCTGCCAGCGCAGGCCGATCAGGACTTGAGCGAGGCGCTGGCGGAAGCTGCCGTCGGCGCTGGCGACCAGCGCGGTGCGCGGCCGGAGACGGGGCGGAACAGGAAGCATGGTAACGGGCAGGGTCTGCTGCATGGCGACGGTCTCCTGAAAGGTGAGGACAATGAAGAGAGATCAAGGACGGAGGGCGGGATGCGCCCGCGGGCCATCCGCTGCCTCCGCCGGCAGGGGCAGTTCCCCGCCCGGAATCAGGTTTGCAATGGCCAGCTCGGGCTCGGAAGGGATCATGTATCCCTGTCCCCGCACGGTGCGCACCAGCCGTCCCGGCGGCGCGTCGTGGAACTTGCGGCGCAGGTAGTTTACGTAGACATCCACAATGTTGGTGGTCTGGGCGGGCTCCAGGTTCCAGACGGCATCCAGCAACTCGACCCGCGAGATGCACTGGCCGCGGTTGAGCATGAGGTGCTCGAGCAGCGCGAACTCCTTGTTGGTCAGCTCGATGGTCTGGCCGCCGCGCCGCGCACTATGCTCCAGCCGGTCCAGTTCCAGATCGCCGGCGCGCAGTTGCAGGCGGGCCTCGCGCTTGCGCCGCAACAAGGCCCGGCAGCGGGCGCGCAGCTCGTGCAGGCTGAAGGGCTTCAGCATCAGGTCGTCGGCGCCGCGATCAAGGCAGCGCACCCGCGTCTCCACCTCCTGCCGGCCGGTAAGCACCAGCACGGGCAGATCGGGGTCAAGAACGCGCATCTCCTCGAGCACCTGTTCACCATCCTTGACCGGCAGATTGAGATCGAGGATGGTCAGGTCAGGCAGCTCCTCGCGAAAGGCGGCACTGGCCGCGCCGCCGTCCAGCACCAGGCGCACGCGGTGTCCGTCGGCCTCCAGACCCCGGCTCAGAAACATTCCCAGCGCCTTGTCGTCCTCGGCGATCAGCAGCCTCATGGTCTCCTTCTCCCGCGCGATTCGCTGTTGTTTCGGCCTCAGCCCGCTTCCGCCGCCGCCTCGCCGGCTCAGGAGCGAGTGGCCGAAAACGATGCAGTTCATGAGGAGAGCCTTATCGAATCGCGTACCTCCACCTTCCCGCGGGGCGGGCGAAGACTCAAGATGGGAATGAGAAAAGAATGCGGGGGCGTGTCAAAGCGGCACGGGGGGAGCCGCCTCGTCCCGAAACGGATTACCGCGCGGACGCGTCCAACCAGCAGGGGCCCGAGCCAGGCGCACCGGTGGGGGAAGGCTTGGGCGATATCAGGATTCCATATACAATGAACCCACTGGGGCAAAACTGATGGTAACCACCACGATGCCGGGAACGGCGGGCGCGCATGTAGATGGCACCGGTAGCGATCCGGCTTCCCTGTTGCAACAGTTAACCACCGAGAGCCAAAACGAGGCCTCGCAGGGACTCGACACCAAGTCGGCCATCGATATCGCACGCATCATCAACCACGAAGACTCCAAGGTGGCGGGCGCGGTCAAGAAAGCTCTGCCCGAGATTGCCCAGGTGATCGACCAGGTGGCGCGGAGCCTGCGCGACGGCGGCCGGCTGATCTACGTGGGCGCCGGTTCGAGCGGCCGCATCGCCGCGCTCGATTCCTCCGAATGTCCGCCGTCTTACTCCTGCGCACCGGGCCAGGTGCAGTACATCATGGCGGGAGGGCCCAAGGCGCTGGCCTCGGCGGTCGAGGTCAATGAAGATTCCGAAGAGCTGGGGCAGCGGGATATCGCACGGCGGCGGCCGATGCGCAAGGATGTGGTGATCGGGGTTTCCGCGTCGGGACGGACGCCTTATGTCGTCGCGGCGGTGGCCTATGCCCGGGCCCGCGGAGCCAAGACGGCGGCGGTGACCTGCAACCAGAACACGCCGCTCGCCGGAGCAGCCGATATCACGATCGTGGCGGAGGTAGGCCCCGAAGTGATCTCTGGCTCGACGCGCATGAAAGCTGGCACCGCGCAAAAGATGATCCTGAACATGATCACGACCGGCGCGATGACGCGGCTGGGCCTGGTGTACGACAACCTGATGGTCAACCTGCACATGCAGAATTCGAAGCTGGTGGAGCGCGGCATCCGCATCCTGATGGACGCCTTCCACATCGACCGCGCCAAGGCGGTGGACACCATCAAGAGCGCAGGACGCAGCGTGCCGGTGGCGCTGGTGATGCTGAAGGCCGGCGTCGACAAACCCGAAGCGGTGCGCCGGCTGGCCAAGTCCGA
>JAJZCY010000085.1 GCA_021828835.1 Acidobacteriota bacterium | reverse complement strand
GATGCACCTGCTTGCCGACCTGCACCGCGAGGGCTCGACCATCTGCATGGTGACCCACGATCCGCGCTTTGCGCGCCACGCCCAGCGCGAGGTGCACCTCTTCGACGGCAAGGTGGTTTCGCACGAGGAGCAGGTGCAGCTCGAGGCTGCCGCGGAAGCCTGAGAACGCACAGAGCGCGCCGCGCCTCGTGGCATCGGGCGGGCGCTGGGATCACCTGCAACGTTGGGACGGCGCAACCGGGTCGCCTCGCGCCCACAGGCTTGCTGCGCCCCGCGCGGCTTCACTTGAACATGCAGACGCTGCGCAGGGAACTGGCAGTCGCAGCAGAGAGGTTGAACCATGGGCAGTCTGGGGCACGATCTTCGTTCGGCATTGCGGCATCTGCGCAGCGCGCCGGGATTCACGCTTACGGCGGTCTTGACGCTGGCCCTGGGCATCGGCGCCACCACGGCGATCTTTTCCATCGTCGAAGGTGTGCTGCTGCGGCCTCTGCCGTTCCGCGATCCCGGCCGGCTGGTCATTCTGTCAGACCGCCTGGCGGGCCTGAACGTTGACGGCCACGACGAGGCCGGCGTGACCATTCCCGAGATCCTGGCCTACCAGCGGGAGACCCATGCCTTCACCAGCCTGGGGGGCTTCACCGGGGCTTCGTATGAGCTGTCCGGCGCGGGCGCTCCTGCCCAGGTCAACGCCGCGCGGCTCTCGGCCAGCATTTTTCCCACGCTGGGCGTGGCGCCCCTGCTGGGGCGCGCGTTTACGCAGCGTGAAGACGATGCCAGCGTGCAGGTGGCGGTGATCAGCTACGGGATGTGGCACAGCCGCTTTCACGCCGATCCTCATGTGCTGGGCACCAAGGTTCTTCTCGACCGCAAACCTTACGAGATCATCGGCGTGATGCCGCGAGACTTCGAGTTCCCGCTGATTCCCGGACAACTGAATCGCGTGGATCTGTGGGTGCCGCTGAGCCCCACGCACGACGAACTGACGGTGGGCGCCGCAAGCTGGAACTGCAACATGGTGGGCCGGCTGAAGCCCGGCGTGACCCCCGCGCAGGCGCAGCAGGATGCCGAGCGGGTGGCGCAGCAGATCATGAGCAGTTTTCCCGCCTTCATGAGCAGCCTGCACATCAGTGCTCTGGTGCGGCCGCTGCGGGAGGATACGGTAAGAGAGGCGCGGCCGCTGCTGCGCACGCTCTTTCTGGCGGTGGCGGTGGTTCTGTTCATCGCCTGCGCCAATCTGGCCGGCATCCTGCTGGTGCGGGTGATCCGCCGCAGGCGCGAGATTGCGGTGCGGCTGGCGCTGGGCGCCACTGCCGCCACGATCGTGCGGCAAAGCCTGATGGAGACCCTGGCGCTGAGCCTGGCGGGCGGGGCGCTGGGTCTGCTTCTGGCAGCGGCCGCGCTGCGCATCGGCATCAGCTTCCTGCCCGAGACGCTGCCGCGTATCAGCTCCATCGGCCTGGATTGGCGGGTGGTGGGCTTCGCCATTCTGGTGGCGGTTGCCACAGGCTTTGCCTGCGGACTGGTGCCGGCATTGGCAGCGGCGCGCACCCACGTGAACGAAACGCTGAAGGAAGGCGGTCGTACCGGCACCTCGGGCGGCCGCCATGCCCGGCTGCGTTCGGCGTTGGTGATTACCGAAGTTGCGGTGGCGCTGGTGCTGCTGATTGCCTCGGGGCTGCTGCTGCGGAGCTTCGAGAAACTGCGCGAGGTGAATCTGGGCTTTCGCAGCGACCACATGCTCACGGCGTCTTACTCGCTGCCGCAAAAACAGTACGCGACGCAGGCTTCGATTGACTCCTTCAATCACGAGATGCTGCGCAAGCTGCAGGCGCTTCCCGGAGTGACGGCGGTGGGAATCACCACCATGCTGCCCGCATCCGGCAACCACAGCAACAGCGGCTTTGTGGCGGAAGGCTACGTTGCACCCAAGGGACAGACCTTGAACCTGGCGTGGCCATCGCAGGTGATGGGCGATTACTTTACTGCGGCGGGGATCCCGCTGCTGCGCGGCCGGACCTTCACGGAGTCGGATAATTCCAAGGCGCCGCTGGTGGTCATCGTCAACCAGAAGCTGGCTGAACATTTCTGGCCCGGGCAGGACCCGATTGGCAAGCGCATCCGCTGGGGGATGCCGGAGACGCCGTCACCGTGGATGACGGTGGTGGGCGAGATCGCCAATATCCGCAACACCAGCGTCGATGAGGATCCGAGTTACCAGCTCTACCAGCCTTTCAGCCAGAACACCGCGTCGTACGGATCGCTGGCGCCGCCGGATTCGCTGGACGGGCAGGGCGGCGGGATTGTCCTGCGGACCTTGCTGCCGCCCGAGAGTATGGAGAACGCCTTTCGGGCGGCGGTGCGCTCCATCGATCCACAGCTGCCTTTGACGCAGATGCGTTCCATGGACGAGGTGGTGGCCGAATCGGAGGCGCCGCGGCGCTTCAACGTGGCGCTTATCTCCAGCTTTGCGGCGGCCGCCGTGCTGCTGGCGCTGCTGGGCATTTACAGCGTGATTGCGTTTTCCGCCGCACTGCGCACACAGGAGATGGCCATCCGCTTGGCCTTGGGCAGCCAGCGCAGTGGGGTGATGCGCCTGATTGTTTCTTCGGGCGCCAAACTGGGCCTGGCCGGTTGCGTGATCGGAGCCGCCGGAGCGCTGTTCGCAACGCGTCTGATGCGGACGCTGCTCTTTGAAGTCAGTCCGCTCGATCCGGCGGTGATTGCGCTGGCGGCTTTTTCCATCTTTGTGCTGGCGCTCGCGGCATCGCTGGTTCCGGCGCGGCGGGCTGCCGCCGTTGAGCCGGCAGAAGCATTGAGGGCCGAGTAGCTGTGGACTGGCAGGGAGGACGCATGTTGCGTGAGATTCGCTATGCGTTGCGCCAACTGCTGCGGGCGCCTGGCTTTACGGCTGCCGCGGTGCTGACGCTGGCCGTAGGCATTGGAGCCACAACCGCGATCTTCACGCTGGTGTACGACGTGCTGCTGCGGCCGCTGCCCTACGCGCATCCAGACCGCCTGGTGGAGGTACGAGAGCAGGTGGCGGAGTTTCGCGATATCTATCCGCAGCTTCCGCTCAGCGCCAACCACTTTGCCAACTGGGAACGCAACAGCCGCACCATCGAGTCCATGGCAGCCATGATCGAGGAATCCATGCCGCTGGGCGCGAACGATCATCCGCTGCAGGTGCGCGTGCTCAAAGCCACGCCGGGAATCTTCGCCGTGCTCGACGCGCAACCATGGCTGGGCCGGGCATTTAGTCCTGACGAAGCCAAGCCGGGACATGAGCGCGAAATTGTGTTGATGTACGACCTGTGGCGGACGCAATTCCAGGGGGACCGCGGGATCCTGGGCCGGACCATTTCCCTGAACGGCTTTCCCTTTACCGTCATCGGCGTGATGCCGGAGTCCTTCCGCCTGCCTTCGACGAACGGCCTTGCCATCCGCGATGCCAGTCGCACCCTGCCGGTAGAGGCGCTGGTTCCGCTGGCCTTCACAGCCGAGCAGCTAAGCGAGGCCATGGGCGATTTCAACTACTTCGGCCTCGCGCGCCTGAAGCCGGGCGTATCGGCGGCCCAGGCGAATGCCGACCTCGACGCGCTGCAGCACGCCATTTCGGCTGCGCTTCCCGCCGACGAAAAGGGAACGCTTTCGACAGTTGTTATGCCCTTGCAGCAGGCCTTGATCGGCAACAACCGCAAGCCGCTGCTGATTCTGCTGGTGGCGGTGGCAGGGTTGCTGCTGGTGGGTTGCGTCAATATTGCCAATCTGTTGCTGGCGCGCGCCGCCGGACGCAGGCAGCAGATGGCCATCGCCGCCGCGCTGGGCGCGAGCCGCGCCGAGATGCTGCGCGCTTCGCTGCTGGAGACAACCCTGCTTGCCGGGCTGGGTGGCGCGCTGGGCACTCTGGCTGCGGCGTTGCTGGTGCCGGCGATGTACCAATATCTGCCGCCTGCACTGCGCTTCCGCAGCGCATTGCACCTGGACTGGACGGGCACCGGCTGCGCGGTGATCCTGGCGCTGCTCGCGACGCTGTTCGCGGGCGCGGTGCCGGCGTGGATTGCCTCACGAACTCATCCGCACGAGGTGCTCAACAGCGAGTCCCGCCTTGCCAGCGAGTCGCGCAACAGTAAGAGGCTGCGCCGAGCGCTGGTGGCGGTGGAAGTTGCCGTCAGCGTGGCGCTGGTGCTGACCACCGGCCTTCTCACCGCCAGCCTGGTCCAGCTCCTGCATGTGAACCATGGCTTCGAGACCGACCACGTGGTCACAGCCACCGTGAATATGCCCAGCGGACGGTTTGCCGAAATGCAGCCACGGATCGGCTTCTATCGCGACGTGCTGGAGCGCCTGCGCCATCTTCCCGGCGTGCAGGCCGCCGGTGCAACCAGCGTCTTGCCTCTGGCGGGAGATCAGTGGATCGACATGATCCGGGCCAGCGGCGATACCCGGCCCTTCATGCAACTGCCCACGGAGCACTTCCGCTGGATCAGCCCCGGCTACCTGGAGGCTGTTGGCCTGCCGCTGGTAGCCGGCCGTTCTCTGAGTGCGTCCGACCAGGGCAAGAACTATGCGCTGGTCTCGGAACGGACGGCGCGCACCCTCTGGCCGGGCAAGGATGTGGTGGGCCGGCAGTTCACCCGCGGCGACAATACCCAGCCTCCCTTTACGGTGATCGGCGTCGTGCGCGACGCCCGCACCATCTCTCTGGCGCAGCCCGATCCCATGATGATCTATGTGCCGTATTGGTACCGCTGCAACATCTCCGGCGGACTGCTGGTGCGGACCCGCCAAGACCCTTCTGCCATGGCCGGCGCCATCCGCAAGGCGGTCTGGAGCGTGAGCGCCGATGTGTCGGTGCCGGAGGTGCGCGCTCTGGGCGGAATCCTGGCTGACTCCGTCGCGACGCGGCGCTTCGAGATGGATCTGCTGCTTCTGTTTGCCGTCAGCGCGTTGATGCTGGCGGGCCTGGGCGTCTACGGCGTGGTCGCCTATTCGCTGGCGCAGAGGCAGCGCGAGATTGGGTTGCGCTTCGCGCTCGGCGCCCGGCGCGCCCGGATCTACAGCCTGGTGCTGCGCGACGGCCTTCAGCCGGTGCTCGCGGGTGCTGCGATCGGCATCGGGGTGGCCTTTGCATTTGCGCGGCTGCTGTCGAGTTTGTTGTTCCAGGTGAGTCCGCTGAATCCGCTGATCGCCGCGGGCGCGGTGAGCGTGCTTCTGGCGGTGGGGACCGCGGCCTGCCTGTTGCCGGCGCGGCGCGCCGCCGCGGTAGAGCCGATGCAGGCATTACGCAACGAATAGGTTTCGCTGATCGAGCCGGTCAGCATGGGAGTGGGAGAGCCAAATGAACGCATTGAAGTGGGGAGCAGGAACGATGACGAGAATTGGAACGCGCAGCATGATCCTGGCGATGGCGGCGCTCATGCTCCAGGCGAGCAGCGCCATGGCGGCTATCACTGCGGCGCCGGAGGCGCCCGGCCCGGCGTCGAGCCAGCCTGCGGCATCCAGCGTCTCGCTGGCCGAAGCCATGCGCCAGGAGCAGCAGCGGAGGCCCGCTCTTGCGCCGCCGCCCTTTCAGGTGCCGCTGCCGCACTCGCGTAATCCTCTGGCGCCCTATCTGCCCAGCACCCCGCCGCCGCTCGATCTTCAGAACTCGCCGCTACTCCAGGATCTGATCCGCGAGGGCAAGCTGTACCTCTCGCTGCGGGACGCGATCGCGCTGGCGATTGAAAACAATCTGGACCTGGCCTACTTCCGCTACAACTTTCCCATTGCGCAGATGGACTACGCGCGCACCAAGGCCGGGGGCACGGTGAACGGCGTCAATACGGCCATCGTGCAGTCGTCCACCCAGGGCGGCTTCGCGCCCTCGAACAACGCCTCGGCGGGGGCGGCGTCGGGATCGGCAGCCGCGGGCGCGGGCGGCATCGTGACCTCCACGCTCGGCGCCGGCACCGCGGTCAGTTCCTTCGATCCCTTCCTGAACTTCAACGGTCGCGTAGACCACACCGTTCAGCAACTCGGCAACGCCTTCCAGGTCGGCGTTCCCATCTTCAAGCAGAACACCATCGAGGCGCTGGCGAACTACACGCAGTCTTTTCCACTGGGCACCAATGTAACGGTGAATTACATCGGGCAGCGCTATGCCAATAACAGCCCCTACGAGGCCATTAATCCCACTCTCTATTCGAATTTTCAGGTGATCCTGACGCAGCAACTGCTGGCCGGCTTCGGCATTTCCACCAACGAGCGCTTTATCCACATCGCCCGGAAGAACCTCAAGATTACCGATCTCGCCTTTCAGGCCCAGGTGATCGCCACCATTACACAAGTGGAGAATATCTACTGGGATCTGGTGAATGCCTATGAAGACGAGCGGGTCAAAGAGCGTTCCCTCGCCTTTGCCCGGCAAACTCTGGACGACGATCAGAAGCAGCTCAACCTCCACGCCATTCCGGCCGTGCAGGTGATGAAGGACGAGGCGGACGTGGCCACCAGCGAGGGCGACCTCACCATCTCGCGCGCCAACCTTCGCCTGAATGAGCTGCTGCTGAAAAATGCCATCACCAAGAGCGACGATCCGGTGATCGACGAGATGCCCATCGAGCCTCTCGACCGCATGGGGCCGCCGGACCCCAACGCCTCCAAATCCATCACCGAGCTGATCGCCGAGGCGGAGAAGAACCGTCCGGACGTGATGCAGGACGAGCTCGCCATGCAGGTGGCGAAGATGAGTCTCAACTCCATCAAGAGCGAGCTGCTGCCCACCCTGAACCTCTACGGCTTCTATGAAGGCGCGGGCATTGCCGGGCCCAAGAACCCGAACTGCAACCTGACCCCGGATCAATGCTCCTCCAATCTGCCCACCGGCTTCGGCAGCATGTTCCAGAACACCTTCAACTACTCCTCGCCGGAGTACCAGGTGGGCATGAATCTCTCCATCAACCTGCGCAACCGGGTGGCCAAGGCCGACCAGTTCCGCGCCGGCCTGGAGTACCGGCAGCGCCAGATCAGCTTCGAGGAGCAGAAGAAGAGCATCCGCTTCGATGTGCGCAACTCGCTGTTTGCACTGCAACAAGCCCAGGCCCGGGTGGAGGCGGCCAAGAAGGCCAGCGACCTGGCTCGGCGCACCTTCGAGATCACCCGCCAGGAGCAGAAGCTGGGGGCCAAGTCGAGCTACGACACGCTGGCGGCGGAACACGATTCGGCCATCGCCGAATCGGCCCTGGTCGCCGCCCAGATCGCCTACGAAAAGGCCAAGGTAGACATCGACCGCGCCACCGGGGAGACGCTGGCGCGCACCGGCGTCTCGATTGACGAGGCAAAAAACGGGGTGGTGGCCCACTAAGGCCCGGCTCGCATTTGCCGCCGGCAAAAGCTACAATCAAATCTGCAGGGCTCCAGGGACCTCAGGGGCCATTTCCTCAGCCACTTGCTGACGCTGGAGCGCTCGGCACATCCCTTCCACTGAAAAGCGAAGAACCTTGCCTGCGTCGCTGGCAGCGCGCAGTTTTCACTTTTATGAAACAGTGTTCCCAATGATTTTTATTGCGCTGCCGCATTCCGTCCGGGGCAGCGTTTAGATCAGTTGCGCAATCCTTGGCTGGTTGTCTTCCCCTTCTCCTGAGCAGAGCCTTCCTGGTTCATTCCAGGCTCCGCCGGGAGTGAGATCTGCAGATACGCTCCCCACCCCGATGTGCAGGAGCCATAAAAGGCCCAGTTGCAAGGCTATCGCGGCTAAAAAAGGCACGAGTATCCGATCGGCGTTGCCCCCATCGAGAGATGGGATCGTTCCCGCAATGTGACTTGGAGGGCGGCATTCCGCACCGGGCGGAATGGGCTGGAAAGGCCTTCAAACCTGATGATCCGAATATGAAAAAAAATCTCTATTGACAACAATGGGTCGATTTCGATACTTCTCACGAGGTGCGAAATCGAGAAATTCGTCAATTTTTCACGGAGGCGAAATGAGAAGCATGTTGTGGAACGGGCACTGTGCGCGGCTCAGATCGTGCATGGCGCTGCTCGTCGTGCTGGTCCTGGCGGTCTGTCAGGGCAGGGCGCAGATCGGCGGCTCAGGCACCATCCAGGGCCGGATCACTGATCCGAACGGGGCGGTCATCCCCAACGCCAACGTAGCGGCTACCAATGTCGCCACCGGCGTCGTCACCAAGAGCACCACCACCGGGGCGGGCGTTTACGTGATCTCGCCGGTTGCCCCTGGAACCTACACCGTTCAGGTGAGCGCACCCGGCTTCCAGACGGTCCAGCAGCAGAAGATCGTCGTCAACGCGACCCGCACGACGGGTCTGGACGTGAAGCTCAAGGTCGGCCAGGCGAGCCAGCAGGTTGTGGTCACGGCGGCACCTCCGGCACTGGACACCACCGACGCCACGCTGGGCGAGACCATGCCCAACAAGGAATATGCCTCGCTGCCGCTGTCGATGAACGGCCAGCAGCGCGATCCCACCGCGTTTGTGTACCTGATGCCGGGTGTGCAGGGCGGCGGACGCTCGGGCACCTTCAATGGCGCTGGCTCGTATAACGGCTACCTCGATGAAATGTACGTCGACGGCCTGCCGCTGACCACCATCGATCAGCAGGGCGACAACCGCACCGTTTCGTTGGCGATTCCTGTCGACGCGGTGGACCAGTTCCAGGTCCAGACCAGCGGCACCCCGGTTGAATTCCAGGGCATGGGTTCGCAGAACTACGAAATCAAGTCGGGAACCAATCAATTCCACGGGACGGTGTTCGACTACGTCCGCAACACGGCCTTCGACTCCTGGGGCTTCTTCGCCAAGGCGGCGACCGAGAAAACGGCTTCAGGGCAGACGATTCCCGCGCCCAAGCCGGCCGAGCACCAGGACGAATTCGGCTTCACGGTGGGTGGTCCCATCCGCCGCAACAAGATGTTCTTCTTTGTGGCGTATGACAAGTTCCATTACACCTACGGCGTCAACCCGGGCCTGCTGAGTGTTCCCACTACGGCCGAGCGCCAGGGCGATTTCGGCGCCTATCCCAATCCGATCTACGATCCGACCACACGGGCGGCTTGCACGGCCGCCAACGGCGGAAAAACCTGCGCTTACCCGTTCCCGAACAACGTCATTCCCGCCGGCGAGATCTCGCCGATGGCCCAGAAGATGCAGTCGTTCATGCCCGCGCCTAGCAACAACAACCTGACCGGCAACTTCCTGACCGGCCAGCCGGGCGGCGCGGACAACTTCGAGCTGGTGGGCAAGTTCGATGCCAACCTCACCGACAAGCAGCACATCGCGGTGGTGTCCACCTCCGGGCGCCGCGGCTTCATCGGACTGGATTACGGTTCGGCCACCGTTCTGCCGCCGCCCTACACCAACGGCGTGGTTGTGGCGGAGCTCACGGCAACCGGCATCCTGGAGCACACCTACACCATCACCCCGCACCTGGTGAACCAGCTCGAGTACGGCTACGTGCGCCAGTGGGGCCCGGTCGGCAACCCGACCTATAACAACCCTACCTACGAGGCTTCCAAGGCGCTGGGCATCGGCAACCTGCCCCAGGGCCAGTCTTCGCTGGACTTCCCGGGCGTGAACTTCGGCGGCGGCGTCGATCTGCCGACCAACTGGACCAGCTATGTGGGCTATTCGCAGAACGTGAATACCTACACCATGATGGACAACCTTCAGTGGATTCACGGCAAGCACAGCTTCACCTACGGATTCGACTTCCAGTGGCTGAATGAGAACCAGTCCAACTTCGACACGCCGAGCCGTCCGCTGCTGTTCAACGAGAGCAACCTCTCCACTGCCGGTTACGACGGCAACGGCAACATCATGTCCGGCACCACTGGGTCGGCCTACGCCAGCTTCCTGCTCGGCGCGGTCAACGCGGCGGGTTTGACGATTCAGCCCTTCACCACCCTGGGCGCGCGCTATAAGACGTTCTCGCCCTACGTGCAGGACAACTACCGCGTCAACTCCAAGCTGACGCTGAACCTGGGCCTGCGCTGGGACTTCTATCCGCCCTATCACGAAGTGCAGAACCGCTGGTCGTACATGAACCCGAACCTGGTGAACCCGGCCACCGGCACGAAGGGCGCCATTGAGTTTGCGGGCAGCGGCCCGTACGCCTGCAACTGCCAGACCCCGGTTCACTACTACATGGGCAATGCCGCGCCGCGCGTGGGCCTTGCCTACGGCATCAACAGCAAGACCGTCTTCCGCGCCGCCTATGGCATCATGTACTCGCACGGCGGCGGCGTCGGCGGGCGTCTGGGCGCGAACAACGGCACCGGACAGGTGGGTCTGACCGCGAATCCGACCTTCCTGAACTCGGGCCAGGGCGGCGTTCCGGCCTTCTACCTGAACTCGAACTTCGGCAACATGTCCTTCCCGGCCTACTCCTCCGCGCCGGATATCAACCCCATCGTGAATGCCGGCAACTACATCAACGGAATCGGTTCGCCGGTGGGTCCGGCGGGCGTGGCCTATGCCGATCCCTACGTTGCCAGCCGCGCGCCGTACTCGGAGAACTGGAACGCCGGCATTCAGCGCGCCATCACCAACTCGCTTACCATCCAGGTCGACTACTCGGCCAGCCAGTCGCACTTCCTCACCAGCAGCCTGAAGGGCCGCGGCTACTGGACCGACCAACTCGATCCCAAGTACCTGGTGCTTGGTCCCCTCCTCGGCAAGCTGCCGGGCAGCGTGGATTCCAAGACCGGCCAGACTTACCTTCAGGAAGCGCAGGCGATCATGCCTGGTCTCTCCGTGCCCTACGCCAACTTCGGCGGCCCGCAGGCCACCATCGAGGCGATGCTCCTGCCCTTCCCGCAGTACGCGGGTATCACCGACACGTGGGGCAATATCTCCAACGCGAACTACAACTCGCTGCAGCTCTCGCTGGTGCAGCACACTACCCACGGCCTGTCGTACACGCTGAACTACACCTACGCCAAGGAAATCGACGACGCCGGCTCGTTCCGCAGCGGCTACGCGATTCCTGCCAGCGCCATCCAGAACGGACGTTCGTACAAGCAGGACCAGATCGAGCGTTCGCTGGGCAACGGGGAACAGCCGCAGGCGCTGAACTTCTTCGGCGTCTACCAGCTTCCCTTCGGCAAGGGCCAGATCGGCAACGGCAACCGCCTGGTAAGCGCGGTGGCGGGTGGATGGCGTCTTTCCTGGATCGCCAGCTACCACTCCGGCACTCCGCTGCCCATTACCGCGACTGGTTGTACGGCGGTGGGGGTGAGCGCCTGCATGCCCAGCTATGCCCCGAACTACACGGGCAAGCCGCGCATCAACGGCGGCTGGGGCCACGGCGTGAATGCCAGCAACGCGAGCTCGATCAAGTTCATCGATGCCACCGCGTTCACGGTTCCCAACAGCACCACCAACTACCAGTTGGGCGATGCTGCCCGTACGGCTCCTTACGGCCTGTTCGGGCCCGGCGGCTATAACGTCGACGCCGGCCTGCACCGCACCTTCGACTTCGCCGATCATATGAACTTCGACTTCGGCGCCGAGGCCTTCAACGTAACCAACACGGTGATCTTCAGCGGCATCAACACCCAGGTTGGAAACAGCAACTTCGGCACGGTCAGCCGCCAGGGCAACCACTCGAGAGACTGGCAGTTCTCGGGACGGTTCAACTTCTAACCAGTTGCAGCGATGCGAACAAGGGGTGCCGGCAACATGCGGCACCCCCACTTTTTTGAGCGAATAACCTGTGAAAACGAGCATGGAGGCGGACTGTGCGCGGCGCGGCTTCTATGCGGGAGGCGGCATGCGGATCATGATGACATTCCTGCTGGGGTTGTTGCTGGCGCTGCAAGGCATTGCGGTGGCCCACGCGCAGACCCCGGCTGCGAAGGACGCTGCGAACGGAAACCTGCCCACGCTCTTCATCGTGGGCGATTCGACGGCCAATATCCACGGAGATCCATCGATCTCCACCAAGCGGCGCGTGGGCTGGGGAGCCCCGTTTGCGAAGTACTTCGACCCCGGCAAGATCCGCGTGGTGAATGCGGCGGTGGCCGGTCGCAGCAGCCGCACCTTCATGAGCGAAGGTAAGTGGGCCGCGGTGATGCAGCAGCTCAAGCCGGGCGACTTTGTGCTGATTCAGTTCGGCCACAACGATCCGGGCGGGGTAGGCACGGGCAAGGATCGGGGATCGCTGCCGGGCCTCGGCAACGAGACGCAGACCGTCACCAAGCGCGACGGCACGCAGGAGGTGGTGCACACCTTCGGCTGGTACCTGCGCAAGTACGTGGAGGACACCCGTGCGAAGGACGCAACGCCCATCATTCTTTCGGTGACGCCGCGCAACATCTGGAAGAACGGCAAGCCCGAGGTGGCGCTGGGACATTACCGCGAGTGGGCTGCCGCGGTTGCGCACCAGGAGAATGCGGACTACGTGGATGTAAGCCGCATCGTGTCGCGGGAGTATGCCAAGCTGGGCCCTGTGAAGGTGGCCACCTTCTTCCCCCTGGATCACACCCACACCAACGCCGTCGGCGCGGAGCTGAATGCCAAGAGCGTGGTGGCAGGTTTGAAATCGCTCCCGGATACGCCCTTGACGCCCTACTTCTCCGCGCTGGGCGCCGCGGTGGTGCCGGCCTCGGAGGCCACGCTGCCGCTGCCGGCCAACGCCAAGCTGCCGACCCTCTGGATCATCGGCGACTCCACCGTACGAAACGGCGAGGGCGACGGCGCCAACGGCCAGTGGGGCTGGGGCGACGAGATTGCGCCTTACTTCAAGACCGATCGCATCAACGTGGTGAACCGCGCGCTGGGCGGGCGCAGCAGCCGCACCTACTACAACTTCGAGTGGCCGACCGACCTGCACATGATCAAGCGCGGCGACTTCGTGCTGATGCAGTTCGGGCATAACGACTCCGGCCCGCTGGACGACAAGGCGCGCGCGCGCGGCACCATCCCGGGCAACGGCGACCAGACGGAAACCATCCACAACCCCATCACCCGCAAGCAGGAAGTGGTGCACACCTACGGCTGGTATCTGCGCCAGTTCATCCAGCAGTCGCGGGCCGCAGGCGCCACGCCCATTGTGCTGTCGCTGATCCCGCGCAAGGTGTGGGTGGATGGCAAGATCCGCCGCGAGAAGTACGTGGACTGGGCCAAGGCCGCCGCGGAGCAGGAGCACGCTCCGTTCGTGGACCTGAACGGCATCATCGCCAAGCGCTATGACGCCATGGGTCCGGCCGCGGTGAATGGCCTATTCGGTGATCCGCACACGCACACCAACCTGGCCGGAGCCAAGCTGAATGCGCAGTGCGTAGTGGATGGGCTCAAGCACCTCAAGCACGATCCGCTGAAGAAGTACCTGAAGAAGAAGTCGGCCGTCGCGGCGCAGTAACAAGCGCCCGATTCCAGCAAAAAAGCCGCAGTGCCGATCGGAATTCCGGTCGGCACTGCGGCTTTTGTTGTGCGGAAGAAGCGCAGGCGAACGCCGCAAGCCACGGCGTCGCTGCAACCTCAGCGAGCGCCCTGCTGCACCAGCGTGATGTGCCCCAGCAGACCCGAGGGGACCGGCGCCAGATGGTTCATATCCTGGGGCACGGCTCGGCGGCCGTAGCGAGCCCACAGCAGACGGTAGTCTGGCTGCGATTGGCCGGCCATCTCATTGATGGCGGTGTTGGCCACGCGAACTTCCAGCGTGTTCTGGCCCGGCTGTAACAGGTGGGTGATGTCGAGCCGATAGGGCGGGTGCCACAGGGAGCCGGCGCGATGCCCGTTGACGTAGACCACGGCGGCTTCGCGGATGGGCGGATCGTAGAGAGCGTGCATACCGGGATGTTCGCGGCTGGCCGGCGGCTCCGGTATCGGCGAGCCCTGGCCGAAGTCGAGCAGGACGGACGCGCCGGAAGCAGGCGCGGAGCGCAGCGCAAAGTCGCGGCGATAGACGGCGACGCCGGAGAAGAACTCGGTCTTCTGCGAATCCGCCCACGAGGAGAGATGCGCCATCGTCTCCGGCGCGGCAATTCCGGGGAAGCTCACGGACCAGTTGCTGCTGAGGTCGGCGAGGTTGGTCTCCTGGCCGGCGGGCGGCGCCGCAGGCGAGGCCGCTCCGGTGTGCAGCAGCAGGATGCGCGAGCCGTAGGGCGGCAGATCGAGCCCGCAGGACAGCGGCGACCCGTGCAGCGGAGAGGTTGCGCCCGAGTCCGGATCGAGCCACTCGCCGGCCAGGTAGCGCGTGTGCAGCTTCATCGTTGCCTTGACCGGCTGATTGCTGGTGTTGGCGATGAAGTAGATCTCGCCCTCCGGCAGTTTGCGGCGGATGAACCCCACTGCTGGAGCGGCAGGCGTGAGCTGGAACTGCTGGGGAACCGCGGCGTGCAGGGCGGCCGGCAAATCCTCCGCGGAGCTCACCAGCTTGCTGCGATCGCCGGCGAAGAGCGACTTGGCGGCGGCTTGGACCTGCTGCGAAACAGCCGCAAAGTTCTCCAGGCCGGGCGCGTGCCCCGGGATTCGCCCGACCGCGATCACGCGTCCACCGTTGCGCACGTAGGCGGCGATCTGGGCCAGCGTGGCGGGCGCAATGCGGTCCACGTTAGGCATGATGAGCACCGGGTAGTGGATGCCCCGCGCGGCAATCGCCTTGGCGTCGATGTAGTCGAAGTTGTAGCCCGCGCTCTCGACGGCCTGGGTAAGCTGGGGCGTGATCCAGCGCGGCATCACGCTGGTGAGAGCGACCTTGCCCGGGTTGAAGGCGGCGTAGGCGTCATCTTCGGGCAGATAGATGGCGACGTTATTAGCCGGCTGGCCCTGGCGCAGAATCCAGCTCACGCGCTGCATGTAGCCGGTGACATCCGGCATCACGATCCACCAGG
>JAJZCY010000084.1 GCA_021828835.1 Acidobacteriota bacterium | reverse complement strand
CGCGGAGGGCGCGGCGGGTTGGATTCCAAAGCTCCTTACCCGGCCCACAACCTGCACGGTGGGGTGAGCGCCTGATTTTCCGGGGATTCATGCAGCAGTTTGCAGTACTGAAGGTGCGCGGGAGCGGCGCAACGATGGAGGAAGTATAGCAAACAGCCAAAAAGCTTGGCCCGGATGCGAGCGGGCGCACGCCGCCCCGTAGCGGCGGTCACAGACGGCCGTTCGGACACGAAGTATCCCGTAGAACGGAGGTGAGACATGGATGCCATGTCACCCCATTCCACGGGATATCGGCGCGAAGTTCTGGCCGAGATCCAATTTGCCGAAAAGCAACTGATGGCCCTTGCCGCTGCCGTGCCCGCCGAAGATTATGGCTGGTCGCCGGCCGAAGGTGCCCGCAGCTTTGCCGCGGTGCTGGTACATGTGGCGGCGAGCAATCTGCTCCTGCTCGATCGCGCCGGGGCCAAACCGCCGGACGTGGCGGACCTCTATGGTGCGATCGAAGGCGACCCGCCCATCCGCCTCACCCGCATGATGCGCAAGAACATGGAGTTAGAGCAGACCATCGCGGGTAAGGCCGCGGTCATCGACCTGCTCGCCCGTTCGTTTGCCGCGGTCAAGCAGTGCTGGACTACCGCCAGCGAGGCCGAATTGTGGGTCACCGGCAACTTCCTGGGGGAAATTGAGACGGTGCGGCGGATCTATCTGCGTATCCTCGCCCATACCCACGAGCACATGGGACAAGCCATCGCCTATGTGCGCACAATGGGCTATCACGTGCCCTGGCCCGATCCGCTCAAGAAACTGGAGGAGGTGGAAGCCGCGCTCGCGGGGCGTTAGCGCGCGGGCGGAGATCGCGGAGCAAGGGGGTTCCTTCCCGCGGCAGCCTGGGGCAAGTTGCTCTTCCTGTGCGGGATGGGAGGTTGTGGTGTGCGCCCCCGCGAGAGAGGGGGAATTCTCTGTCCCGACAGCCATCTCTCCGGTATGATCAAAAAGGCCCTAATTTAGACTGTTTGGCGATCTGAACGCTGCTTCCTCAGAGTCTTTCCAGGGCCCGCGACACAATCCAAACTGGACCCCTTTCGTCTAAGGTCTGCAGAGGGTTCATGCATTTCGATCGGCTTCGGCGATTCCCGGCGGCACGCATTGGCTTACTCACGCTGGGAGCGCTGCTTATCCACGGTTACCACCTGGGCGTAGAAGATGGGGAGATTTATATTCCCGCAGCCCGCAAGCTGCTCCACCCCGGGCTCTATCCGTATGCAAGCCAATTCTTTCTGTCGCATGAGCGGCTGTCGCTCTTCGCGCCTCTGGTTGCGGCGAGCGCCCGGCTGACGCATCTCTCGCTGGATTGGTCGGCCTTTCTCTGGTACCTGATCACCCTCTATGCCACCTTGGCCGCCTGCTGGATGCTGGTGGCGGCGTGCTTTACCTCCCAGCGCGCGCGCTGGTGCGCAGTTCTGGTGATGACCGCCGTCATGACCATGCCGGCTACCAACACCGCCCTGCTGCTGGTTGATCCCTACATTACTGCCCGCTCCTTTTCGACGCCGCTTACCCTGTTTGCCTTGGTGGCCCTGCTGCGAAAACGGGTGTGGATCGCCACGGCGCTGATCCTGGTGACCGCCTCCATCCACCCGCAAATGGCGGCTTATGTGGTATTTCTTGCCGCTGTGATGGCCGTATCCGATCATCAAAAGCAGCCGGCGCCGGACCGGGAACTGGTGCCCGTCCCCGCCATTCTCCTCGGCCTGCCGCTGGACTTCCGCCTGGGACCAGCTACCCAGCCCTATCGTGAAGCCCTTTATTCGCGCGACTTCTTCTTCCTTTCCACCTGGACCTGGTATCACTGGCTGGGCATGCTGGCGCCGCTTGCCTTTTTGTGGTGGTTCGCTCGCGGCCGGCTGCGCGGAACCACTCCCGCCTTCGCCCGCCTGAGCCTCGCGTTGATCCCCTTTGGCATCATCTCCATCCTCGCCGCGGCCCTTTTCTCCAGCTCTCACCAGTTCGATATGTTTGAGCGCTTGCAGCCGCTGCGCAGCTTTCACCTGATCACGTTCGTCTTCATTCTGTTCCTGGCCGGGGTCATCGGCGAGTATGTGGCGGAGCGGCGCATCTGGGCCATTCCGGCACTCTGCCTGCCGCTGGCCGTGGGCATGTTCTTTGTGCAGCGCGCTACCTATCCCGACAGTCAGCACATCGAGTGGCCCGGTCAGAAGACCAGCCCCAACGACTGGGTCAATGCGCTGCTGTGGATTCGCCAAAACACGCCCCCCAACGCCATCTTCGCGGTCGATTCCCGCTATTTCCTGGTGCCGGGGGTGGACGTGCACGGATTCCGGGCCATCGCCGGACGGTCTGCCCTGGCGGACTACTTCAAGGACGGCGGCGCCGTCTCCATCTTCCCGGCGCTGGCCCCCGCGTGGAAGCAGATGACCAATGCCACCTACGGGCTGAATCACTTTACGCGGGCGGACTTCGAGCGGCTGGCGCGGGAGTATCCCGTGGACTGGACGGTGATTCACGGAGCCGCTCCGGCGGGGATGACCTGTCCCTACGAGCAGCGCGGCTATTCGGTCTGCCGGATTCCGCCCCCGGCCAAGCCCGCGGCTTGATCCAGCTCTTCGGCGCCCATCCTTTTCACCGCTCGCTCGTGAAAGGGGTGGCGGAGCCGGGACGCCGAATTTCAATCCTCACTCCTCTGCGAAAATAGAAGAGAATGCTTTCCCTGCAGAATGCCGGTAAGCGGTTTGGGCCGAGAATCCTTTTTCTCGAAGCCAACTGGCTCATCCGAAGCAAAGAAAAGACCGCGCTGGTGGGCGGCAACGGCGCTGGCAAATCCACGCTGATGAAGGTGTTGGCCGGTCTCGAGACGCTGGATTACGGCAGCGTTCAACTGACCCGCGGCATGAGCATCGGCTACCTGCCGCAGGAGGGCCTGCGGCTCACCGGCCGCACTATCTTCGAAGAGTGCCTCACCGTCTTCGACGAGATCCGCGCCATGGAGCGGGAGATCGAGCGGCTGGCCGGCGAGATGGCCGAGCTCGATCACGAGAGCGCGGAGTACGAGTCCGCGGCCGAGCGCTTCTCCATGTTGCAGGAACGCTTTCACACGCTGGATGGATATGCTCTCGACGCTCAGGTGGGCTCGGTGCTCACTGGCCTCGGCTTTGGCAAAGAGGATTGGGGCCGGCTGACCGACGAGTTCTCTGGCGGCTGGCAAATGCGCATCGCCCTGGCCAAGCTGCTCCTCGCCAAACCCAATCTCTTGCTGCTGGACGAGCCCACTAATCACCTCGACCTTGAGACCCGCAACTGGCTCGAGGACTACCTCAAGAGCTACCCCTTCGGTTACATCCTCATCTCTCACGACCGCTACTTCCTCGATGTGACCATCGACCGCACCGTCGAGATCTGGAATAAGCGCCTCAACATCTACCAGGGCAACTACACCAAATACCTCACGCAGAAGGATGAACGCAGGGCGCAGCTCGAAGCCGCCTACCGCAACCAGAAGGACCAGATCGAGCACCTGGAGGCGTTCATCAACCGCTTCCGCTACCAGGCGACCAAGGCCAAACAGGTGCAGAGCCGCATCAAGGAACTCGAAAAGATCGAGCGCATCGAGATTCCCGAAGAAGAGCCGGTCATCCATTTCAAATTTCCGCAGCCGCTGCCCTCCGGGCGTACCGTCGTTGAAGCAGAGAACCTGGCCAAGAGCTACGGACCCAAGCACGTCTTCAGTAACGGCCGCTTCACCATCGAGCGCGGCGACCGGGTGGCCCTGGTCGGCGTGAACGGCGCGGGCAAATCCACGCTCATCAAGCTGCTCACCGGCGTGGAGCAGCCCACCGCCGGCATGGTGAAGCTAGGCCACAACGTGCTCGCCGAATACTTTGCCCAGGACCAGTACAAGGTGCTCGATCCCGAGGCGCGCATGCTCGACGACATCAGCCGCGCCGCCGTCAAGGTGCCGGAGGTGGAACTGCGCTCGCTGCTGGGCTGCTTCCTCTTCCGCGGCGACGACGTCTTCAAGCCGCTGGGCGTGCTCTCCGGCGGCGAGCGCAACCGCTTTGCACTGGCGCGGATTCTCGTCTCGCCTTCGAACTTTCTCTTGCTCGATGAGCCGACCAACCACCTGGACATGCGCGCCAAGGACGTGCTGCTGGAAGCGATTGCCGCTTTCTCAGGCACGGTCGTCTTCGTCTCCCACGACCGCTACTTCATCGACCGCCTGGCCACACGGATTCTCGAAGTCGAAAACGGCGCCATCACGCCCTTCGAAGGCAACTACGAGGATTACCTGCGCAAGAAAGAATCCCTCGCCGCCGCAACCGCTGCTCAGGCGACGCAGCCCGGCCAAGGGAATGGGGTGCCCCATCCTTCGAGCAGTTTCACCGCTCGAAGCGCGGGAGACAACGCAACTCAACCCAACGCAGCAGCCGGCCTGAATCAGCCCCCAAGCGGGGTGTCCCATCCAACGAGCAGCCTCACTGCTCGTTGGGTGGGAGACCGCGAACCCCAATCCGGGCCTGCACGCGCCACAGACCCTCAAACCAACGGCACGAGCAAAGAAAAACGCCGCCTCAATCCCATTAAGCAGAAGCAGATGGAAGAACGCTGCGCGTTTCTCGAAGAAGAGATTCCGCGCGTCGAGGCCTCCATCGCCCACACCGAGCAGCAACTGGGCGTCTACGTCTCCGCCGAGGAGACGCAGCGGCTGACCGTGCTGGCCGAGGAGCTGCGCGCGCAGCTCGCGGCCCTCACCGTCGAGTGGGAAGAGCTGATGCTGCAACTGGAATCCTGAAATTCAATGACAGTCGGGTGCCCCAGGTCTCGATTCTGAGACCTGGGAAAGCACGGGCCTCAACTCACCACGGATGTTCTTCTATTTTGCGATTGGCCAAGATAGCCATTTTCAGCACGCCCCGCTGGGCCGCTTCGCCGTGCCCGGCTCCTGGGCAGGCATGGTCTGCGCCGCCGGCAGTGGATAATTCGAGAACCCGGCCAGGTTGTTCACGCACTGGGTGAGGTCGGAGGGAACCGAGGCCGTTGCCGAGGGCAGAGCGGGGATCGACTGGTCCGGCTTGCTGAAGTTAAAGGCCGTGGTCATGTCGCCCACCGTGGCCCGCCGCCACGCGCTCAGGTTGGGAACCTCCGCCCCGAAGCGCGTCTCCAGGAAGCGCAGCACTGAGGTGTGGTCGAAGAGGTCGGAGCTGACGAAGCCGCCGCGGCTGTACGGAGAGATCACCAGCATCGGCACGCGGAACCCCAAGCCAATCGGGCCGTTGATGCCGCCCGCCACCGTGGGATCGGGCACCGCTGCGGCGGTTACGTACTCGCCCGCCGTTCCCGGCGGCGCCGTCACCGGCGGAACGTGATCGAAGAACCCGCCATTCTCGTCGTAGGTGACAAACAGCGCCGTCTTCGCCCAGAGCGCCGGATTCGCCATCAACGCCGTGAGGATCGCCGAGAGCGTGACTTCGCCAAACACCGACGGCGCCGGCGGGTGATCCGATGTCACCACCGAGGGAATGATCCACGAAACCTGGGGCAGACTGTCCGTGGCTACATCGGAGAGAAAATCCGTGGGAAACTGCGGCCCGAAGGCATTCTGATGGAGCGGCGAAGTGGAATCCTGAAAATTCTTGAAATAGGAGAGCACGTTGTCCGAGAGGATGCCGTTGCCAATGTTCTGGTCCGGCGTGCCGTAAACCTTCCACGAGATGCCCCGCGCCTGCAACTGCTCGGGCATGGTGGTGTAGGTGAGCTTGCCGTAAAACGCGCTGCGATTGGTCACCAGCGTTTGCAGCAGCGGCCCGCCGTTCTTTCCGTCGGGGTCAATCGACGCCGCCATGGTGTAAAGCCGGTTCGGATCGGTGGGCCCGATCACTGAGCAGAAGTAGTTGTCGCAGATCGTGAACGCATCAGCTACCCCATAGTAGAAGGGCAGGTCGGCGCGCGTGTAGTAGCCCATCGTCAGCGCCGCATCGCCTGCGTTGATCGGCAGCCGCGATGTCACGAAACCGTTCATGGCCCCGTTATTCCAGCTCTGGTGCTGGGGAATCCAGTCGTGCGTAATGTCGTGCGTGCAGGCCGCATTCACCTGGGCGGTGTTGAGGTGGAAGGGCAGCAGCACACCGGGCGGAGAAGCCGTGGTATAGCCGGGATCAGGCTGCTGAAACGCGGCGCTCTGGTCGGAGAATCCCTTCACCCCGGGAAAGCTGCCGAAGTAGTGATCGAACGAGCGGTTCTCGCTGATCAGGATCACCACATGATCGATGCTGTTGACCGAGCCGCAGGAGGAGCTTCCGGCCAGCGCCGAGGCTGCCTTGCGCGCGGCGCCGCAGCCCAGCAGGTTGCCGAACAGCCCGGCTGCGCCGGTCGCCGCCGCAGTTTTGAGAAGATCTCTCCGGTTTACATTCCTGAAACGATTTGTGCGCGCGCCCATTCAGCCCGGTTGGATGCGGATTGCGCGTCCAACAGCTATTTCCACCCTGCAAAGCCCCCTGGTAGCTCCTTTTGCCCAGCGGGGGTGGGCGATCCGGTCGTAGATAATCGAACTTGATGGCACTGTTATGGAACCCCGAGAGTTGGTCGCAGCGGCTGGCGGAGCTGGAGGCGCAGTCCGGCGACCTGAAGGAAGCTCCCCTGCGGCGCGATGTGCGTTCGCTCGGCACCCTGCTGGGTGCGGTCCTGCGCGAGCAGGCCGGTGACGATGTTTTTGCCCAGGTCGAGTCCCTGCGTCAGGGGACCATTGCCCGCCGCGATGCCGATGCCCGCGGCAAGGACGCGGAGGCCGAGCGACATGCCGCTGCCGCGCTCCAGATGGTGCACGCGCTGCCGGTCGACCGCGCTACCTTGCTGACCCGCGCGTTTGCGTTCTACTTCGAGCTCATCAACCTGGCTGAGACCAATCACCGCAAGCGGCGGCGCATGGCGCTGCGCTTGAGCGGCGGTACCGGCCGCCAGCGCGGCTCGCTCGAAGGCACTCTGGCCGAGATGCGGCGCGTCGGCATCGGCGCGGAAGAGGCGCTCGAGTATCTTCGCCGGGTGCTGGTAGTGCCGGTCTTTACCGCACATCCTACGGAGGCCGCGCGGCGCACCGTCATGATCAAGCGCCGGCGCATCGGCGAGTTCCTGGTCGAGCTGGATCGCATCCCCCTGGCCGAGCCGGAGATGACCCGGCTGGAAGAGCTGCTGCTGGCCGAGATCACCACCCTCTGGCAAACCGACGAGGTGCGGTCGCGGCGCCCCACCGTCTACGACGAAATCAAAATGGGCCTGGACTACTATGACGTCTCGATCTTTGAGACCCTGCCCACGCTCTACCGCGAGATCGCCAATGCCCTGAAAGCGGTCTACGGCCTCGACATCGAAGCCCTCGATCTGCCTCAGGTGCTGCGCTTCGGCTCCTGGATCGGCGGCGATCGTGACGGCAACCCCTTCGTTACGCCTCAGGTCACGCGCGATGCTACCCAGTTGGCGCGCGGTCACCTGCTCGTCTACTACCAGAGCCGGCTGGATGAAATCATCAACCTGCTCACCACCAGCGCGCAGCAGCGGCCGGTAAGCGAGGCGCTGCTGGCGCGGCTTCAGTCCTACGTGGCTCTGGTGCATACGCCGGAGTCGCAGGTCTTCGGCGCTCAGTACGAATTCGAGTACTATCGCCGCTTCGCCATCTGCCTCAAGGCCCGCATCCAGCGCACATTGCAGAGCGCGGGCGAACAGGCGGTGCGTGGCGCGGCGCTGCCGGTGATGCCCTACACCCTCGCCCAGGGACCGGAGAAGCTGGCCCGCGTCCTTCCCGCTTATGGCTGCGCCCAGGAATTTCTTGAAGACCTCCAACTGTTGCGCGACTCGCTGGCCGCCAACGGTGGCCTTCGCATCGCGCAGACGTTGATCGACCCGCTGATCCTCCAGGCGCGCACCTTCGGCCTGCACCTGCACACTCTCGATGTGCGCCAGCATGCCCGCGTGCACGCGGCGGCCCTCAAAGAGACGATCAGCGACACGGCCGCGCCCACGCTCCCCGCCGGGCTTTCGCCTGATGCTGAGAATGTGCTCGAAACCTTCCGCGCAGTCGCCGAGGTAAAGGCCGGCTGCGCGCCCGAGTCCATCCGCCAGTACGTCATCAGCGGTGCATCCACGGTAGAAGATGTGCTGGCCGTAGTCCGCCTGGCGCGTCTGGGCGGCGTGCGTGTGGAGGGCGGCAGCGAAAACTCCGGCCGGCCCACCCGCGATCCCGGCTTGATGCCGGTGCCGCTCTTCGAGTCCATTGAAGACCTGCGCAACGCGCCCGAGGTTTGCCGCCAGCTCTGGAGCCGCGAGGACTACCGCCGCCTGCTCGCCAGCTGGGGCAACTGGCAGGAGGTCATGCTCGGCTACTCCGACTCCAACAAGGATGGCGGCATGCTCACCTCCACCTGGGAGATCTTCCGCGCCCATCGCGCGCTCCACGAGGTGGCCCGCGACGCCGGCATCCGGCTGCGGCTCTTCCACGGCCGCGGCGGCACCGTCGGCCGCGGCGGCGGTCCCACCCATCGCGCCATTGTCGCCCAGCCCATCGATGCCTTTGATGGCCAGTTGCGCATCACCGAGCAGGGCGAGGTGCTCAACTTCAAGTACGCCGATGAAGTTTTGGCCGAGCGCAATCTGGAACTGATGATCGCCGCATCCCTGGATGCCTTGGCCCGGCCCAATGCGCGCGACCCCCACGGCCACTTCACCGGCAAGCTGCTGCCGCAGTGGGAGGCAGCCTTCGACGAGCTCTCGCGCATATCGTTCGCCTTTTACCGCGAGCGTATCCTGGGCGACCCCGAAGTCGTCGAGTACTTCGAGCAGTCCACGCCGGTAGGCGAGTTGGAGAATGCCAAGATCGGCT
Source organism: Acidobacteriota bacterium (assembly GCA_021828835.1). Taxonomy (GTDB): domain Bacteria; phylum Acidobacteriota; class Terriglobia; order Terriglobales; family Acidobacteriaceae; genus Telmatobacter. The sequence goes on along the minus strand of JAJZCY010000084.1, from coordinate 6,005 downwards.
CGCGGCCCTCGCGGCGCAACGCTTCCACCAAACTCACGGACCTGCGCGCCATCCCCTGGGTCTTTGGCTGGACCCAATCGCGCCTGCTGGTGCCCGGCTGGTTTGGCGTGGGCTTCGCCGTTGAGCAGTTTCTGGCGGCGGATGACGCGAACCTCGCGCTGCTCCAGATCATGGCCCGCGAGTTCCCGCTGTTCATCGACCTGCTGCGCAATGTGGAGATGGCCCTCTCCAAAGCCGATCTCTCCATCGCGCGGCTCTACTCCTCTCTGGTCCGCGACAAAGCGCTGCGCGATCGCGTCTACGGCATGCTCGAAGCCGAGTTCCAACGCAGCGTCCGCGCCGTGTTGGCCATTACCGGACAGAAAAAACTGCTGGAATCAAATCAGGTCTTGGCGCGATCCATCCGCCTGCGCAATCCCTATGTCGATCCCATGCACCTCATCCAGGTGGACATGCTGGTGCGCAAGCGCGCCGGCGAAAACACCCCGGAGGTGAACCGGGCAATTGCAGCGACCATCAGCGGGATCGCAGCCGGCTTGCGCAACACGGGGTGAAGCGCGCCAGCGGGTCTGCGCTCTGCTAGTCCGTGTGCTCCGCCTGCGTAGCTATTCTTGTACGGGAGGGTATGCCTGTGCGGCTCAGTTTCAGTTTGGCCTTGGTGCTCGCGCTGGCCGGTGTGGCCGGCGCACACGCTCAACAGACACAACAAATCCACGGCCGGGACGGCATCTCCCTGCCTCCATATCCCGTCGTCCAGAAGAATCCCGTCACCGACAACTACTTCGGGACGAAGGTCACGGACGACTACCGCTGGCTGGAAGACGCGCGCAGTCCTCAGACGCAGAAGTTCATCGCCGATGAAAACGCCTACACCCAGCGCTACATGAACCAGGCACGCATCCGGCCGCAGATCGTCAGCGACCTGGAACCGCTCGAGGATGTAGCGCACTGGACCATCCCCATCCAGCGCGGCGACGATTACTTCTTCGAGAAGCGCCTCGCCGGCGAAGATCAGGCCGCCATCTACATGCGCCATGGCTGGACCGGCAAGGACAAACGGCTGGTCGATCCAGCCCAGTTCAGCCGCGATCCAAACACTTCGGTAAACCTCGTCGATGTTTCGCGCGACGGCTCCATGATCGCCTACTTGGTGCGCGAAGGCGGCGCTGACCAGACCACAGTGCGCTTCTACGACGTCAAGACGGGGAAGGCCCCCTTCGACGTTCTTCCCAGCTCGATCTACTACTCGGTTGATTTCACGCCCGACGGCAAGGGGGTCTTCTACACCCGCACCAACGCTCAGGGAACCCTGCTCTTCGAGCACCTCTTCGGCACTCGCGCCAATCGCGATACCCTGCTCTTCGGCCATGAGTTTCGCGGCGAGGAGCTGGGCCCCAACGACCTCTTCTTCGCCAATGTAACCGACGACTATCGCTACCTGGTGGTCCAGATCGACCGCGGCGTACCGGCCCGGCGCGTGGATATCGTCTACCGCGACCTGACCAGGCCGAATTCGTACTTCGAAGTCCTTACCTGGGGAATCGACTCGCGCTTCTCGGCCATCTATGCGCACGGCGCCTGGTACGTAAAGACCGACTACAAGGCCCCCAACGGCTGCATCCTGAAAGCCTATCCCGGCATCATGCCCGAGGCCTGGGACACGGTGGTGCCGCAGGGACCGGATGTGATCGATGACTTCTCCATCGTCGGCGACAAGCTTTATGTGAACCGCCTGCACGACGTGAAGACCGAGACCGCCGTCTATACGCTCACCGGTAAGCCGGCGGGCAGCATTGCCTACGACGGCATCGGCAGCGCCAGCGTGCTCTCCGGCCGCACCACGGACCGCTATGGCTTCTACAGATTCGAATCGTTCATCGTCCCCCCGGAGATCTACCGCGTCGATACCCTCACCGGGAAGCGTGAGTTGTTCGCCCAGGTTAAGGTCCCCTTCGACTCCAGTCAGTACGAGCTGAAGCAGGTCTTCTATTCATCGAAAGACGGCACCCGCATCCCCATGTTCATTGCCGGCAAAAAAGGCCTCAAGCAGGACGGTACGGAGCGTCTGCTGATGACCGGCTACGGCGGCTTCAATGTGAGCGAAACGCCCGAGTGGAATCCCGCCTGGGCGTGGTGGATCAAGCAGGGCGGATGGTTTGCGCTCCCCAACCTGCGCGGCGGCGGCGAGTACGGCGAGAAATGGCACGAAGCCGGCATGTTCCAACACAAGCAGAATGTCTTCGATGATTTCTCGGCTGCCGCTGAGTACCTGATCAAAAACAAGTACACCTCGCCCCAGCACTTCGCCATCACCGGCCGTTCGAATGGCGGGCTGCTCATGGGAGCGGCAATGACCCAGCGGCCCGGCCTGTTTTCCGCGGTCGTGTGCGGCTATCCGCTGCTCGATATGCTCCGCTATCAGAACTTCGAGCAGGGCTCGCACTGGATCACCGAGTACGGCTCCTCCGGCGAGCAGCAGCAGTTCAACTACCTGCTCAAGTACTCGCCCTACCAGAATGTCCACAAGGGAACGGCCTACCCGGCTGTGCTCTTCTTCACCGGCGCCAGCGATACCAGGGTGGCGCCCTTGCACGCGCGCAAGATGGCCGCCCTCATGCAGGCCGACTCCTCCAGCGGCCGCCCCATCCTGCTGCATGAAAGCCTCATCGGCGGCCACTCCAGCGGGGTTGGAGTGGAGCAGGACATTCAGGACAATGCCGACCAATTGACGTTTCTATGGACTGAGACGGGATCCCCTTCGCGCTCCAGGTAGGCACGCGCACCCGGGAAGAGCTCAGGCTGCGGGCTCTTCCTCCGATTCTGGTTCGCGATCCGGCGAAAGCTCTGCCTCGCGGCGCGCGATCCTCTGCAGAATGGAGCTCTTGATCTCCCGCAGAGCAGGATCGTCGGGCGGCAGGTCTTCCGATTGCTGAAGGCCCTGGAGGGTAGACCGGAGAGCCTTCAACAGCATCCGCGTGGCGCTCTGGCTGTGTTGCATCGCTGCATCCTCCGCTAAAGCAAGCGTGGTAACCGAATACTGAGGGGCCCACTTGATCTATGGGCTAGGATGCGCCCTGCACACGTCGGGTAACCTGCCTGGTCGACGCCGCCGTACATGGAGATTGATCCCACACAAAAGCCCGATGATGCTCCACCTGGACGGCCTCACTCCATTTCCGGCGCCGGTGGGATGGCTTCACAGCGTCCAAACCGGGAAACGCCTGCCGTGCCCGATGGGACACTGCCCTTGAGTAACCTGTTCACTCTGCGCCAGCCTACCGATAAGACGGAAAGCAAACAGGAATCGGAGACTGCCGAAGCAGAGGTTGGGTCCAGCCCCTCCTCCCACGATCGGTCGGTAACCCATCTCGCGCGCTTTTTGTTGCATCAAAAAAACGTGCAGCACGACTCTCCGGGCCCCCACGCAGGTGCCGGGGCGCATTCCGCGAGGACCAGCGAACCAATGTCCACCATCGAGATTCCGCCGCGCTTGCGGAGCACTCGCCTTGACCGGCAGCAGGAGTACGCCCGGCTGGGCGCCCTGGAGGCAGCGGGGATTCTCGACACTCCCCCGGAATCGAGCTTCGACGCCATCACCCGGCTGGCCGCGGAGTACTTCCGCGCCGATACCGTGCTGCTGAGCTTTGCGGACGAGAGCCGGGTGTGGACCAAATCCTATTGGGGCGAGCCCGTACGGGAACTGCCCCGGGAGGGCTCCATCTTCGAGATGGTCCTCGAAGCCGACGGGCCGGTGGTGGTCTCTCAGCTTTCTGACGAACTCTGCTCCGGGAACTGCCCCCTGATGCTTCGTCGGCTGAAGGTGATGTCGTTCGCTAGCGTGCCGGTTCGCGCCAGCGCCCGGCAGATCCTCGGCACGCTGACGATCTTCGGGGTGCAGCCCCGCCGGCCCATGAGCGGCGATGAGCTGCGCATGCTCGAGAGCCTGGCCGAGCTGGCTGCCAGTCAACTCGAACTGCGCCGGCTGCGCAAAATCTACCACCGCCAGGGCCCCCGCCCGCAACAGCAGAGCTGCAAGCAAGTCACCGGCATCTGGCCGCGACTTCCTGACCTGCGCCGCGCCCTCGACGAGCGCCAGTTCGTCCTCTACTATCAGCCGGAGGTGGAACTGGCCACCCGCAAAATCGTCGGCCTGGAAGCTCTGATCCGCTGGCGGCATCCCGACCGCGGCCTGATCCCGCCCATGGACTTCATTCCCCTCGCCGAAGAGTGCGGCATGATCCTGCCCATCGGAGACTGGGGCCTCGCCGAGGCCTGCCGCCAGATTCGCGAATGGTGCAATCAGGAGGTCTGCGAAGATTCGCTGCGCATCTGCGTCAACCTCTCCGCCCGGCAGTTTGCGCGCGAGGGGCTGGCCGATCACGTCGAAGAACTGCTGCGCCGCTCCGGCGTTTCGAGCGGTCAACTCGGCCTGGAGATGACCGAATCGAGCCTCATTCCCGATGCCCCTACCGCCATGGAAGTCCTCGGCAGCCTGCGCCGCCTGGGCGTGTCGCTGCTTATGGATGACTTCGGTACCGGCTACAGCTCGCTCAACCATCTGCACAAATTCCCCTTCGATGTGCTCAAGATCGATCGCTCCTTCGTGGCCCGCATGGCGGAGGGAGAGCAGGCCCTGCAGATCGTCCGCACCATCGTGGAACTGGCCCGCGTGCTGGGCATGAGCGTAGTGGCCGAGGGAATCGAGACCTCTGAGCAGGCCTCCATGCTCCAGCAACTCGGCTGCCGCTATGGCCAGGGCTATCTGTATGCCAAACCCTTGCCTGCCGAAGAGATCACCCGATTGCTGCGGTGTCCTGAACGGATCGTGCCGAATTCCGTGCCTGCGGCCGCTGCGCTGCCCAACTGACCCGCAGCAGGCGCCGCAGACGCGGAAGCGTATCCACTGCACTGGAAATCCGACACCACGGATGTGCCTCGCCCTTGCCGGCCGTGAGAGGACGGATGGGCCAGCATTGCGGATCGCCACCGGACCGGGCTTACACTGAGGACATGGCGCTCAGGTTCACCACTTCCTATCTTGAAGATTCGCTCTCGCTCTTCCGCATGTACAAGAAGCTAGGCGAGGGCGCGATCGCCCAGGTGCGCGACGAAGAACTGTTCACCGCGCTGGATGCCGAAGCTAATTCCATCGCCGTCATCGTGAAGCACATCGCCGGCAACATGCGCTCGCGCTGGACTGACTTCCTCACCACCGACGGCGAAAAACCCGACCGCGATCGCGACGGCGAGTTTATTGATCCGCCGCGATCGCGTCAGGCGCTGATGGAGATGTGGGAGGCGGGCTGGGCCTGTCTTCTCGGCGCGCTCGAGCCGCTCACCGATGCTGACCTGGAGCGCACCATCACCATCCGCGGCGAGGCCCACTCCGTCCTCCAGGCCGTCAACCGCCAGATAGCGCACTACTCCTATCACGTGGGCCAGATCGTGCTCCTGGCCAAGCACTTTGCCAGCGACCGCTGGCAGTCGTTGAGCGTTCCCCGCAACCGCTCCGCCGAGTTCAATCGCCGGGTGGCATCCGGCCAGGCGAGCCAGCGCTAGATCTTGCGGCTCGCCGCCAGGGTCAGCAGTTCACCGTCATCATCGAGCAGCCCGCCTGCGGCGGACGCCACTGCACCAGAAACCGCGTAACCGATGTCGGATCCATGCGGCTCATCGCTTCGAACTGCCCCTGCTTCTGCGTGTAGAGCAGCTTGCCGTGGTCGCTGAGCACCACCAGCGCCGGCACGCCTCTCTTCAGCGGCACATCGTAGCGCTTCGCCAGCTCGAGGTTCGAATCGTACTCGCCGATGTTCACGTGCACCAGAACAAAATTCTTATTAAGGATGGGAAGGTTCTGCGAGTTGTGCAGGTAAATATCCAATACCTGGCAATCCGGGCACCAGTTGCCGCCAAAATCCAAGATCACGCGCTTGTGGGTGGTAGCGGCGGTCCGCAAGGCTTTGGCCACATCGGTGCGCGCCTGATTGGCCGGCTGTGAAGAATGT
>JAJZCY010000083.1 GCA_021828835.1 Acidobacteriota bacterium | reverse complement strand
AGGCGTTGCCGGTGCTGGCCCAGACCGCCACTGCCGATCTTGCCCTGGTGGACTGGAACATGCCGGAGATGAACGGGCTGCAATTCGTTAGCGATGTTCGCAAAAACCAGGCCCACGCGCAGATGCGAATCATGATGGTGACTACGGAAACCGGCATACATGAAGTGCAAAGCGCCATTGACGCCGGAGCCACAGATTATCTAATGAAGCCGTTCACCACCGGACAGGTGGACGACAAACTTGCGCTTCTCGGCCTCGATTCCCATGCCTAGGAAGATCCGTGTACTGGTGGTCGACGACTCAGCGGTGATGCGCCGCCTGCTGTCGGAAGCCATTCAATCTGAACCCGGGTTGGAACTGGCAGGCACCGCCAGCCATGGGGCCCTCGCGCTCTCTCTGCTGCCGCGGTGCGCGCCGGATGTAGTGACCCTGGATCTCGAAATGCCTTACATGAACGGCCTCGAGACCCTGAAAGCGATTCGCGCCCAGCATCCGGATCTGCCCGTCGTCATGTTCAGCAGCCTGACGGTCAAAGGAGCGGCGGCAACCATCGAATGCCTCTCCTTCGGCGCCAGCGACTACGTGACCAAGCCGCAGCGTGCGTCCAACTTCGACGCGGCCATCGCCGAACTCAAGGGGACCCTGATTCCGAAGCTGATCGCCCTTTGTTCAAAACCCACAGGAGATTTCCCGCTCTCGGTCAGAACCCCGGCGGAGCGGCCACTGCCGGCTGCATGGCCGGGCAAGCACCCTCTGGATATTGTGGCTATCGGCTGTTCGACCGGCGGACCCAAGGCACTTTCCGAAGTATTGCCTTCTCTCCCGGCGGAATTTCCGGTGCCCATCGTAGTCGTCCAGCACATGCCGCCGGTGTTCACCCGCGCCCTGGCAGAGAGGCTCGACCAGACCTGCCACCTGCCCGTACAGGAAGCACGCCACGGAGCCGCAGTGCTGCCGGGGCATGTTTGGATCGCGCAGGGCGATTACCACATGGAACTCGTACGAGTGGACGGTAAGCTCTATCTGTCAAACTCTCAAGCTGCTCCGGAGAACTTTTGCCGGCCCTCCGTAGACGTGCTGTTCCACTCACTTGCACAAGCCTGTGCCAGCCGCGTCCTCGCCGTCATGCTCACGGGCATGGGCCAGGATGGCTTGCGCGGTTGCACGCAGCTCAACCAAATTGGGGCGCAGGTTATCGTGCAAGACGAAGAAAGCTCCATTGTCTGGGGCATGCCCGGCCTGGTTGCCAAAGCTGGCCTGGCGCAGGCGATTTTGCCCCTTTCGGAAATCGGCCCGGAAATCGTGCGGCGAGTCCAGGCATCGCGATTCGCCGCCGCATAGCAGAGGAGTGCTCCCCGGAATGGGAATTGCGCTGCAACAATTCGAATACTTGCGCAAGCTGGTCAGAGATCACTCCGCCATCGTGATCGATCACGATAAGCAGTACCTGGCCGAATCGCGCCTGGCCTCCATCGCGGTCGAGACCTCCTGCAGCTCCGTTGACGATCTGCTGGTGCGTTTGCGCAGCGAGCCTTTTCAGGCCATGCACGGCAAGGTGCTGGAGGCGATGACCAACAATGAGACCTGGTTCTTTCGCGATCTCGGTCCCTTCCAGGCGCTGGAGCAACAGATTATCCCCCAACTGCTGGAGCGGCGCGCCCGGCAACGCAAATTGCGGTTCTGGAGCGCCGCCGCATCCAGCGGACAGGAACCCTACAGCATCGCAATGCTGCTGCACAACAACTTCGCGCTTCCCAACTGGACTTACGAGATTCACGCCACCGACATCAGCAACGCCATCCTGGAGCGCGCGCGGCTGGGCCGGTACAGCCAGATGGAGATCAACCGCGGCCTCCCCGCCGCTCTTCTGGCTCGCTATTTCCGTCAGCAGGGACTGCACTGGTTCATCGATGCGGGCATCAAGCAGGCGGTCACATTCCAGTTGCTGAATCTGGCGCAGCCATGGCCCGCGATGGAGACATACGACGTGGTCTTCCTTCGCAATGTCCTGATCTACTTTGACCTCGATACTCGAAGGAGAATCCTGGCGAATATCCGCAAGGTTCTTCAGCCAGACGGATTCCTGATCCTGGGATGCGCAGAGTCCATGCTCAGCCTGGATGCTTCCTACGAGCGGCTCACGTTCCGAACCACAACCTACTATCGACCGAAAGGAAAGGAACCGTCACATGATTGACCAGATCAGCTTCTCCGACGTGCAGGAGCTTACGCACGACATTTGGTCCACCATGGCTGGAACCGAGCTTACACCAGCCTGCGGAGATGTTGCCATCAACAAGAGCAACGGCTACATCGTGGCCAGCGTTCAGATCATCGGCGCCATGCAGCATGTTGTGCGCCTTGATCTCGATACGAGCCTGGTGAGAGAAGCTGCCGCTTCCCTTCTGGGCTTATCCGCTGAGGAACTGAGCATGGATGACATACGAGACGCGGCAGGCGAGCTGGCCAACATGACCGGCGGCTCCGTCAAGGCCCTGTTGCCTGCCCCCAGTTCGCTCACCATACCCTCGGTGGTCTTTGGCACCGACTACGAGTTCACGGTGCCGCACGGCGACAGGATTGTGGAGTACGGCTTCATCTCGTCCTCCGGAAACATGAAACTTTGCCTCATGGAACGGCGCCCGTGAGGGGAGCACTTGGCGGACGGGCAAACAGCTCTGCACAAATTCCATGTCCCTGCCGATAGGGGTGTAACTCGCCCCCAGCGCGTTCTGAGAAGCAAACAAGTATTCCCAGGGGCAACACTGTCACAGGCGGGACGAACGAGCAATTCCAATCCCCATGCGGCTGAGATGGAGAAGGCCGAATGAGGAGACCATCACTACAAGCACAGGGGTTCGATCATGGCAACGGCGTTCTGGAATAAGGGAATTCGCAGCAAGATCTGGTTTTGCATGAGCATCTTCGCCCTGGGCTTCATGATGCTTCTGGTGTTCGTGCAGGCAACCGTGTACCTGGCCAAGGCGCACATGAATTTCGCCTCCCAATCATTGTTTCCAGCTACCCTCAGCTGTCAGAACGCAAGCTCCGAGTTCGAGCAACTCGTCAAGAGCTACAGCGACGCGGTGGTCTTGCAGGACAAGAGCGTCCTCGACAAAGCTGCACAGCAAGCCGATGCCGCGGAGTCCAGCTTGAATCAGGTGGCCGCCAAAAAGCTCAGTCCGGAACGGGAGGCTGAGGTCAATGCCCTGATTGCGAAGATCCAGGACCTGCAGCAAAGGTCGAGGGCGGTTTACGGGACCATGGTTGGCAACCAGAGCGGCGCCTCCGCCAACGCCCAGGCAGAGCTTGTCTCGATCACCCAGGACGACAAGGAGGTGAGATCGGCGCTCGCCAAACTGCATGACGATCTAACCAACGACTTCCAATCCGAGCTGGCGACGGTTCTCACCTGGATTGTCCGGCAGCAACTGTTCGCTATCGCGCTCTTCCTTCTGGTTCTTGCCTCGGCAATCGTCGTGATCAATCGCAAGATCGCCACCATCACCGAACCAATGAACAAGCTGACGGAGGCCGCCGGTCGCATCGCTTCCGGAGAAGTCGACCTCTCCATCGAGCATCACTCCGACGACGAGGTCGGCGTGCTCTCCGATGCGTTTCGCTCCATGTGCGAGATGATTCGCGAACGCGCCAAGGCAGCCGAACAGATTGCCGCAGGCGACCTCAACACCACCATCCGCCTCCGTTCGGAACGCGACGCGCTCGGGCACGCCCTGATCGCCTGCACCGAAAATGTGAAGGCGCTCATCGCCGACATGAACCAGCTAACCAATGCTGCAATTGAGGGCAAACTGGACGCACGCGCCGATGCCTCCAAGCACAGAGGCGACTTCCGCAGCATCATCGAAGGAGTCAATCGCACCCTGGACGGCGTGATCGGCCCCTTGAACATCGCGGCCGACTATATCGACAAGATCTCCAGGGGCGATATCCCGGAGCGCCTGTCCGCAAACTTCAAAGGCGATTTCAATCGTCTCAAGGAAAACCTGAACACCTGCATTGCCACCCTGGACAACTTCGTTCTGGCGCAAAAGCACCTCAAGACCATGCACGACGCCGGCATGATCGACGAAGTCCTCCCCGTCGACCAATTTTCCGGCGTCTACCACAAGATGGCCGACGGCATTAACAATCTGGTCAAGTCCCATATTGATGTCAGCAACAAAGTCATCGAGGTTGTCAGCCAGTATGCCATCGGCAACCTCTCCATCGACATGCCCGTCCTGCCCGGCAAGCTGTCTGCGATCAAGGAAGCCATCGACGAGGTCCGGCGCAGCATGCAGTCGGTCCATGCCGAAATCATGGTCCTGGTCCAGGCCGCGCGGGAAGGTCAGCTCTCCGTCCGCGGTGACGTCAACAACTTCCAGTACAGCTTCAGGGAAATGATCGCCGGCCTGAATTCCATCCTCGACGGCATTGTCCTGCCGGTCCGGGATGTCTCGCACGCCCTGGAAGCCATGGCCGCCGGCGATTTGACGGTCCAGATCAAGACCGCCTATGCGGGTGATTTCAACGATCTGCGCGTGGCCGTCAACTCGGTTGCCACCCAGGTGCGCGCCGCCATTCGGGAGATCGGATCCAGTTCCGGAGCCCTGGTGCGGGCCTCCGAGGAGCTCACTCGCGTCAACCACGTCATGAGCCGCAGCGCCGACGAGACCTCTGCGCAGGCCAGCGTAGTTTCCACCGCCAGCGAAGACATCGCCAACAACATCCAGACGGTCGCCTCGGGCGCAGACCAGATGGGCGCCAGCATCCGCGAGATCGCCAAAAGCACCGTCGAAGCCACCAAGGTGGCGAACCAGGCCAAGACCCTTTCGCACTCCGCCAACACCACAGTGAAAAAGCTCGGCTCTAGCAGTGAGGAGATCGGGCAGGTCATCAAGGTGATCACCTCGATCGCCCAGCAGACGAATCTTCTGGCGCTGAATGCGACCATTGAGGCCGCGCGTGCCGGAGAGGCGGGCAAAGGCTTCGCCGTGGTGGCCAACGAGGTCAAGGAGCTCGCGAATCAAACCGCGAAATCTACCGAGGACATCAGTCATAAGATCCAGGCCATTCAGCAGGATAGTCAGGACGCGGTCAAGGCGATCGGGCAAATCACCGGCGTCATCGACCAGATCAACGATTTCCAAAGCACCGTGGCCAGCGCCATCGAAGAGCAGAGCGCCACCACAAACGAAATCAGCCGCGCATTGGCCGAAGCCGCCCGTGGCGGAACCGACATTACCCGAACCATCGCGGGTGTTGCCGGTGCAGCCAAAACAACCACCGAAGCCGCGACCCAAACGCAGTCCTCCGCTCAATCGCTGGAATCGCTCGCCGGCAAGCTGCAGAATATCGTGTCGAAATTCAGATATGAAGCAGGACACGATCTGGAGATGCCGCTCGTGGGCGCAGGCAGATAGCTCGGCGCCGCCAATCATCCCTCCGCCTGCGCTCGCAGAAGACCCCCGAGCATCTTCTGCGAGCACAGCCCCAAAAAGGTCCATTCCAGGATTCCGCCAACTCGCCAGTTGCATCCGCGAAGTCTTTGGCTGTGCGCGGTCGCTAATCGAAATATCCAGAATCGGTGAAAAATCCCCCTCCGGCTGGCACATCTTGGCTGCCGAATGGAAAGTTGGGTGGCCGCACAGCATCGGCTGCCTATCCCGCTGGATCAATCCCCCTCCATCCTCACGGCTCGCAACTTAGACTGGAAGTATGCCGCCGATTCTGAACGCGCAGAGCATTTCGAAACGCTTTGGCGCCAACCCCCTATTTGAGAACATCAACTTCGCTGTGCACGACGGCGATCGCATCGGCTTGATCGGGCCGAACGGCGCCGGAAAATCAACGTTGCTCGCCATCCTGGGTGGCGAGCAGGAGCCCGACTCCGGCGAAGTGGCCTTCCGCAAGCGGGCCCGTGTAGGGTACGTGCACCAGATCTCCGGCTATGTGCCAGGCGTGACCGTACGCGGCGTCGTGGAGGCGGCCATGACTCGCGCCACGGTGCCGGAGAGCGAGCGCGAGCAGCGGCTGCGCGAGACGCTGGGACGAGCGGGCTTCGCGGAGACCAGCGAGGCCGGCGTAGGCTTCGCCGCCGAAGCTGCCACGCTCAGTGGCGGCTGGCGCAAGCGGCTGGCGATTGTCGAGGCGCTGGTAGGCAATCCCGATGTGCTGCTGCTGGACGAGCCCACCAATCACCTGGATCTGGAAGGCATCGAATGGCTGGAGGGGCTGCTGGAGGCGGCCGGCTTTGCTTACGTCGTGGTGTCGCACGACCGGCGCTTTCTGGAGAATAGCACTACGGCGATCGTAGAACTGAATCGCATCTACCCGGACGGGCTGCTGCGCGTGAAGGGCAGCTACTCGAAGTTCCTCGAGGATCGCGAGGCCTGGATGGAACAGGAGCAGCGCGCGCAGGAGAGCCTGCGCAACCGCGTACGCACAGAGGTGGAGTGGCTGCGCCGCGGCCCCAAGGCGCGCACCACCAAAGCCAAGGCGCGCATCGACACTGCCAATGCCCTGATTGCGCAATTGCAGGACGCGGAGGCCCGCAGCAGCTCGGCTACGGCCGGGATCACATTCGACGCCACCCAACGCCAAACCAAGCGCCTGATCGAGATGGAAGACGCCGCAGTGACGCTGGGCGTGCGCGAAATTCTGCATGCTGTGACCTTCAGCCTCACGGCCGGACAAAAACTGGGTCTGGTCGGCCCGAACGGCTCCGGCAAGACCACCCTGCTGCGCGCCATGACCGGGGAGCTGCCGGTGAGCGCCGGCGAGGTTCGGCGCGCGCCGGCGCTGCGCGTCGTCTACTTCTCCCAGCTCCGCGAACTGGACACTTCCCTCACCCTGCGCCGGGCGCTGGCGCCCGATTCCGACGCGGTTGTGTACCAGGATCGCGTGGTGCATGTGGCCAGCTACGCCGCGCGATTTCTGTTCACGGGTGAACAGCTCAACCAGCCGGTGGAGCGATTGAGCGGCGGGGAACGGGCGCGCGTGCTGATTGCCCGGCTGATGCTGCAACCGGCGGACGTCCTCATCCTCGATGAGCCGACCAACGATCTGGATATTCCGACCTTGGAGATTCTTGAAGAGGCGCTGCTGGAGTTTGCGGGCGCGCTGGTTCTCGTGACGCACGACCGCTACCTGCTGGATCGCGTGACTAACGCAGTGCTGGGGCTGGATGGGCGCGGCAATGCGGTCCTGTTCGCCGATTACATCCAATGGGAAGAGTGGCGCGCCCGGAGCGGAGCGCCAAGTGAGTCGCGCGAGGCAGCTCCCCGGGCCTCAGAACAGCCCGCCGCTGCTCCAGTGCCGAAGAAGAAGCTCTCGTATCTTGAGCAGCGCGAGTACGACACCATCGAAGCGCGGATCGCAGCGGCAGATGAGCGGCTGGCGCAGTCCCACGCCCGCCTAGAAGATCCTGTCGTATCCACGGATGCAGCCGCGCTCACAGCGGCTCTGGCGGCGCTGCAAGCTGCGCAGGCCGAGCACGACGCGCTCTACGAGCGCTGGCTGGAGCTGACAGACAAGATAGGCGGGTAGGCTGTTCCAGATGCCCTGCTGCGGAATCAGTGCCCAGGCAGCATGCCCCAAAGCATCGCCAGGGTCATGCCGATCACCAGGATGCTCGTCACCCAGGCAACGACATTCCAGAAGCGCGAGTTTTTGTAGGTGCCCATCAGGTCGCTGCGGTTGATCAGCAGCAGCATGAGGATGATGATGACCGGCAGCAGCACGCCGTTGAGCACCTGCGAGAGGATGGCGACGTTGACGAGCTGCGAGTTCGGCAGCAGCAGAACGGTGGCGCCGCCGCCGATGATCAGAGCAGTGTAGAGCCAGTAAAAGAACGGCGCTTCGCGGAAACTCTTATCCACCCCCGATTCGAGGCCGAGGCCTTCGCAAACCGTGTAGGCCGTGGAGAGCGGAAGAATGGAGGCGGCGAAGAGCGAGGCATTGAAAAGGCCGAAGGCGAAGAGCAGGAATGCGTAGTCGCCGGCCAGAGGGCGCATGGCCTCGGCCGCGTCCGCGGCCCCTTGGATGGCGCCCATGCCGTGCACAAAGAGCGTTGCGGCGCAGGCTACTACAATGAACCAGGCGATCAGATCGGTAAAAAAGCAGCCGACGATGACATCCAGGCGCGAGGCCGGATAGTCCTTGACCGCGATTCCCTTCTCCACCACCGAGGATTGCAGGTAGAACTGCATCCACGGCGCGATCGTCGTTCCGACCACGCCGATCGCCATGTAGATGTAGGTCTTGTCGCGCCAGACCGAACGCGGTGGCATCGTCACGGTGGCCATCAGTGCTTCGTGCCAGTTGGGTTGTGAGAGCACGCCGGCAAAGATGTAGGCGATATAAACCAGCGATGCAACGAGAAAGATCTTCTCCGTGCTTTTGTAGTCGCCGCGCAGAACCAGCGCCCACACCAGCGCCGCGCAAATAGGCACGCTGATGAACTTGGAGACATGGAACAGATGGAGCGAGCCGGCGATGCCGATGAACTCGGTGACCACGTTGGTGTAGTTGACGATGACCAGGAGGACCATCAGCACGAAGGTCAGGCGCAGGCCGAACTCTTCGCGGATGAGGTCGCTCAGGCCCTTGCCGGTGACCACGCCCATGCGGCCGCACATCTCCTGGACCACGACCAGCGCCAGGGTGACGGGAAGCATGATCCAGAGCAGGGTGTAGCCGTACTGCGCGCCCGCCTGGGAGTAGGTAAAGATGCCGCCGGAATCGTTATCGACGTTGGCAGTGATAAACCCGGGGCCGAGCACGGCGAGAAACAGCAGGATCCGGATTCGCCAGCGCTTCCACATGCCTCGAGCTTTCCTATGGAGGGTTCATTTGGGGTGGAAAAACAATTCCTCCCTGACCATAACAGGTGGGGGGCCGCGCGGAAAACCGCGGCTCGCCAATTTCTATCGCATGCTCAAAAAGCATCGGCCACCTCTCGCTGCTCGGTTAAAATGCCCTTTCGCCGCAAACTTTTCCCGGAGGGCAGGTCCATGCAATCAAACGATTCCCAATCCCCACTTTCCTCGCGCCGCCGGCTTCTTGGCACGCTCGCATCTTCGCTTCCCGCCGCGGCACTGCTGGGAGGCGCAACCCCCAGCGCTGCGGCCATGCCTGCACAGCCTCAAGAAGCCGATCTCGAAAGTTTGTTCGCGCTTTCACGGCTTCGCAGCTACAGGAATCGCTGCTCCTCCAGTTGGGATCGCACCGGCGGCAATGCCGATTGGGTGACCATCGCTCCGGGCGCCGAGGCCCCTGTCCTTGACCTCTCCGGCGCTGGCGTCGTCACCCACATCTGGTTCACGATCAACTCAACCGACCCCATGCACCTCAAAAATCTTGTTCTTCGCGCCTGGTGGGATGGCGAGTCGTCTCCATCGGTCGAAGTCCCCATCGGCGACTTTTTCGGTCTGGGGCTGGGTGAGTATTTCCTTTACCAGTCCGCGTTGACCGTAGTTGCACCCATGAAGGCCCTGAACGCCTACTTCACCATGCCCTTCGCGACCGGCGCCCGCATCACTGTCACGAACCAGGGCCCCAAACCCGCGCACAACTTCTACTTCGCCATCGATTACGTGGAGGTGCCGAGTCTTCCCGACGGGCTCGGCCGATTCCACGCCCAATATCGGCAGGCTGCCCCCTGCCACGCCGTGCAGGGGGAGAGCAAGAATCTGGACGGCCGCAACAACTACATCTTTCTTGAAGCGGCTGGCAAGGGACATTTGCTGGGCGTGATGCAGGCCGTCGTGCAAAACGAAGAGGGCTGGTTCGGCGAGGGCGACAACATGATCTTCATTGACGCCGCCGCGCTACCCACGATCAACGGCACCGGGACGGAGGATTACTTCAATGGCGCCTGGGGCTACGGCGGCCAGGCCTTCGCCAATCTCCACCAGGGAGTGCCCTATTGCACCGACCCCAAGCGCATTGGCGGACGTTATTGCCAGTACCGATGGCACCTCGAAGGTCCCATCGCGTTCGAAAAATCCATCAGAGTCACCATTGAACATGGCACCGGGAATAACCGATCCGATGATTTCTATTCGACCGCATTCTGGTATCAGAGCGAGCCTCACGCGGCCTTTCCGCCGCTGCCCGCGCCCGCCGATCGCGTTCCGAAGGTCTTCGCCGTCGGCGGACCAAAGGCCGCGCAACCCGTGCCGAACCGCTGACGGGCTTTTGTCCAGCACACAGCGCCTCGGTAATCCGATCACACGCACTTACAAGCCAAACAGTAAACCAGGAGTGCGCGGACCGGAAGCTCTCAGGAAATCGCTGCGGCCTGGTGAAGGAGTGGTTCGGAGCGAGAAGGTTGCACGCCGAGCAGGATCTCGACCACCCGACCGGCACTGTAGCTGGTCTCGCCGGGCGCGAGAAATTGAGTGACCGTGTTCAGGTCGTCGCCCAGCGTGATGAGCGGCGGCTCGACGGCTCCGTTCTCGCGCACCTGCGCATGGCCCACGTTGGCCAGCAGGGCATTGCAGAGGCATTTGCGGCCGGCGGTTTCCTCCGCATTGCCGCCCTTGGCAACGTAGTTCTCCACCGGTTCGGCCGCGCAGCGATAGGCGATTTTCCCATCTGCCGTGAGGCAGGGTTCGCGCAGATAGCCAAGGTCGCAGACGCGCCGGCGATCGCGATAGATCTCCGGTTCGGACGAGGTTCCTTCGAGCTGCGCCACCTTGAAGGGAAATCCGGTAGGCGAGGCCAGCGGATCGGTCATCACCTTGCCCGTACCGGAGATAGCACGCTCAAGAAGCATGGATTTGAAGTCGGTGCGAAGGCCGGATTCCTGGCTTAGAGCAAAGGCGGTACCCACCTGAATGCCGGCCGCACCCTGATCGAGGGCTTCGCGAAGCTTCTCGGGACTGCCATAGCCGCCCGCCAGCCAGAAGGGCACGCCCAGGTCGCGCATTTCCGGGATGCTGACGCGGTCCCGCTCACCGTAGATGGGCTCACCCTCGGAAGTGAGCTGGAGCTTGCCCCGCGGCGGAGCGTTATGGCCACCGGCGGTGGCGCCTTCCACGACGAAGCCATCGACACGGCCGCTGGCCCGGCGCAGCATGGTCGAGGCCAGCGTGTTCGAGGAGATGATCGCCAGAAACTTCGGCCTTTCCAGAATGGGCAGCGGCCCCTCGGCGAATTCCGCCGGATCGAAGCGCATCTGGCTGTCGAAATCGGCGGCGGCCCCGGTGACCTGAAGCCGGTACTCGGCGGGGCGATGCGCCACCAATGCGTCGAGAATGGCCGGGATGTGCAGCGGGATACCCGCGCCCATCAGCACATAGCCGACGCCGGCAAGCATGGCTCCGTAGATCGAGAACAGGTGGGGCATCTGGACCTTTTCGAGATAGTTCACACCCACCGGATTGTTATGCCCTTCCCGGGCCAGAAAAACCTCAACAAAGTTGCTGACCATGCACAGTTCGATCAGCTTGCGCGGAGCGAAGCGCTGGTGCATGGGAAGCAACGGATACGGCGCATTGGCAGCCTTGCCGCCGGGCACGAAGTACTCCTGCCATACGCGCCGGGCGATCGCGGGAAAAGGAAAGGCGTCCAGTCCGCGGCGCATGTGACCGCCGGGGTCTCCATCCACCAGGCGGCGCACGAAAAGCGAATCGAGCGCGGTGCCCGAGACGACGCCGAGCTGACCAAGCCGGGAGACAGCCTGAGCCAGGCGCCAATTCGAGACGCCGACGCCCATGCCGCCCTGAATCACTTTTGGAAACTGGACCATTACCTGAATTGTTTCACACGGAATGAGATGGTTACAGGCAATTTAGCCCGAATCGCAGAAATAATCTCGTCACGGGCCGAGTTGCCCTCCCCTTCCCGGCTGGCTGCAAACCCGTGAACTGAGGTCTGCCTCGCATGGCCGGCAAGATTCAGGGAATGAGCAGCTTCGGCGGCAGAATGCTCGAAGCTGCTCTCCGCTCCCTTGGGTCGCGCGTTACCCGGCCGTTCTCCTGTGAATTCGAGCCTCAGTCGCTGGTCAGGCTCAGCGTTCTTGCGGTCTCGCGCAACTGCTTCTGGTAATTGTTCATCTCGCGCTCGGTGGCCCGCGCCTGCTTTTCCAGATCTACGGTGTGGGTTTCGGGCCCAGCCAATTCGCGATCCATCTCCTGCAACTGGTTTTGAACGCGCTGGTGGATCTGCTCCATCTGGCGATTGCGATCCTGAATGGCGTTCCGTTGTTCTTCATTGAGGCCCTCATAGAGACGAGCCCGGTTCTGTTCCAGATTGCGCAGCTGCTCCATCATCTGCTTTTGCTGCCCTTGCATCTCGGCCAGGTTGCCGCTATGCTGACTGGCTGTGCGAGCCATGGTGCGGGCCTGCGTACGGGTCTGCTGCATGGTCTGGTCGCACTGCCGGTACTGATCGCGCTGCTCGGTGGTTGCCTGCGCGCGAAGCTGTTCGCGGGTTTGCTGGCGGGTTTGCTGGCGAGCTTGGTCGCGGGTTCTTTCTTGAGTTCCGGCCTGCGTTCCCTGCCCCATCGAGCCGGCTGAACCTGGACCGGGCCCTTGTCCTTGTCCTTGACCCTGTTGCGCACCGGCGCCGGCCCCTCCGCCTCCGCCTCTGCCTCGCTGGGACAGCAGAAGTGCCGGGGTGGACAACAGGATGAGAGCCAAAATCACCGAGAGATTACGTTTCATCGTACTTTCCTCCCGGGGAAGTTTGAGCGGCTACTCAGGATTCTTCCCCTCTGCTGTCGATTTAGACACCCACTCAGGGGGAAAGACGCGTGACGGGAATCACGGCACAAGGTTTTTCAATACCGGAGTAAGTGCCGACGCCTCCGCGATGGTCAGTACGCTGCAATCCCCGTCAGGCTCTGCCCCAGGATCAGCGCGTGGATATCATGCGTGCCCTCATAGGTCTTTACCGATTCGAGATTCATCATGTGCCGCATGATCGGGTAGTCCGACGTGATGCCGTTTGCGCCCAGGATGTCACGGGCCATGCGCGCGCATTCGAGGGCCATCCACACGTTGTTGCGCTTGGCCATTGAGATATGCTGGAAGCCTTCCGCTCCCTTATCCTTCAGCCGGCCGACATGCAAGGAGAGCAACTGCCCCTTGCTGATCTCGCTGGCCATCCAAACCAGCTTCTCCTGAATGAGCTGGTGGCTCGCAATGGGCTGATTGCGAAATTGCTTCCTCTCCTTGGAGTATTGCAGCGCCGTATCGAAGCACTCCATGGCGGCGCCCAGCGCACCCCAACTGATGCCATAGCGAGCCTGGCTGAGGCACATAAGCGGGCTCTTGAGGCCTCCGGAGCCAGGCAGCAGCGCCGAGGCCGGCACGCGCACATCCTGGAGGGACAGGCCGCTGGTCGAGGAGGCGCGCAGGCTCCACTTGCCGTGCACCTCCTCGGCGGAAAAGCCTGGTCGGTCCGTCTCCACCAGAAAACCGCGGATGCGATTGTCCTCGTCCTCCACCTTCGCCCAGATCACGGCAATATCCGCCAGCGTGCCGGAGGTGATCCACATCTTCTCGCCGTTGAGAATATAGTCGTCTCCGGATTTGCGGGCGCGCGTGGTCATGCCGCCCGGGTTCGACCCGAAGCCGGGTTCGGTGAGCCCGAAGCAACCGATCTTCTGGCCGCTGGCGAGCGCCGGCAGCCAGGTGCTTTTCTGCTCCTCGGAGCCGAAGGTGTAGATGGGATACATCACCAGCGCCGACTGCACGCTGACAAAGCTGCGCAGCCCGGAGTCGCCCCGTTCCAGCTCCTGCATCACCAGGCCGTACTCCACGTTGGACATGCCTGCACAGCCGTATCCGTGGAGATTCGCGCCAAAGAATCCCATCTCGCCCATCATCGGCACCAGGGCACGCGGAAAACTGCTGTCGCGAAAGCAGTCCTCAATGATCGGGACGATGTTGTCTTCCACGAACTCCCGGGCCGAACGCCGGACGAGTAGCTCGTCCTCAGTGAAGGTAGAGTCGAGATGCAGGAAGTCAAAGCCCTGAAATTTGAACGTCATCATTGCCTCTTGTCTGATAACGGCTCTTAAGTGTACAACGTCTCTGCCGTGCCGGAGGCGGCGCCGGTCACGGACAAGCCAGGCTCCCCTTTTACCGGCAAAGGCGTCTTAAACCCTAGACTTAGGACGGCAGGAGATTCCCCACATGCAACTCGCCGCGGGCCGCATTTTGCCAGCGCCAGCCGCAATATTGATATTGACCCTGCTGCCCGCAATGGATGCGCAGGTCCTACACCACCGTCCGGCAGCGCAGCCTGCACCGCCGGCCGCGCATCTTGCCAGGCCTTCTCTCGTTGCCCGGCCCTCTCAGTCGGTCACCATCCGCGCCGGCGTTCCGCTCCGGATCGAGATCGATCATCATTACCGTGTGCGTGCCGGCACGCACATTGAGGGCCATCTGATCGCGCCGGTCGACTCCATCGATCACAGTGTTCTCCCGGTCAATACCCGGGTCACCGGCACCATTCTGGGCATGCGGCGCGATCCGCAGCAGAGCCGTGTGAGAGCGCTGCTCAACGGCCAGTTTACGGCGCCCGCCGTTCCTGCCGTACGATTCGACTCGCTGCAGCTGCCCAGCGGCGCCACAATAGCGATTCATACCTCTGTCACTGAACGCGATGCCTCTGTGGTCACCATGAGCACGAGGAAAAAGAAGTCCGGGCTGCGTGCCCGGGCTCACTCTATAGTTCAGGCGAAGAAGCATGGGATCCTCGATATCATTCGTCACCCCAACGGCGGCGATCGGATCCGGAAGCTCATCTATTCTCAGCTGCCCTGGTACCCACCCACGCTTTGGTCGGGCACCCAATACGACGCAGAGCTCACCGCCCCCCTCACCATCCCCGGTTCGCAGCCGGCCCCTCTTCCTGACGCCATCCTTCACTGCACGCCGACCGGCACCATCAACGC
>JAJZCY010000082.1 GCA_021828835.1 Acidobacteriota bacterium | reverse complement strand
TCACGTTCACAGTCATCCTGCGCGACAGGTCGCCCCGGGCCACGGCCGTGGCCACTTCCGCAATGTTTCTCACCTGCCCGGTCAGGTTCGAGGCCATGAAGTTCACATTGTCGGTCAGGTCCTTCCAGGTGCCGGCCACGCCCTGCACCGTCGCCTGACCGCCCAGCTTGCCCTCGGTGCCCACCTCGCGGGCCACGCGCGTCACCTCGCCGGCGAAGGCGTTGAGCTGGTCCACCATGGTGTTGATGGTGTTCTTCAGCTCCAGAATCTCGCCCTTCACGTCCACCGTGATCTTGCGGCTCAAGTCGCCGCGGGCCACGGCGGTGGTTACCTGGGCGATGTTTCTCACCTGGTCCGTCAGGTTGCCGGCCATCGAGTTCACGTTATCGGTGAGGTCCTTCCAGATTCCGGCCACGCCCTGCACGTCCGCCTGCCCGCCCAGCTTGCCCTCGGTGCCCACCTCGCGGGCCACGCGCGTCACCTCGCCGGCGAAGCGGTTGAGCTGGTCCACCATGGTATTCAGCGTTTCTTTCAGCTGAAGAATCTCGCCCTGCACGTCCACGGTGATCTTGCGGCTCAGATCGCCGTTGGCGATCGCTGTCGCCACTTCGGCGATGTTTCGCACCTGGCCGGTCAGGTTGCCGGCCATGAAGTTCACGTTATCGGTCAAATCCTTCCAGGTTCCGGCCACGCCGGGCACGCTGGCCTGTCCGCCCAGTTTGCCCTCGGTGCCCACTTCGCGGGCCACGCGCGTCACTTCGCCGGCAAACGCGTTGAGCTGGTCCACCATGGTGTTGATGGTGTCTTTCAGCTCCAGAATTTCGCCTTTCACATCCACGGTGATCTTGCGGGAAAGGTCGCCCCGAGCCACGGCGATGGTCACCTCGGCGATGTTTCTCACCTGGGCCGTCAGGTTGCCGGCCATGGCGTTCACTGAATCCGTCAGATCCTTCCACGTGCCTGCGACGCCCGGCACCACGGCCTGTCCGCCCAGCTTGCCCTCGGTGCCCACTTCGCGTGCCACGCGCGTCACCTCGGAGGCGAACGAGCGAAGCTGGTCCACCATGGTGTTGATGGCTTCTTTCAATTGAAGAATCTCGCCGCGCACATCCACTGTGATCTTGCGCGAAAGGTCGCCGCTGGCCACCGCCGTGGTCACCTCGGCAATGTTGCGCACCTGGCTGGTCAGGTTCGAAGCCATGGCGTTCACTGAATCCGTCAGGTCCTTCCAGGTGCCGGCCACTCCAGGCACCACGGCCTGACCGCCCAGCTTGCCCTCGGTGCCCACCTCGCGAGCCACGCGCGTCACCTCGGCGGTGAAAACGCCCAGCTGCTGGATCATGGTGTTCACCAGGTTCGCGGAGCGCAGGAACTCGCCTTCCAGCGGCCTGCCGTCCACGTCTAGCCGGACGGTCTGCGTCAGGTTGCCCTGGGCCACGGCGGCGATGGCGCGCGTCACCTCGGTCGTGGGTCGCAACAGGTCCTCCACCAGATCATTGACCGAGATCTCCATCTCATCCCACGCGCCGCGGTGGTGCTGCAGGCGGATCCGCTCCCGGGTCTTGCCTTCCTTGCCCACGGTTTGGCCCACGCGCTTTAATTCCAGCGCCATCTGCTGGTTCGCCGCCACGATGTCGTTGAAGCAATCCGCGATCTTGCCCGCCAGCCCGGTCCAGGTGACCGGAAGGCGAACCCCAAATTCGCCATTCCGCATGGTCTCCAGCGACTCCAGAATCAGCGGTAAGTATTCGGCAGCCTGAGCTTCGGCGGGTGAAGAGGACGGGCGCTCGATGCCCGTCTGCCCATTGCTGGGCTTCTGAATGGTCGTTTCCATAAGTTATGAATCTCCTGCAGGAAAGCTAGCCACGAGAACGGTTGGAATCCGGTCGGTGCAAGAAGACCCAAGACACCCCGCGCACGCTAAACCCGACGTGTGGGAAACCTAAACATAGATGCCCGGACCCAAGGGCGGGTTGCCCAGCGTTTCCAGCCATTTGACCCCTCGTTCAGATTTTTGTGGGGAAAGCCCGAAAGCCCACGGCGTCCCACCCTTTACGCTTCCTGACAACCGGTGAAGGAATCCAAATGGCTCGATCTGTTGGCGTTCGCCCTGCAAATGCGCCCCGCGGGGTACCACCGGGACCGTCAGCATACTCCCGGTCTGCTCCCGAGGCAACTCTTTTCCGCGTACAGACTCTAACGTACACAGGTAGGTGTATCCTGCCGGCTCTTCCGGGGGTAATGCAGCGCTCTTCTGCCTTCGGCTCGTCGCCGACTCGGTCGGCCTCCTTCATAAATTCCCCAACCCCTCGGAACACAACAGGGATTCGATGATCGAGCGCAAAGGCTCTAAAGAGTACAAAATCCGCCGCCGCGGGTTTCGATATGTTGTCCCCGGACTGCTCTTCGCCTGGACCGGACTGATACTGGCCGGATGCGGCACCGCCACCCTCCGGAACCTCGATCCGCAGCATGTGGGACCCACCCCGGCTCCGCCCTCCAGCCCGCCGCCCATTGCCGGACAGGCCGGCTCGGTCAGCATCTCGCCCACGGCCGTAGCCCTGGTCCCCGGGCAGACCTATCAGTTCAATGCCTCGGCCTCCGGCGGAGGGCAGCTCCAATGGTTCGTCAACGGCGCCCAGGGCGGCAGCGCCGCCACCGGGACCATCAGCGCCTCCGGCAAGTACACCGCGCCGGCGAGCCTGTCGCAGGCGGAAAACGTCACCGTCACCGTGGCCTTGGCCGGCTCGACCCAGCAAAACTACGCCACCTCGGTGGTCTCCATCATCCTGCCCGGCAAGGTCCTCTGCCCCTTCGACATCGGCAACCCGCTGGTGGCGCAGTACAGCACCTACCTGCCCGCCCCCGGCAAGGTCTACGTCCAGTTCGGCAAGACGACCTCCTACGGCCTCGAAACATGGCAGGTGCCCACGCCCGCGCCGACCGGCGGCGCCGTCAGTCTCTACGTGGCCGGCATGCAAGGCAACAGCCAGTACCACATGCGCGGCCAGATCGTGCTTGACGACGGCGCCACCTTCACCGATGCCGATCAGACCTGCTACACCCAGGCGCCCCCTACCACCGCCTCCTTGCAGGTCAATTCTTCCGGCACGCCGGCCTCCGGCATCGAGACCTGGAACACCCTCCTGCCCCCGGGCCTGACGCAGGTCTGGGCCACCGATCTCCAGGGCAATGTCATCTGGGCCTACACTCCCAAACCTGCGCTCGGCTCGGGCGATCTGATCCAGGGCTATCAGCTCCTGCCGAACGGCAACATCCTGATGTGCATCTCCTACCTGTCGTCCATCACCCCGCCCACCGGGCCTGACGAATTCAACGAGGTCCGCGAGATCGACCTTGCAGGCAACACGGTGGAGAGCCTCAATATGAGTCAGCTCAACCAGAAGCTGGCCGCCGGCAACTTCCGCGACAAGCAGGGGAATGTGTATCAGTTGGGCAGCTTCCATCACGACGTTCTCTCTCTGCCCAACGGACACATGGTGCTGCTGGCCACCTATTACCGTACCTACACCAATCTCACCGGCTTCTCCGGCCAGTCGATCAAGGTGACCGGCGATGCCCTGGTCGATGTGGACAAGAACCTCAATCCTGATTGGGTGTGGAATACCTTCGATTCCGGCCTCGACATCAACCGCCATCCCATGCAGTTCGGGCAGACGCCGAAGGGTTTCGACGCCGACTGGACCCATTCCAACAACATGCTCTACTCCGCGGACGACGGCAATCTGCTGCTCTCCATGCGCCATCAGAACTGGATCATCAAGATCAACTTCCTCGGCGGCAAAGCGTCGGGCGCTCCCACCGGTTCCGGCGACATCATGTGGCGGCTTGGCTATCAGGGCGACTTCAAGCTCATCGACACCGTCGATGCCAGCGGAGGAAGCGATCCCGCCAACTGGTTCTATGCTCAGCACGGCATGAACTACTTCACCCAGAACACCACCGGCGTCTTCCGCATCGGGCTGATGGACAACGGCAACGACCGCGTCTTCACCACCGGACAGGTGCAGTGCGCTCCTTATCAAGGGCCGAAAACACAGTGTTACTCGACCATGCCGGTTCTCGAAATCAATGAAGGCAACAGGACGGCGACCATGATCACCCACTTCATCCAGAACGATACGTTCTTCAGCTTCTTCGGCGGCAACGCCGATCTGCTGAGCAATAACGATATCGAAGTGGATTTCTGCGCCTCTGATCTGGGAGCCTTCGTCTACGAGCTGGACCCCACCGGCAAGCAGATCATCTGGCAGGGCTTCACGCCCAAGGCCAACCAGTACCACGCTTACCGCCTGCCCAGTCTCTATCCCGGCGTGCAGTGGTGAGGGGCAGGGAAGAGCGGACAGTGAACTCCCGCTATCCGCTGTCCTCTGTTCTTATCGGAACATCCGCGCATCGAAGCGGAACGGCTGGGGCTTCTCGACCTTGATCTTCCCCATCGCCGGATGCAGCGGATTCAGCAGCACGTTCCACTCCATCCGCAGCGCCGCCGAAGGAACCTCCAGGGCCAACGACGATTGCTCCTGGATCCACCTGTCGCCCAGCGCGCACAGCGGTTCGAAGTCGTCGCTCCACCAGCGCTGCGGAAGCTCTTCCATGCGAAGGCGTCGTCCAGGCTCGCCCCCCGGCAAAGTGGCCGCGATCGCGACCAGGTCATCCGGCTGCTGGTTGGGCTCAAGATGGACAAAAAGCTCAATCGCCGCCAGCGCCAGCGAGGGCGAGGTGTAGACCATCGCCACACCCGGCGAGTTCCAGCGCCCGCCGAAGCGGCGCGCGCCGTCCCCGGCAAACGCTTCAGCGGCGAAGCAGGCGCGACAGATTCGCCAGACCTTCATGAGGACCTGTTCACACTACGCGGGCGGCGGCGCCGGGAGCCGATTTTTCTGAGTTCGAGAAGGGAGGAGCGAGGCATCCCGGGTGTCTGCTAGCGACGACCGACACAGAAATCGGGAAAATCGGCCCCGGCCCTTCGGGTTGCGGGGAAAATTGCCTCATACGTCGTTGTCGTCCTCGCCTTGGAATCACCAAAGCCTTCGTCCTCCGCCTCGTCTGAGGCAATTTTCCCGCGCAACGCCAGCCGTTCGGGTAGTGTGATCAGGCCCTAGCTGTAGACGCCGTAGGCAATGCGGCCCAGGATGCTCTCCACCTCGCGCACGCCCGGGTCGGTGTCGAGCTGGTCGAGAGGCCGGCAGCCGCGCAGCGCGCGATTCGGCGTCTTGAGCCACTGCGCCGCCTTCCCTTCATTTCCCAGCGTACTGGTCGCGGTGGCGAACACCTGGGCCAGCCGCACCGCCCGGTCGGACTCGGCCGCGGTCAGGCGTCCGTGGTGGGCCAGCCGCCGCGTGAGCGTCCGCTGCGGAATCCCCAGCTTTTCCGAGATCTCGGCCTGCCGAAGATCGAGCCGCTCGGCCAAACGGGCTAGCGTCTCCGCGGGTAATCCTTGTCGAACTAACTGGGCCAGGGCCGCGGCCGGATGCGCCGGCGCGCCCAGCAGAGATTCGCCCCCCAGTACGTCGACCACCGTGAAAGCGCCCATGCGGCACCTCCGGCTTCAGTGTAAGCCATTTGGCGCTTTTGTTCTAGCCAAAAGGCGGAATCGCCTGCCGGCGCTTAGCGCCGGCAGCTCATTTCAACACCTTGATCTTGGCCCCGGGCGGCACCTTCACCTGGAACTCGTCGTCGCTCAGCTTCACGTTCTCCTCCACTCGGATCACCGTGAGCACCAGTTGAATCCCTTCCTGCGGCCGGCGGATCGTCACCTTCGACGGGAACTTGTGGCCCTGGTAATTGTTGTAGTTGGCGTACGAGATCTGCGTCTCCAGGTTCCCGTTGTTGTCGTAGAGCTGCTGCGCGTAGGGCAGCATGTCGGAGCGATGGAAAGTGATCACGCGAACCGGCAGTTGCTCATGCGAGCCGGCTTTCTGCCGCGTGATGCTCAGCTCGTACTCCGGCACAATGTACAGGTGCTTGCGCTTGGCGTCCTCCGTGATATCGGAGTCGGCGGTCACCGCGTAGTAGTCGTCTGACGTCAGGCCACGCACCACGATCGCATTCATAAAGAAGTCGGGCCGCAGGTTCTCCAGCGGGTTGGGCGACTTCTCCGTGACCGTATTCGTGCCTTCGATCGCCATGTTCTTCGGTGGGATCACCAGCGTGAAGCGCTGGCCGTCCGTGGCCATGTCGAAGATGTGCATCCCGAAGTACGTCCCGAACACGCGCAGCATATTCGGCTTGCGCAGCAGGATATAGCCGCGCGAGCTGGGAAAATCCTTTTCGATGCCCTGATTCGACTTGGTCTCGCTGGCGACGATCTCCACCGTTGCCGTGAGCGTATGCAGCGCATCCCAGCGCCGGTTGAGGATCTCCACCAGTTGCTGCGGCGTCGCCGTCTGCACGATGGGCGGCGCCTTAGGCACCGGCAGATGCCGCGTCGTCGGCCATAGCGAACACCCCGCCAGCGCCAGCGGCAGCGCCAGCCCGGCGCGCGCCATCCTCTTGCCCATCCCTCTCATCGCCCACCTGCCCGCTTCAAGGCTTTGCGATACGCCGCCACGTTCTTCGTCTGCTCATCGAGCGTTGACGAGAAAACGGAGTGGCCCTGCGGATTGTCGTCCGCGGCGACAAAGTAAAGATAGTCAGTCTGCGCAGGATGAAGCGCGGCTTCCAGCGCCGGCGCCCCCGGGTTGGCGATCGGTCCGGGAGGCAAGCCGGCGTGCAGGTAATCGTTGTACGCGGTGTCCTGGTTCAAATCGCTCTTGTAGATGGTGCCTCTCCAGCGCCCTTCCAGTTCCAGCCCGTAGATCACCGCGGGATCGGACATCAGCGGCATGTTCTTTGCCAGCCGGTTCGTGAACACGCTGGCCACCAGCGGCCGTTCCGTGGGAACCGCCGTCTCGCGCTCCACCAGAGAAGCCAGCGTCACCACCCGGTGCAGATCGCCCTTCATGCCCATCCGCCGCGCCACGCCCCGGAAGCGCCGCACCATGGTTTGCACCATCTCCACCGGCGAAGCCGGCGGAGAGAATTTGTAGGTATCCGGAAACAGGTAACCCTCCAGGCTCTTGGCCTGGGGATCGAGATCGGAGATCAGTCCCGTCTGGCTCACCGCCGCGTCCAGAAACGCCCGGCGGCTGCACAGTCCCTCCTCCTGAGCCCGTGTGGCGATGTCGAAGATGTTCGCGCCCTCCGGCACCGTCAGTGCCACCGTATAGACGTCGCCGCGCGCGATTCGCGCGTACACCTCGGTGGCTGGAGCGGGATGATCGAAACGGTACTCCCCGGCCTGCAGCCTGCCCCGCTGGGCAATGCGCAACAGGTCGAACGCATACCGGCTGCGGATGATGCCGGCTCGCTCCAGTTGCCGCCCGATGCGCATCGTCGACGACCCCGGTGCGATCCGGATCAGCCGCACCGAACTGGGACCGTAGGGCGTCAGCACCATCCACGCCCCAAAGCCAACCACCACCAGGGCGATCACAAACATCGTCAGGAAAAAACCCGCCGCGCCGGAACGCTTTCTCTTTCGGCTGCTTCGTGTGCGACTCGGCATTCGGCGGTTTGGATTCCTTCCTTCCAGTAGACGTAGAGAACCCGCGGCGGGATTCTATCTCTTTGATTCTATCGGCTGCATCGCGGTGGCGTCGGCCTTCATCCCCTCAACACTGCCTTTAAGCTGGTGGAGAGGGATCAACTCTGGAAACCGCCGCACATCCGCGCTACCTCGGCCTCGACATCGGCAATCGCCGCATCGGCGTGGCCGTCAGCGACGAGCTCGGCCTTACCGCCCAGCCGGTCCTCACGCTGGAACGCCGCAGCAACCGCCGTGAAGACCTGCGCTCCCTCGCCCGCCTGGCCCGCCGCTACGCCGTCGTCGCTCTGGTCGTCGGCAATCCCGTCCACCTCTCCGGCGAACTCAGCCCCCAGGCGCAAAAAAACCAGGCCTTCGCCGCCGAGCTCGGCGAGCTCACCGGACTGCCCGTCCACCTTTGGGACGAGCGACTGACCAGCCACGAGGCGCACCGCATCCTCTACCAGGCTGGCCATGCCCGTCAGCAGCACCGCCGCGTCGTCGATCAGGTTGCCGCCACTCTGATTCTCCAGTCCTTCCTCGACAGCGACCCCCAACTCCTGAAAAAAACCCAGCCACCGGCCTGACCGGCCGCTTTGGACCGCTCCCCGCTGCCGCGTATAATGAATCCTTCAGTTCTTCATCTCGCGCGGCGGGTCTCCCACTCGCCCACCACTGGATCGAATGCCGGAACATATCAAAAAAAAGCTTCTCGAAGAGATCAACCAGCTTGAGTACGAACTGGCCCACGAACTGCCCGCCGAAATCAAAAAGGCCGTAGCCCTGGGGGATCTGTCCGAGAACGCCGAGTATCACATGGCCAAGCAGCGCCAGGAGTTCGTCAACGCGCGCCTCGGCCAGCTCAAGCGCCGCATGGCCGAGCTCTCGCTGGTCAATTTGGCCAACATTCCGCGCGACAAGGCCGGCTTCGGCTCCACCGTGGTGGTCTACGACTCCAGCAAGGACGAAGAGATTGTCTACCGCCTGGTGACCAGTGAAGAGTCGGACGTCGCCAAGGGATTGATTTCGACTACCTCGCCCATCGGACGCGGCCTGGTCGGCAAGCGTGTGGGCGACGTCGCCACCGTCGTCACCCCCAATGGCAAGCGCGACCTGGAAGTTCTGAAGCTGACCACGATTCACGATGAGGCCGGCGACGAAAGCAGCCAGCCTGCCAACGGAGAGGTAAAGTAGCGGAAAGACTGGCTGCTGGTTTCTAGCCTCTGGCGGTTAGCTCCTTTCGACGCGCACTCCTACTTGATTCACGACCCACAGGCTAGTCGCTAGGAGCTAGATCTTCACATGACTTGGACCAGTGCCTTCGGACGGGGTTGCGGTTGGCTTCTCGACCGCATCGTGCACGGCCTCGCGCTCACGCGCATCTCCCCGAACGTGCTGACCTTCATCGGCCTGATGATCAACATCGCTGCGGCCTTCCTCTTCGGACATGCCAACGCCGCCAATGCCGATCGCATGTTCATCTATGCCGGGCTGGTGATCTTCGGGGCCGGAATCTTCGATATGGTCGACGGCCGCGTCGCCCGCCGCACCAATCAGGTCACCGTCTTCGGCTCCTTCTTCGACTCCGTCATCGACCGCTACTCCGACGTGGTCCTGTTCTTCGGCCTGCTGGTCTACTACGGCCGCATCAACCGCTTCCGCTACGTCGTGCTGGTCGCCTTCGTCATGGTTACCTCGCTGATGGTCAGCTACACCCGCGCCCGCGCCGAAGCCCTCATCGGCAAGTGCAAGGTCGGCTTCATGGAGCGCCCCGAGCGCATCGTGCTCATCCTCCTGGGCTCGCTCTTCAATCACTGGGGCGTCATGGCGCCGGTGCTCTGGGTCCTGGCCGTGCTCTCCACCATCACCGTCATCCACCGCATCACCTACACCTACCAGAACACCAAGCACCTGGCCCCCATCGGCTAAAGCCCGCACCGGCCTCCAGAACCAGCGACGCTCAAGCGCGCGTAGCGCCGAGGCCAGATTCGTAGCGCCGACCTCCAGGTCGGCTGTCGTGTGGGCCTCCTGGCCCACACCCCACCCAGCTCCACCGCCATAAAAAAATGCCCCGTCCAGATCCCGCCTGGACGGGGCATTTCCAGATACCGCTACGGCAAGTGATCCAGATAACACGCCCCGCTGGTGCTCTGCGCAGGCGGCGTCGGCGGCGTCATCCACGGAGGATTCTGGAAGTCGAAGAACTCCGTCATATCCATCTGCGCCGCATCCCGCTTGGTCAGCGCCGGCAGGTTCCACCGTGTCTCAATGAACTTCAGCACCGCCGTGTAATCCGCAATCGTGTGCGACACGTAATGCTTCTTCGCGTAGGGCGAGATCACCACCAGCGGCACCCGATAGCCCGTGTACGTGAAGTCGCAGGTCGGCCCCGTGTAGCCGTTGTCGCACACATCGCCCGATTGCAGATCCACCGGCGCAATGCCATCCGGGCTCGGCATCGCCTGAGGCGGTACGTGATCGTAGAGACCGCCCGATTCGTCAAAGCTGAAGAACAGCGCCGACGATGCCCACGCGTTGCTGTCCATCAGCGCGTTGATCAGCGACTCCACATACACCTCGCCGCTCTGCACATTCGCCGGATACTTGTCCGAATCCGAGCCGTGCTCGTCCAGTCCGGCATCCGAGGCCGGCTCGATCATCGCCACGTTGGGCAGCGTTCCATTCTTCAGATCGGTGAAGTATTGCGAGATCGGCGCGATGTTCTGCGGATACTTCGAGATCACCGTCTGCGCAAACGTAAAGTTCTGCAGATAGCTCAGCGTCATCAGGCACGATGCCTGGTACGGCGGCCCGCTGCAACTGCTTCCCTGCGGATTCACGTAGATCTTCCAGCTGATCCCCGCGCTCTGCAATTCCTGGTAGATCGTCTGGACGCTCAGTTGCGCGGTATCGGCGGCGTCGTGGCCGTTGGGATAGGCATAGCCATGCGATGTCGCCGCGATCAGATACTCGCGGTTGATATTGGTCCGCGCCATGGCCGGGTGAAACCAGCGGTCCGAGGTCCCAAAGTTGCTGGCCATGAAGTACATGAAATTGAGATCGGTGCCATCGTAGTAGCCCATGGCCCGAATGCCGTTCGTGTCGTAATAGCCCACCGCGCGCGCGTCGTGGCCCGCCGTCCACACAAACCCGTTGTTCTTCGCCGGGTATTTGCCAACCTGGTCGTTGTAATTCCAGTCCACGTGCGCCTCGTTCCACGACGGGCTCGTATTCTCCGTGCACATGGTGTTCAGGTGATACGAGGTCACAGGATTATTGGGATCCCAGATGCAGTCGTTCGGCGGTGCGGAACTCGGGTCGCAGCCCGGAATGCTGGGCGCTGGCCCCTGTAGCGGCGCGGTGCCCGTCGTCGGATTGAACTGCGGCAGCCCGTCGAACTCTTCGTCCGCATATCCGTTCTGCGCCCAATACTGCCGCAGCGCGCCCAGGTAGTTGTCCAGCGAGCGATTCTCCTGGAACAGAATCACCACATGCTGAATCGAGGCAAGGCTGCCGCCCTGCGTGAAGGTCGCCGTCACCGACGTGTTGGCGGAGAGCGTAAACGTGCAGGCGCCGGTGCCGCTGCACGCCCCCGACCACCCGCCGAACGTCGCGCCCGCGCTGGGCGTCGCCGTCAGCGTCACCGATGTCCCGCTCTCAAAGCTCGCGCTGCACGTCGCGCCGCAGTTGATCCCCGCTGGGGAACTCGTAATGGTTCCGGCGCCGGTGCCGGAGGCCTGCACCGTGAGCTGCATCATGGTGGAGCCGCCGCCGCCTGAACCCGATCCCGAACCAGAACCCGATCCCGAACCGCCGCTGCCGGCCGGCTGCATCGTCGAAGCAGAGCAGCCGCACAGGATCGCGGCAGGGATCATGCCGAGAATTGCACATGCAATGCTGAGTCGGAGCATAGTTCACCCTTCAAAAGACAAGAAAATTGGATGCGCCGAGATGCGCGGAAAGTGGGCCGCAGCAGTGAATTTCGTTGCTGCTGAGGAGGCGATTTACAGCAAATTCAAGGGATTGGGTGCAGCCGAGGTCCGGCGCCAGGGGACTGCGCCCTCCCTTCACTAGGTCGCGTTACGCACCGCGGTAGACATGAAATGGCGACGGGTAGACAATAGGGGTGCCGATGGGGGAGGAAGGGAGAGCCTCATGAGACGCAATAGAACCGCATGGCTCGGATGTTTGCTGATGCTTGCGCCGCTGGCGGTGGCCGCCCAGACGGGAGCCCAGAACCTCGGCGTAGTGCAACTCGAGAGTCCCAGCGGGAAGTCGCCCGCCTCCGCGTCTCCGGATCTCTGCCCCGCAGGCATGCAGGCCAGCCATCTTGCCGATGGAAGCACCGTCAGGACCGACGTCGCACATCCCAAGGGCATCGGCCAGAGAATTCACCTCACCCTCACTAGTTCCGGCAACCGCACCATCACCAGCGCCACTCTCGAGATCCGCGGCTGGACCCCCACCGCCCGCATGCAGCAGGCAGCCACGGACAAGGATCACGCCCAGGCCGTGCGCAGACTCGTCGCGCGCTTCCAGCGCGAATCCGAGCGCACCGTCTCAGCAGACCTCTGGGTGCCCGGACTGTCAGCGGTCACTTCCATCCAAATGGCGGCGGCTCAATTCACAGACGGCACAACCTGGACGCTCCCGGCGGGCAACACCTGCGCCGTTGTCCCCGATCCCTTCATGCTCATCACCGCCACGCCCAACTAGCCGGCACCCCGTCCCGCCCCCGCAGGCGGAGCCCTCGAGAAAACCACACCCGCGCCTCGCCGCTTGCGAGGTAGTTCTCGGCTTCAGGCATCATCTCCTCAGCTCCCCCTCTCGCCATGCAGCGCCAGTGGAAATCTGGCCGGGAGCTACATGCGTTTTTCTTTTTTTCCGTAAGTCTTTTGAATCGCACACTTACGCGAGATTGATTTGTAACTCCTTTGTTTCCAACACTTACGGGAGAGGAAAAAATAACTCTTTTCCTTCCCACACTTACGCAACAAAGGCCTCAATTCGATCGCGTGAAAATGTGATCTGGCTCACGTAGCCGCCCCGGCCGGCCTCCTCCCACTCTGGCAAAAAAGGCGGGCCCGGAGCCGTATATTGCCACGGCGCCGGGCCCGCTCCCTCAATCCCTTACGGGAAAACTGCGGTTACTGGTTGCTCTGGTCGCTGCTGCTCGCCGGATGCACCACGCGATAGCTGGCGCCGCCGTTCGACCACACCAGCAGCAGGATGTCCTTGCCCGACGGCGCATTCTCCACCTGGGTGGCGAACGCCTGCGCATCCGTCACCGTGTGACGGTTCACTTCCAGAATCACGTCGCCCGGAGCCAGGCCGGCATTGTCCGCGGGGCTGCCCGGCACCACGTTCACAATCGCCGCGCCGTGCACGTTGTCCGGAATGTTGTACTGCTGGCGCACATCCGGCGTCAGGTTCTGGATGGTGATCCCCAGCTTGCCCTTCTTCTTCGCCGAGCCATTCGAGGCCGTCTCGGCGCCGCTGTTGTGGAACTCGCCCAGTGTGGCCTTCAGCGTCATCGGCTTGCCATTGCGCAGAATCCGCAGGTGGCTCGAGCTGCCGGGAGCCATCTCGCTCACCGCCACCTGCAGCGCGCTGCCGTTGGCGATCTTTTTGCCGTTCAGTTCGCGCAGCACGTCGCCGCGCTCCAGGCCTGCCTGGCTGGCCGGCGAGTCGGGCGTAACCTGGCTGACGATCGCCCCCGACGCATCGGGCAGGTTGAAGAAGCTGGCGTTCTCCGGCGTCACGTCGTTCATCGTGATGCCCAGGTAGCCATGATGCACCATGCCGTTCTTCATCAGAGCTTCGGCGCTGGCCTTTACGATCTGCTCGGGAATGGCGAAGCCCGCCCCCGCGAACTGCCCGTTGTTGGTGATAATGAACGTGTCGATGCCGATCAGCTCGCCATAGGCGTTCACCAGCGGGCCGCCGGAGTTGCCGGGGTTGATCGCCGCGTCCGTCTGGATGAAGGCGCCCGGCCGGCGCGCGTCATTCGAATAAGGATTGGGCCGGTCCACGCCGCTCACAATGCCCCGCGTCACGGTGAAGGGGAAGTTCCCGAACGGATTGCCGAAGGCCAGCACCGTCTCGCCCGGCTTCACCTGGGTCGAATCGCCCCACGCAATCGGAGTCAGGTTCTTGGCGTCGATCTTGATCACCGCCAGATCGTTGAGCTTGTCCACGCCCACCACCTTGGCCGGAAACACCCGCCGGTCGTGCAGCGTCACCCGGATCTGCGTAGCGTGATTCACCACGTGATCGTTGGTCACGATGTAGCCGTCCGAGGAGATGATCACGCCGCTGCCGATGCCGTGCTCGATCTGCGGCTGCGGCTGCGGATTTCCGCCTTGGCCACCGAACCCGAAGAAGAATTGCCGGAGGCCCGGAGGCAAATCCTGCGGCGAGACACCGCCCTGGCTCTGTCCCTGCTCTTGGCCGTCACCGCCCTCGCCCTGATCGTTGGTCACCCGCGCCGTCACCGCCACGTTCACCACCGAAGGCGTCACCCTCTCGGCCACCGCTTCAACGGCATGGTTCAGCGCCACCAGCGGCGCCACCGCGCTCTGGTTCAGCGGCGCGCCTTGGTCAATGGCGGCATGCGCCTCGTTGTGGTTGAACACCAGCGCACCGGCGATGATCATCGCCGAGATGCAGCCCGCCGGGACCAGCAACTTCCGCGCCCTGGCTACTAAAGATTTAGTTGCTTCAAACATCGTTCACCTCACCTTGGGTTGTGAAACTTAGTTCCTAAAGTTGAAAGACAAGCCAGCCATCACGCAGCGGGAACGACTGCTGGCTTGCCGGAGTGGCGGAGCTCTTCGCGCCGCGCCCGGCCTTGCCCGAGTCGGCCGAATAGACCGTGAGAAACACCCGCGTCACCGTGATCTGGCGCGTCGTGGGAATCACCGCGTCGCCCTGCGCAGCCGCATTCCCGCGATCCGCCGCCGCAGTCCGCGCGCCAACCGGAGCAGCCTGCGTCGTGGTCTCGATCTGCTCCCACGCCGTAAACACCACCCACTGCTGAGGCCCACCCACCGCGGTTGCGGGCAGTGCACGCCGATCTGCCGTGGCGATCTCCCGCCGCGGCTCAGATACCGTCGCCCGCGCTGGAATGCTCGCAGTCCTGCGGCCCTCAACGCCCATCTTGTGTGCGCGAGCCCCCGCCAGCTTGGCGCGGCTCGGAACCTGCGCCAGCGCGTTCACCGCGTGGTAGCCCTCGCCGGCGCGCGCTGCGGTGAGCATCTGCCCGGCACCAGGCACGGCGTCGGGATGGATCACTGCATCGCCTTCGTCTGCCTGCGCCAGTTGCGCCTGCGTCGGGGCGGCGTTGAAGGCGACCAGTTGCGGGCAGCGCGCCAACTCGACTGAACCGGCAACCAGCCCGCACC
>JAJZCY010000081.1 GCA_021828835.1 Acidobacteriota bacterium | reverse complement strand
ACTTCCGACGCCTGCGCGAGTATCAACTCCGATTACCGTACCTGCTCAGATACCTCAGGTTCATGCGATTGCCCTGCGAGTCGCGTGGCGAAGAGCGAGACGACGGAGTCGGTTACCTCCGCGAGGCGAACCTGCAGCGGGTGCGCGGAATTGTGGTGAAAGCTCAGCGTCTGGGTGGCGATGTGCGAGACACGCGCCAACTCCGACTGCGCAGCGGACAGGAATTCGCGGGTTCGGGGCTGCATATTCGGATCGCCCTCCATCAGATACATGAGGTTGGTGATGGCTTCGAGCGGATTGTTAATCTCATGCGCGATGGAGGATGCGAGGCGGCCGACGGCGGCGAGCTTTTCCGACTGACGCAACGCAGCTTCAGCCTTGACCTTGAGGGTGATGTCGCGGAAGAAGACCGCAATGCCCTGATCGGTGGGGTAGGCGTGGACTTCAAACCACTTGTCGAGCGGATCGGGATAGTACTCCTGGAATTCGACACTGACGCGCTCAAGCATGACGCGGTGATATTGATGCCAGAACTCTCTACCCATGGCGTCGGGAAACTCCGTCCAGATCGTCTTTCCGGCGAGATCGCGGCCGTTCGCGATGAGTTCCACGGCGTTGGGATTAAGGTAAGTAAAGCGCCATTCGCGATCGAGAACGAAGACGGCGTCGGTGGTACGTTCGAGGATCTGGCGAGCGTGGTTTTCGCTGGCGCGGATGGCTTCTTCGCTACAGGCGCGGACCTCGGCGATCTTGAGGGCGGAGCGGACCCGGCCGACGAGTTCGCGCGCGGAGAAGGGCTTGGTGATGTAGTCGTCGGCGCCCGCCTGACGGCCCTCGATCTCCATCTCCGCACCTGCGCGCGCGGAAACCATGATGATGGGAAGCGACGCGATCTCCGGCGTGGAACGGATTTTGTCCAGCAGCGCATAACCGTCCATGACGGGCATCATGGCATCGGCCAGAACGAGATCGGGGCGAGCACTATGGATCTTTCGCATGGCATCTTCG
This sequence comes from Acidobacteriota bacterium, assembly GCA_021828835.1. GTDB lineage: Bacteria > Acidobacteriota > Terriglobia > Terriglobales > Acidobacteriaceae > Telmatobacter. The sequence goes on along the minus strand of JAJZCY010000081.1, from coordinate 14,002 downwards.
CCATTGAGGGCAGTATCGACGTGAAAGAAGGGCTCGAGCAATCGCGTGAGGTAATGCCGCATGTCGGCGTTGTCGTCGACAACGAGGACGTGAGGGCGCTTCTCTTGCAAGACGGAGACCGCGCTACGCAGGGAGGCGTCCGCTACGGTAATCGGAGGGTGGCTGGATTCTGTGGGATCGTCGATCCAGCGAAGCGCTTCCATGACGAAGCCGTCGAGGCGCGAGCAAACAGACGCGTGCGCACCGAATCCCCTAATCTTTTCGGGATCGAGATGCTGCGCGCCCTTGCGCAAGGTGACGGTAAACTGCGTGCCTTGGCCTGGCGTACTGGCCACGTGGATGGCGCCGCCATGGATCCTGACCAGTTCCTGAACAAGGGCAAGGCCAATGCCGGTGCCTTCATAGCTACGTCCGCGTGTGCCCTCAATGCGATAAAAGCGTTGGAAGACCTTCGGCAACTCCGATGGAGGTATGCCTACGCCGGAGTCTTTGACGCGGAGTTCGACGGTTTCGGCATTCTCTGCGATTTCCACTGTGACGGAACCGGTAAAGGTGAATTTGAACGCGTTGGAGAGCAGATTCAGAACGATCTTCTCCCACATGTCGCGATCAACATAGATAGGCTCGGAGAGGGGCTGTGCCTTGATCAGCAGCCTGAGGCCGGCCTTGTCGAAGGTGGATTGGAATCCGCTGGCAAGTTCCGCCGTCAGGAGGGAAAGATCGACGCGCTCAAATGCCGCCGTGACGCGTCCTGCTTCGATTCGCGAGAAGTCAAGCAGGTTGTTAACGAGCCGCTGGAGACGAATGACGTTGCGCTGCGCAAGATCGATACGCTCACGATCGGCCTCTGCCAGCAAAGATGACGATGCCAGATCCTCAAGCGGACCGGCAATGAGGGTGAGCGGGGTTCGGAACTCGTGGCTGATGTTGCTGAAGAAGACGGTCTTGGCACGATCCAGTTCGGCAAGCGATTCCATGCGCCGGCGCGCATCTTCAAAGGCGCGCGCACTGGCCACACGGCCGGCGATCACCTGCGCTCCGCGGACGAGGAATTGCTCCATGGCGTCGTCGAACTGCTTGCGGGCGTTGAGGCCCATAATGATGAATCCCACGGGCTTCGGCGATCCGCCGCTGAAGGGGATGAGCACAGCCTCTTTCGGAGCTTCCGGCCAGGGTCCCGCTGGAATTTGAGCAAACCGGCTCTGCAGATTGGGCACGTGCTGGAGCGTGCCTGCGGCAAAGGCGGCGCACACCGGCCAGGGCTCATCGGCCGCGATGGACAACTTCTCAGGGCAGATGGGCTCCCCGCCAGCAACTCCGCTCACGGCGTGCAGCTTCGCCATAGTGGCAGGTTCGTCGACAAGATAAATCGCCGCAAAAGGGATGTCGAGCGGGTTTTGCGCCAAAACTTCAGCGGCGCTTCGGCATACCTCCTCCGCTGTACGAGGCTGAGCGTCGCTGGATCCGAGATCGCGAATCATTTTAAGGCGCCGTTGCTCGAAGACCTGATTGGTCACCTCGGAACAGGTGACGAAGACGCCCCCCACTTCGCCCAGGTCGTCACTGGGAATGGGACTATAGGAGAAGTCGTAGTAACACTCCTCCATATATCCGTTGCGATTGAGAAACAGCGCCTGGCCGTGGAGGGTCGTCTCCTGGCCGGACTGGAGAACCCGCGTGAACATGGGGCCGATAAACTCCCATAGTTCGGGAAAGGTTTCGGGGCTACGGGTACCCAGGGCAGCGGGGTGCTTCAGCTTCCCCAGGATGGGCCGATAAGCGTCGTTATAGAACTGGATGAAGGTGGGGCCCCATGCGATGTACATGGGATAGCCACTGCCCAGGAGCAGGCGCACTGCCACTCGAAGAGAACGCGGCCACAGATCGGGATCGCCTAGGTCGGTATTATGCACGTCCAGGTCCCGCATCAAGCGGGCCATCTCACCAGGTCCCGAGAACAGGCTGATTTCGGGGCGTTCCAACAATTCCGTTTGTTCTTCCATTGGGGAGGCTTTGTCTCGCTTGGATTGGGCCCAGGAAACGCGAAAGTCCCGCGGTAAAGAGGGATGGCCCTGATTTCGTAGTCGCTCTCGGGAATTAGAAGCCAACCTTCCGCATTGAGGTTGCATCGGGGCAGGCAATTTATCTCCAGGTTGGAACACCTCGCTGGCCGCCGCCGCAAGTGAGCGCAGGGCGCCTCGCATCTCACTTCCGGTCCCCTCCCACGCTGCTGCTGCGCTCTGCGGCGGAGGAGGCGGCGCGCGCGCGCCCATTTAAAATCATCGTTATGCGTATCGGGATCACTTGCTATCCCACCTATGGCGGGTCTGGAGTTGTCGCCACTGAGCTCGGCATCGAACTGGCTGCGCTCGGACACGAGGTGCACTTCATCTCCTACTCGCAGCCGTTCCGGCTGAGCGGCCGCGAGGAGGGCATCTTCTATCACGAGGTGCCGGTCTCCAACTATCCGCTCTTCGAGTTCCCGCCCTATGACCTGGCGCTGGCCTCGCGCATGGCAGAGGTGGCGGAGTACTACGATCTCGACCTGCTGCATGTGCATTACGCGATTCCGCACTCGGTTTCCGCGCTGCTGGCCCGGCAGCTCCTCGCAGCACGCGGACGCAGGCTGCCCTTTGTCACCACCCTGCATGGAACCGATATCACGCTGGTGGGGCTGGACCGCAGCTATCTGCCGATCACGCGTCATGCCATCCAGGAAAGCGACGGCGTCACCAGCATCTCGAACTACCTGCGCGATGCCACGTTCGAGAAGTTCGAGATCACGCGGCCCATTGAGACCATCACCAACTTTGTGAACTGCGACGTCTACGAGCCCGCCAAGGATGCGGCGCACCGCGAGGAGGCGCGCAAGCGCTGGGCAAAGTGCGGCGAGCCGGTGCTGATCCATCTGTCGAATTTTCGGCCGGTGAAGCGCGTCACCGACGCCATCAAGACCTTCGCGCGGATCACGCGCGAGGTGCCGGCACAGTTTCTGCTGGTGGGCGACGGTCCGGATCGCTCGGTGGCCGAATGGCTGGCGCACGATCTGGGCATCCACACCCGCGTGCACTTCCTGGGCAAACAGGAGCGTGTGAACGAGCTGCTGCCGCTGGCCGATCTGCTGCTGATGCCCAGCGAAATGGAATCGTTTGGCTTGGCGGCGCTTGAGGCCATGGCCTGCAAGGTGCCGGCGATCGCCACCCGCGTGGGCGGCGTGCCGGAGTTGATCGACGACGGAGTGACGGGACTGCTCTACAACGTAGGGGACGTGGATGCTATGGCGCAGGGTGCGCTGGATCTGCTGCGCGATCGAGCTCGACTGGAGACGATGCGCGATACGGCGCGGCGCACGGCGCAGAAGCGCTTCTGCGCGAATCTGGTAGTTCCGCAGTACGTGAAATTCTACGAGCACGTGCTGAGCAAAGCTTAGGAACAGAGAGAGCCCGGCAGCTCAGTTCGCAGGAAGAATCTCCGGCACAAATCCCGCCTTCCGCCAGAACGCGGAGACCTGCTGGATGGTGCTCTCTGAGGTGGCTGGAGCCGGGCGGAGCAGGATCGAAGCGCCGGGTTCAAGAGCCGCCATTACGGCCGGCGCAGCGGCAATCGCGATGCACTGCTGCGGCCGATAGGTACAGCCGGAGAGATCTGCGATCGAGAGCTGGGTGGTCGGCGTGGCGAAGATGGCCTGTGGCGGAGCCATGCGATCGAGCAGCCACAGAATCTCCAGCTTTGACTCGAGCTCATCGGGGACACAGTCAATGATGAGCTCGGCGGTGCGCACCGCGTCTTCGATCGTGGAGACGAAGGCGACATGCTCGTGACCGAGAGCCTCGGCGCTGAGCTGGCGGCGAATGGTTTCGCGGGCATGGTGCAGGGTGCTGGGCATCACGTCTTCCAGGAAGACGCCGAAGCCGGAGCGCGCGGCGCGCAGGGCGAGCCAGCGGCCGAGAGGTCCGGCTCCGATAATTGCAACTTTCAATGTCTTTCCATCTTTCTGACCTGGTCCATGCTGCCGGTCTTGCCGATTGATCCTACAGGCCCTTGGCTTCTGTCAGGGCGCGAGCCACATCCTGGGCATTGGGGTGCGTCTGCTCCAGGTGCTCAGCCACGCGGGCGCGCTCCTCGGCCGAAAGCACCGGCACGGTGGCCAAGATGCGGCGCAGGGTTACGGCGACGTCGTCAATGTAGTTCATCAGGCGGATGGCTTCTCCGGAAAGGGGCATGAGACTCCTCGTCAATAGCGTTCCGCAACCATTGTAGGCGGTAACGCGGTGGAAGGGGAAACGACGCCGGGATTGCCCGGCCTGATCACGAAGATGCGGCTCGGCCCTCGGAATGTTTGCCGGGCGGCCGCTTAGAAGGGCTTGTCGGTCAGGAAAGCTTCGGGTTTGAGGGAACCGTCACGCTGCTTGACCAGCATCTGCACCTTGCCTTCGGCAGCGTCCAGTTCCTGTTTGCAGGCCGCGGACAGGCCCACGCCCTCCTCGAAGAGCTTGAGCGAATCCTCGAGGGCAAGATCGCCCTTCTCCAACTGCTCGACAATGCTTTCCAGTTTCTTCAGCGACTCTTCAAAAGATGGCATGAGCCCGACTCCGTTCCTGGCACCGTCTCCATGATGCCTCAATCGGCCTGCATCTGCACCTCGCCGCGCGGCAGCACGCTGGCGATCACCTCGGCGGCCACTTCGAAGTGGCCGAAAGGAGCGCTTACCTGCACCCCATCGACATACGGGCGGACGGCTTCCAGCATCTCGCGTGCGATGCGGATGCCCTCCTCACGGGCGGCCTCGGGGGTATCCGCCTGGGCCATGCGCAGCATGATCTCCTCGGGCATGGAGATGCGCAGATCGTTCTTCATGTACTCGGCGTTGCGCAGGCTGAGCAGCGGCCAGATGCCGGCGATGATGGGGATGCGATGCTCCCGGATCCGCTCCAGAAAGTTCTCAAGCAGGCGCAGGTCGAAGACCGGCTGGGTGATGGCGTACTCCGCGCCGGCTTCCACTTTGTAGGCGAAGCGGCGCAGTTCGTTTTCGATATCGGCGACTCCGGGGTTGGCGGCCACTCCGATGGTGAAGTTGGTGCTGGTCCCGATGGGGTTGGAACCCACGTCGAGGCCGTGATTGAGCCGGGTGACGATATTCACCAGCCCAATCGAGTCGATATCGTACACCGCGGTTGCATCGGTATAGTTCCCTGCCCGGGGCGGATCGCCGGTGACGCAGAGAATGTTGCGTAAACCGATGGAGGAAGCCCCCAGTAAGTCCGCCTGAATGGAGAGCAGGCTGCGATCCCGGCAAGGGTAGCGCAGGATCGTTTCCACCCCGGAGTGCTGCTGAATCTGGATGGCTACGCTCTGACCGCTCATGCGCGCGGTGGCAGTCGCGTGGCGGGCATCGTAGACATCGATGGCGTGGACGCCGAGGCTGGCCAGCATACCAGCGCTCTCGATCTCGCGCGAGCAATCGATGCCCTTGGGAGGCAGGATCTCCACCAGGCTGACGAACTTCTTCTCGGCAAGCAGCGAGCCTAGCCGAGACCGCTGCGCGAGCGGCGCCGGCGGGATTTCGGTGGCCGGTTCCGGCTCGGCGCCGGGCAACTCGACGCGCACCGGCTCATCCAGCGCGCGCATTGCGGCGCGCATGGCCCGAATATGGTTGGGCGTGGTGCCGCAGCAGCCGCCTACCAGTTGCGCACCCACGGCGATTGCGCGGCGGGCAAAGCTGGCCATGTACTCGGGCGAGCAAAGATAGATATTGCGGCCTTCCAAGGCGCGGGGCAGACCGGCATTCGGCATTGCAGCCACCGGCAGTTGCGTGGCTCCGCGCATGCTTTCGATGGCGGTGAGCACGGTGGTAGGACCTGTGGAGCAGTTCACGCCCACGGCGCTGGCGCCCCATTCGGTGAGCAGTTTGGCGGCATGTGCGGGCGAGGAACCATCGAGGCAGTTGCTCTCGTCGTCCACCGTCATCATGACCAACACCGGCAATCCGGGCGCCGCAGTGCGGGCGGCTTCAAGAGCCTGCCGGGCCTCATTGAGAGCGGGCATGGTCTCGACGATCAGCAGATCCGCGCCGTTTTCCGCCAGAATCTGCATCTGCTCGGCGAAGGCTGTGCGCGCTTCCTCCAGGCTGGTTTTGCCCAAAGGTTCGAGGCGAACGCCGAGCGGCCCGATCGAACCGGCCACCCAGGCATCGCCGCCCTGCTTTTCCTTGAGGCGGTCTGCTGCCTGCCGCGCAAGCTTGACGCCGGCAGCATTGATTTCGCGAACCTTGCCCCCCAGCCCATAGCGGCCCAGGCGAAACCGGTTGGCGCCAAACGTATTGGTCTCGAGAATCTCCGCGCCGGCCTGCAGATACTCCTCATGGACAGAGAGGATCAGGGCGGGATCGGAGAGATTGAGCTCATCGTAGCAGCGGTTGATGAATACGCCGCGCGCGTAGAGTACGGTGCCCATGGCGCCGTCGGCCAGGAGCGGCCGGCTCGAGAGGATTTCGGCAAGTCGCGTCATTCACTGCCATGCTACCGCATTGAGGGGCGGAAATTGCGGCGTCAGGGCGCTTTCAGGCGACAACCACCAGGCGCGGCCGCGGTCGCCTGGTCAGGCTCCGGACAGAGGTCCAGGCCGGGGTCGCTTTGCTATACTTCGAGAGTCTAAACCTGGGCAAAAAATCCGGTTCGCGTCCGCAGTTTCCAGCGTTTCCGGCAGCCCGTACGCCGTTCACCTGGATAGGCTGCGGCTCGGACCGCGCGTTCCATTGAGGTAGGGATTTTGAAGAACAGTCGTCTTTGGATGAGCGCCGCTGCCTCTCTGGTGGTGGCGATTGTACTGGCAGGATGTGGAACCAACGAGTTTTTCGCGGGCCGGCTGCTGCCTCCCAGCAGGCTGGTAGAGCGCGTCTTGATCGCCGTTCAGAACCCCAGCGCTTTCAGTAAGGGGACGCTCGAGTTCGTAGACGCTTATTACGATGAGCGCAGCGGCTATGCGGGCACGCCCAGCAGCTTTTCCATCGCGGGCTACAGCGGTAATCTGCCGGTAAGCATCCAGAATATGCCCGAAGAGCAGCGGGGAGCTGTGTATGGCGCCGGGGACGGCGCCCTGGCGCTCATCGATTATCAAAATGAGAAGGAGCTCGGGGGCGCGGCGGGGCTTAACGGCCTTTCCTCGAGCATCTTTATCACGCGCAACCAGGAGTTTGTCTTCGCCGCGAACCAGAACCAGGGATTGTTCACCGTGGCGGACCAGATCGGCAAGCAGTCGCTTCCGCTGGGTCTTCCCGGCGTTTACCGAGTGAGCGTCAACCCGGGCGGCACGGTGGCGCTGGCGTTTGTGCAGAACTCAAATTACATGTACTACGCCCGCCAGCTAAGCACTTCTCAGTCGTTCCAATACTCTGCTGGACCTCCCTCCTGGCCCAAGGCCGCAGTGGATTGCGAACCGCAGAACGCGCCCACCTGGTGCCTATTCCAGGCGCAGAGCCCCGACCACATCGACGCAACCGGCAACTATTACGGAGCGCCGCTGGCGTTTGATCGGCCCATCAAGGCGGTTTTCTCCGCCGATGGCAGCAAGGCTTACATCCTGAACTGCGGACCGGAGTGCGGAGGTACCGCTTCCTCCATCTCCATCGTTCCGATTGGGCCGCTCGTCTTCCAGCAGGGCCTGCCCTCTGGACTGCTGCCCTGCAACTCCGCGCCTTGCGCGAATCCGTCTACTTCCGCAATGACGACCATTGCCGTTCCCGGGGGGGCGAGCAATGCGCTGGTGGACACCAACACCATGTACGTGGTTGGCCAGCAACCCCAGGTTATCAGCGGGCAAACCTACTACGGCGGGCACCTGACGGTCGTGGACCTGACGAAAAACACAACCTCGACCCCGGTTTCCATCAGCGACGGCGTGCCCGGCGGCGTAAGCCGCATGTTGCTGGCCGATGACAATACTCTGTGGATCGGGATGCGCCAGTGCGCCAACGGCGTGCGCTATGCGACCGGAGCTGCGGGCGGATACGGCTGCCTGACCATGTACAACACCTCGACCAACCAGGTGACGACGATCGAGCCGTACCTTGGCGACGCCACCGGGATTGCCGCGATCACCGGATTGCACAAGATCTACGCCGCCGAAGGCGGGCAGGTCTACATCTACTCCACCAAGGACGGCACCGCGCTCGATAACCAGTACGTGACCGTCACCGGCACGGCCTGGGATGTGGCCTACATGGACGCTCTTTCGGACAGCGACAACACCGTCTACTAGCTCAATTCCTGAACCGTAAATAAGCGGGTGCGCCCATACGGGCACCCGCTTATTTCTGGTCCCCAGAACACCGCAAGGTCCCTGGCGATCTCCATGACTTAATCTGAATGCATGGAGACCGCTCCCGAGTTCCGCGCGGACGTTCTGGCCATCGCCGCCCACCGCGATGACGTGGAACAGACCTGCGGCGGCACGCTGTTGCGCATGGCCGCCCGCGGCCTACGCACCGCCATTCTAGACCTAACGCAGGGCGAGGCAGGAACACGCGGCACCGCCGCCGACCGCGCGCGCGAAGCCGCAGAGTCCGCCCGAACCCTCGGCGTCGGCTGGCGCGAGGCGCTGGGTCTGCCCGACGGCGCGATCGAAAACACCTACGCCAACCGAGTGGAGATTGTGCGGGTGCTGCGCCGGCTGCGCCCGCGCGTTGTCATCCTGCCCTACTGGCAAGCACGCCATCCCGACCACGCCATCTGCGGCACTCTCGGCTACGACGCCTGCTTCCTGTCGGGATTGAAGAAGGTCGATACCGGGACCGAACCGCACCGGCCCTTCAAGATCGTTTATGCCAGCCTCTATGCCGACGTGCGGCCCAGCTTCATTGTGGACATTACCCCCTTCATCGAACAGCGGCACCAGGCGCTGATGGCCTACAAGTCGCAGTATGCAAACCAGAGCGCAGGCAGCGGCTTGTTCGTGCCCGAAGAAGAGATTCGCGAGCGCACCTTTGCCGAGGCCCGCCATTACGGCCTGCTGGCGGGCGTGCTCTATGGAGAACCGTTCGTGCAGAAGGAAGTCGGGCTGGTGGACGATCTGACGCTGTTGCCGGTGCAGTCGATCTAAAGCGACCCAGCGAGCTCGGCTGGCTCGCAAATCAGGCGCGTCACCTAGCGCCGCAATTCTGCTGATTTCCTTCACGATATCGAGGAGGCACTTTGCAAACCTGGGATCCCGCTGCCTACGCGCAGCATGGCTCATTCGTGCATGGTCTAGCCGGAGGCGTACTGGAATGGCTGGCGCCCCAGCCCGGCGAACACATTCTCGACATCGGCTGCGGCGACGGTCAGCTTACGCTGCGGATCGCCTCCACGGGCGCGCGGGTCATTGGAGTCGACGCCTCGGCGGAGATGCTGGCGGCGGCCCGAGCGCTTGGCATTACCGCCGACCAGGCCTCGGCGGAGATGCTTCCCTATCCCGACCAGCACTTCGATGCCATCTTCTCGAATGCCGCCCTGCACTGGGTCCGCAACCACGACGCCATGCTTTCAGAGGCTCACCGGGTGTTGCGCCCGGGGGGACGATTCGTGGCCGAATTTGGCGGCCACGGAAACATTGCAGCCATCGACGTGGCCTTTTCAGCCGCCCTGGAGCGCTACGGTCTTGCCGGACGCGACCAGCCGAAGAACTATTACCCGGCACCGGAGGTCTACAAGCGGCGGCTCGAGCAACACCGCTTCACGGTGGAGCGCATCGCGCTGATCCCCCGCCCCACCCCGCTGGGCCCCGGCGGCATGCGCGAGTGGCTGCGCACTTTCCGCCGCGGGGCTCTGCTGGAATTACCCGAGGAACTCAGCGCCAAGGTGCTGGACAATGCCGTGGAGCGGCTTGCCAATGTTCTGCGCGACGAGGACGGGAACTGGACCGCCGACTACATGCGCCTGCGCTTTGTTGCCCGAAACTAAAAAAGCTGCATCTTTTTGTACTGCCGGCGCGTCTATCGAGAAAACATCCATACCTGAAAGCCGCGTTCGCACCGTTGCGCCGGGGAGGCAGGTGTATCCGGGCCGAGTCGAGCGCGTCTAAGCTGGTGAGCGCCGCCAAGGCTCCGGCCGCTATTTTATGCAGCTTGCCCGCCTCGAACGCCGCCCGGAACTGGATGCCCTGCGTGGGCTTTTTCTAGTCTGGATGACGCTCACCCACCTGCCGACGCGCTTCAGCGATTTCGTGAATTCGCCGATCGGCTTCGTCTCCTCCGCCGAGGGGTTCGTCTTCGTCTCGGCGTTTCTGGTCGGGCGGCTGTACATGCGCGACCAGATCCAGGACGAGTCGGGGGTGCGAACCAAGCTCTGGAAGCGCTCGCTCAAGGTATACGGCTATCATCTGTTGATGCTGGCTCTGGCCTTCACACTGGCCGGGGCCTACGCTATGCACACCCGCAAAGCAGCCATCTATAACCTTCTCAATTTCTATCTGGCGCATCCTGTGGTGGCGGTCGCCGGCTCGGCGCTGCTGCTCTATTGCCCGCCGCTGCTCGACATTCTGCCGATGTATGTTATCTTCCTCTTTCTCACGCCTCTGATCCTGTCCTCGGCGGTTCGGTTCCGGTGGAGCACAGTGGTGACGGGGAGCGTGCTCATCTGGACAATGGCTCAATTCGGGTTGCGCGACGTGGTGCATAACTGGATCGTTGGGGTGACGCACCTGAAAATTCCCCTCCAGGAGACCGGCGCGTTCAACCTGTTTGCCTGGCAGTTAGTGTGGATCGTAGGACTGTGGCTGGGCTCGCGCACGGCAACGCAGAAAGATGCCTTTGGCAGGATTCCGGGCTGGCTGGCCGGGCTCTGCTCCGCCGCGTGCCTGTTCTTCATCGGCATCCGCTGGGGCTGGCTCGGCCCACACCTCACGGAGAGCGCCCTGGGACTGCAACTCGATAAATGGCACATCGGCCCCTTGCGGGTGATCAACCTCGTAACCTTCTCCGTGGTGGGCTACTGGCTGCGCCGGCACCTGCTCCGGGTGGTCGCTATCGAGCCGTTCCTCACGCTGGGCAAGGCCTCGCTGCGCGCCTTCTGCGCGCATGTGGTCTTTGTGTTTGTCGGCCTTGCGCTGCTGGCTCGCGACATCGGCCAGGACGTGGGCGCGCCGCCGGAGCAGTTGCATGGTCTCGCTGCCCTGGTTCTGCTGGTCGCTACTTTTACCGGGCTGATCCTGGTGGCGTCACACGAAGTGCGCAAGCGCAATGCTGCCCGGTCAGCGCGTGTTGCCGTTCCGGGACCGGCCGCGCCAATCGCCGAAGCCGATATGACCGCCGGAGCCGACTGAGAGCGCTCGCCGAGACAGACTCCCGGGTTCCCAGCGCCTCCGAATTCATCAAACATTTGCAAATCTTTTGCTTGCGTGAAGTACTCTGTTGATGATCCCAGCGGTCATCCGCACCCGACACTTTGAAACGGCCGCCGGGCGAGGGTCGAGCGTTTGAGCCAATCCATCTTCGTACTGGAAGACGAGACCGATATCGCGCGTCTGGTGCAGCACCATCTGCAGGCCGCGGGATTCGAAGCGCGGTTGTTTCACACTCCCACCAACCTGATCCCGGAAGCGGAACGCAAGGTTCCCGCCCTGTTTCTGCTGGACATCATGGTGCCCGGCGGGGACGGGCTGGATGTATGCAAGCGGCTGCGCAATCACCCCGGTCTCTCCACTGTACCGATCATCTTCCTGACGGCGCGCGCCGGAGAAAACGACCGTGTGGTGGGGCTGGAGGTGGGGGCCGATGATTACATCACCAAGCCCTTTTCCACCCGCGAGCTGGTCGCCCGGGTCAAGGCGGTGTTACGACGCTTCGAGCGGCCCTCCGCGCCCTCGGTGATCCGCTTCGAGGAGATCGTCATTGACGGCGGAGCGATGCAGCTCACCGTCCGCGGACAGATGACCACCACCACGGCCACCGAGTTCCGTCTGCTCGATTACCTGGCCCGGCACCCCGGCCGTGTCTTCACCCGCGATCACCTGCTCGATGCCGTATGGGGCGACGCACGCTTTGTCACGCCACGCTCCGTGGATGTCTACGTGCGCCGCATCCGTGAGAAAATCGAGCTTGATCCGGAAGATCCACGTTATCTGAAGACCGTTCGCGGCGCTGGCTACCGCTTCGAGTTGCCGAAAGGCGAGTAACCGCCAAGCCAACCGCGTCCAGCGGAATTGCATTGCCGCTCGCGGAGCAGGTTCCCTGCCAGTTTGCTGGGAACCTGCTCCGCGAGCCGGAAGTTTCGATGAACTCCAGAATCTCCTCGAGATTGTTCGGGCTTTTCCTTCTCCTCCTCGTCCTTGAGGCAGTGGCGACGGTAGCGATCTTTTTCTATTTTGCCGGCCGCACCGGGATAGGCATACTCGCTCTAGCTGCGACCTGCGCAGGGATGATTGCATTGCTGCTCTCCATTCCTCTTGCAACAGCCACGGAGCGCCGCATTACCGAGCGCCTCGGCCGGGTCGTCGCCTTCGCCCGGCGCCTGGCAAGCGGCGAACGCAGCGTCCGGATAGCGGCCGGCCCGAGGGAAGACGAGTTTACCGAGATGGAAGCTGCGCTGAACCGCACCGTCGAGCGGCTGGAAGCAGAGTTCGCCGAGCTTGAGGGCGGCCGCCAGGAGCTGGCCACCATGCTCGATTCCATGCAGGAAGGCGTGGTGGCGATTACCCGTGATGGCGTCGTGCGCTGGTCCAACACAGTGATGCAGCGCCTGGCGGGAACGCACGTGCACCCCGGCCGGCCGCTGGTCCACTCATTGCGCGACCCTGAGTTCCTGGCCTGCGTGCGTGGCGCGCTGGAAAGGCGCGAGCTCACCTTCGGTCGCGCCACTTCCCTGGCCCCGGGCCGGGTGTTCGAGGTCAATGCCGCGCCGCTCTCTTCCGGCGGCGCGCTGGCGGTGGTGCACGACGTCACCAGCATCGAGGCCGCGCAGGTGTCTCGGCGGGATTTCGTAGCCAACGTGAGCCACGAGCTGCGCACTCCATTGACCTCGATCCAAGGCTACGTCGAGACCCTCATCGAGGATCCCGAGACCAGCCCGGAGATGATCCATGAGTTTCTCGGGATCATCTTGAAAAACGCCCGACGCATGAACCGCCTGACCGAGGATCTGCTCGCCCTGGCCAGCGTCGAGAGTCCGGATTACAAGCTTGCCCTGCGTCCCATCCGGGCCAGTTCGCTGGTGCACGACGCCCTGCAATCGGTAGGCGGGATCGTGGTCGATTCCGGCGTAACACTGGAGGTAGCCGGCGCTCCGGACGATCTGGTGATGGCGGACTCCGATGCAATGAACCAGGTCTTCGGCAACCTGGTCGAGAACTCGCTCAAGTACGCCCGTGAGGGCAAGCGCATTCGCGTCGGCGCCCGCAAGCTCAACTCCGAGGTGCAGTTCACCATTCAGGACTTCGGACCGGGTATCGCCTCGGAACACCTGGAGCGCATCTTCGAGCGGTTCTATCGCGTGGACAAAGCGCGCTCCCGGGAATCCGGGGGCACCGGGCTGGGACTGGCGATCGTGAAGCACATCGTGCAGGCGCACGGGGGCCGCATCTGGGTGGAGAGCGAGCTGGGCGCGGGCGCCTCGTTCCAGTTCACCCTGCCGATTGCCCAGCTGGCGGTGTAGCTTCTCTTTTTCTTTGCCTACGCAGTCAGTCAGCAAACATCTGTTGTTCACTGCATCTTCAACTGCCCGTAACATTCGTTGTAGAGAATGGTTCCGGCAGTCCAAACTCAAGGAGCGTGAACGTGAAAAAAGCGTTAGTTGCCGTTGCGTTGTTTGTCTTCGCCCTGAGCAGCTCTCAGGCCCAGAAGCTGACGGGAGCCGGCTCGACCTTCGACTACCCCATCTTCTCCAAGTGGTTCAGCGAGTACAGCGCCGCGCATCCCGGCGTCCAGATCAATTACCAGTCCATTGGTTCGGGCGGCGGCATTCAGCAGTTCTGCTCCGGCCTTGTCGATTTCGGCGCATCGGACATGCCCCTGTCGGATGCCATGATCGCCAAG
>JAJZCY010000080.1 GCA_021828835.1 Acidobacteriota bacterium | reverse complement strand
CGCAAGCTGCGGCTAGGGATGGCCGGGATTCACCGCTCAAGTACACTAGACCGCGCCGAACCTACTGAAAACCGGTAGGTTGGCGCGGTTCTTCCTTTCAAAAGAGAAGAATCTGCTCGGGAATCTCTTCCGGATCGCGTGGCTTTTTCCCATAGAAGACTTCCATTTTGCCGAACTGCAGGTCTGTCACAGCAATCAATCGTACTTGACCTAGCGGTGGAATGACCGAGCGGATAGTGCTTCGATGTGCGTCTGCAGCTTCCTCGCTCGGTAGATATCGCGCATAAACCGAAAACTGCAACATCATAAAGCCGTCTTTGAGCAGGGCTTTACGGAAGCGCGTGTAGTCGCGCCGGTTCACCGGCGTTTCCACGGGGAGGTCGAACATGGCAATCAGCCACAAGGATCGATACGCGGATAGCGGCCTCGCTTTCATGGCATTCCCAGTTCATCCGTTAGCTTTCAGCGCCCAAACATCTTCCACTTCGGCGCGTTTGACGCCGCGCTTCGGCGCAGGTTGAACTGCGACAACTTCAAGTAGGCTTGGCAAAGCAGGGTCACATATCTCGCCGGTCACGCACTTGGCCAGCGAATTCGCAACCCGCAGCAGAATGTCAAACAATGTGCGCTCTTCGCGGTCGTAGACATAGCGCGCAGTTACAGTTCCAATCAGCCAGTTCTTCGTCCGTGAATCAAGCGGGGCGGACACATCCTCCTTCGCAACCCATTGCGCTACGCGTCGGTCAATCAGCGGGCGGAACGGCTCCATTACATCCGCAGCAAGGCAGAACGGATCGTAACGGTTGCTGTGCTTAAGGCCAATAGAGGGATGCAAGCCGGCAGCGCACAGAGCTCTCGCTACAGCTGCGCGCAGGACGGTGTAGCCGTAATCCAAGTGCCGGTTCTGATCGTTCTCATCGGAACCGCGCCGGAATCTGCCACCAGGAAACAGATGCTGCCAATAACGGCGCGCGGCCTGAGCCTCCAGGTTGCCGACATCGCCGGAGCGAACGCGTGCTGACAATGCGATCAGCCCCTGATCGCTCCCGTGCAATTCGCGCAACAACTCTCCCTGAGCCTTGATCTTGGCACGGACGATCTGTTGCCAGAGCCGTTTGCGGGTGGGCAGAGGCATTTCCATCTGGCGTGCAAATCGCTCCGTCTGGATGAAGTGGCTCTGCACAGGGAGCAACATAGAAGCAGGCAAAAACTTGCCGTCAATCGTTATGACTGATCCGCCGGCCTCGGCAATACGTGAGAGTACGGCCTGTGACAGAATGATCTGCGGATGCGCGAGCAGCAGAGCGACAATATCGCTGACAGGGATCGTAAAAGGGAGCGAAAGCTGTTCCTCGGGCGCCAGTTCAATCACCAACTGAGAGTCACGAATACTCAGACGCGCTGGATTCGAGATTTCGATGATGCGGTCAATCATCTCAATTCCTCTTAGGCTCCGAGGTCAATGTAGCGCCAGTTCCCAATTGGATCAATTTGAATAGGCTGTGGACAGCCTTGCGCGGGGCCCATTGTCAGGAATTCGGAAAATGAGATACGTCCATCTTCGCGCTTTTTCTGATTATCATCCGATTTACCGCTTGGCTTGTCCTGATCTTTGTCAGTTTTTAGAATATACACGCTCTGCGTTGCGTTCACAGGCTGCAGAACGATCCGACCATCGCTTCGGAAGCTCTGGACAATAACAATTTCGTTATTTGCGAGCTCAACCACATCCCCCTTCATTAGGGAAAACCTGTAAGTGACTTCATCATTGTCCCTGAGGCTCTTCTTGAGCTCCTCCGATGGCAGCGCGAAGATGTTTGTGCGGGCGCGTTCGCGCTTCGGTATCGTCTGGATACTCTGTGCCGCATCAAAGAGTTTCACTACATCCCACTTCCATTTTGTCCCTCGCCGGTTCTGCACGTTGAAGAAGCTCACATAGGCAATTTCGCCCGTCTCCACATTGCGCTCCGGATACCCTTTTCCACGTTTATCCATCCCAAGAGAGGTCGTATGCTTCGTGAACCAGATTGTGAACTTCTTGATAGGTACAGGCTTACCAAGACGTTTGCCCGGTAGGGTTGGGTATCCGTGCTCTGCATCCTTCCACATCCGATAACCACGAACCTCTTCGCCCTTCTTGTTCTTGCCGCGAATCGTTTCGCCGAAGTCGCGAACGATTTGTTGAATGGTTGTGTTCGGCGATCCATCCTTGTTTTTCCCTTCCACAATGTGCGCAATCGTATTTTCAACATCCTCCGGTTTCTCCATCTTGCTCAGATCCCGGATCGAGATGCGCTTGTGGCGGATTGGTGTGTCGTTTTTCGGCGTACGCCCACGCTCCTTGCCGAAATACCCCGCCTTGTGTAACTCGCCGCGTAATCTGTGATTGACGCGATGCGAGGTCACGATGCCCTTGAAGGTGCCGCGCAGTCTTTCCAGACGCTCGCCGTTCAGACACTCAGGGCGCGCTTCGCGCCGGACTAGCTTCAGCAACTCCCGGTAGCCGAGTGATGTGTACCTGTCATTCTGGTGCTGGACGTAATAACTTGCACTGAGAGTGTTGATCTTTCGGATCAAGCTCTCTGTCGTAAGCCCGATCACAACTGCGTCGAGTGCATGGTGCCGATGATCGCTGCGGTCCTTCTTCTTCGACTCCTTGTTCTTCTCCCGCTTCTCCTGGGCGGTTTCAGCGGCTTTAGTCGCGCTATCGCCGATCAGTTCATGCAGGTTCAACATCCAGGCATCGCGCAACAGAGCCGTCACCATACCGGAGGAGACGAAGATGGCGCGCCGGCCCGTGCTGTCCTTGAACTCATCTTGCTCATCAACTTCAACACCAGTGTCCGGTAACACATCCCGCCCGCCGTAAAGCGTCATCAGCAGGCGACCGGCAAGCTTGCTCGTGTACCGGGTATCATTTAGCCGCCGCGCGCCAAACTTGCGCGCCTGCTCCGGAGTGAGCAACTGAAAGAGGGCCAGCTTGCGCTTGTTGCCGAACTTTTCGACGCGCTTCAGGATATTTTCCCAGTCATCTTGGTTGCCGCCAAAATGCTGCCAAGGTGTCCGATCCAGTTTTTCGTGGTTTGTGCCGCGGAAAGTCAGAGTGAGATTGTCAAAGCTGTTGTCCACCATCATGCTCTGCGGAATGATGTGCTCAATCTCGACCTCACCGCCGAAAAGCTGCCTGTAACCAATCGATTGTCCTGTGTAAGGGCATGTGCAGTGGCACTCCATCAGCAGGAGCATCTTGGTCACATCGTCACGTTTCGCGCGTACCAATCCCTCGGCATCGAGACCTTGCGGGTCATAGTTCTCGCACTCTTTCAGAATTCTCCTAGCCGCCTCCAATCGGCGCTCGTGATTCTTTTCAATCTCCTCTTCCGTATCCTTGCGCTGCTTGCGATTCTTCCTCAGTTCGCGGGCCAACTCAATCCGAATCTCGTAGGGCTTGTCGTGTTTGCGAATGACGGCATTCACGACCTTACGCAGTTCCGTCAGCGCGCGGATCACGGCAGGGTTGGTAAGGCTACGAATGGACCCATTCGGGCCGGTCACCTCGGGCACGTAATCGAGGGGCTTCTTTCCGGCGAGCGGATTTGGGTACACCTTCAGCCGCGCGGTCATGAAGGAAACCCCATTCCACATCCCGCCCTTCGCCGGATCAAGCAGATTAAGAATCGCCTTGCGCGAGAGTTTGCAGTAGTCGGCCGGAGGGCGATTCTCTGCCCAGATATGCGCATGGAATTTATCAAGACTCCATTGATCCGCGGCAACGAGCTCACGCTCCTTCAGGCCTTCGGTGGTCCGCCAGCTTTCAACGATCGCAACCTTCTCGTCCCAGGTGAATGAATCCCACCGTTCCGCCCCAAAGACCCGCAGCATGACAGCATTGACGCGATTCCCTTCAATCTTTCCCTCGTTGATCTTTTTCTTAGGGTCATCATCCGGCTTCCGCTTCTTCTGGAGGTTGAACTCCGCGTCAGGCATGTCGAGGAGCTTCCGGATCGCGGGAAATGTCTGGTCGCCTTCTTCCTGGAGTTTCTTTACCAACTTCGCGCTTTTCTCCTCGGATAACTGCTTTTCCAGCATGTCGGTGCGGTCAAAATAGCGCAGGTTGTTGACCTTCTGTAGCAGCCGGAACTGCTGCGCTTCGAGCGATGCCCAGGGAGCACGGCGCTCTTCCTGCTCGAGGTCGCAGAATCCAATTAGGTGGGCCGTGCTGGCGAGTGGCCGCTGGAAGAAGAGCAGCTTGCGAATCTCCTGCCGAAGCTTCTCTCTCTTCTCCAACTCTTCCGGTGTCAGCCCCGGATGGCTGGTGCGATAAAACTCATCTTGCTTTGCCCAGATAAGATCGAACTCATCTTCAAACATTTCTCGCGCGGTCCAGCGGTGACGGATGCGCTCGTCATGGGGATTATGGGCTAGGAACGTGCCGAAATAGGGGCCAATTAATGGCGCTTTGATCGTTCCCGTCTGGTATGCTGCCTGCATTTTCGTGTTCAGATCGCTGATGCCTTTTTCGACCTTGCCTGTGCTCTGCTCATCTCCGTCATCTTTGGTTTCACGTTTCTTCTTGCCCTTCTTGGAGGAGGATGCAGCTTCCTCTTCTTCGGCACTTTTCTCCCTGTCGTTTTCATCCACGGCGCTTGGACGGTATCCTCTGCGCTGTGAGAGATGGTAGATAATCTTGCCCAATTCGCACGGTTTCAGCTCTCGTTCCAGGGCTTCTTTCCGCAGCACGTATGGCAATGCCTGGTCTATATCTAGCATGATCGCGTCTGCCCCACGCCGGCGTCTGGAGTTTGAGAGCGCGTCAGCGAGTTCTTTGTCGAGCCTATTGAAGGTAAGGTGCTTCTGGGCAAAGAGCGGCTCATCTCGAAATTCTTCATAAGTAGGCAGCCAGTCATTGGCTTGAAGCAATTTGAAGAGCTTATTCTGACGGGCGCGCTTTCTGCCGCTCTGCCGGCGTGCTTGGCGCGCAAGACGGCGTCCGACAGCCTTGGAGCGATCGATTCCCCTAATGATGGCTTCCTCGGTTGAGATCTTGGCTGTAACTTCAACGCCCGGGTCGAATATCCGAACCCCGGCATCGAAAACTTCAGTTGGCTCAAGCTGATCATTCAAACGGATTGCTGCCCAGCCTATAGATGCTGAACCAAGATCAAGCCCAAGAATGTACTTTTGCGAAGAGTCCAAGGCATGAGACATTAAATGCACCTTGACATGCAGATTTTCAACGGGTTACAAGTATAGCAGTGTACTTGAGCGGTGATTCCTGGATCCATTCCTAGTAAGTTTCACCGACGAAGGGTAAATCCCAGGTGAACGCCCCGGAAACGGGGCGTTCTCGTTTTGCTGCGCTCCATTCGCGCTCTGTTTATCCGACTACTGCTGCTTTTCAGGCCTTAGCTGTCATCCGCTGCCCTGCATGTTGTTGAAAATACGTTGGAGTGTGCTTTCGAGTCCTACTTGAGAAGTGACGCTTACAGGATGACTGATCCGGCATCAGCCAAGTTAGATCATTTGATCGCAAACATGTCGATGTCACGACTGGGTAGGTGTGCGACGAGTGCGCCGGGAGAGCTATTATCGCCCAGGCGCAAAGCGGGCAAAAAGGCGTCCCCCATCCCACCGACATCAACATCACACCACGGTGTCGATCACGGAGTCGTCGGGGCGTTCCTCGCTACTCGGTCACAGATTCAGAACTGCGCTTGGATCGAGACATATCAGCAGCGGCGAATCTTGTGTCCGTGGAGATCGCCATGAACCCGCCAAATGGGCAGTGCTCCTCATCTCAAGCGAAGTGAAATCACTGGTTTTAGCTCACATCAGGTGTGCCGTAAAGTGTGCCATACCAGGTGCGCCCATATGCGCCTTTAAAGGACTTAGCAGTACCTGTACTGAGTGCTTCCGTGCGGGCTTATGTTTGGGGTAAATGCTTGATTCTAAATTGGCTGCCCCCCAGGGATTCGAACCCCGATATGCTGATCCAGAGTCAGCTGTCCTGCCGTTGAACGAGGGGGCAGTGAATCAAGTTGACGCGGCTCGGGGAGAGCCGGGCTGGCCGGACCACAGCAGAGCCGCCGCGTGTGAGGAGCCAACTCGTTCATCATACTGGGACTTCTCGGCTTGGGTCAAACTCCGCCGAGCCCGCCCGCGGCAAGAGCCCTCGGCCCTCGCCTGCCGCGAGAAATACGAGCGTGAAACCTGACTCAGCCCTGCGAAACAGCCGTCCGGCTAGCGGTCAGCAGCGCCTCCACAGCCTCTCCCAGCGAGTGAAAGCAGCCTGCTGCCAATTCCCTGGCCTGGGCGGCGCCACTCCGCTGCCGGGCACGATCCACCTCGATGAACAAAGTCGCCATACCCAGCCGCCGGCCGAACTCCATGTCGCCCAGCGTGTCCCCGATCATGACGCTGGTTGCCGGCGCGATTTCAGGAAAACGGGCGCGGGCCTGATCGTACAGGCCGCTCAGAGGCTTGCGGCAGTTACATTCGTTCCTGTCATGGGGACAGGCGAAAAAGCCATCCACATGCGCCCCGCGGCCCCGCAGCAGTTCCTGGAATCGACCGTGAATGACCTCAAGATCAGCGGCGGTATAGAGGCCTTTCGCAATGCCCCGCTGATTCGACACCACCACAACCCGGATGCCGGCTGCATTCAGGCGAGCGATCGCTTCGGGCACCCCGGACAGAACGCGAAATTCCTCCCAGCGGGTGACGTACTGCCCCTCCGGCATCTTTTCGTTCAGAACGCCGTCGCGGTCCAGAAACACGCTGCGCACTTGGGGCGGAAGCTGGATGGGTAGACCGCTCACCCAGCCATCATAACAACGGGCATGGGCCGGATTCGACCGCGTTTGCGGCTGGCGCCGCAACTCGCGGCCAAACGGCCAATCAGACGGGAAAAAGCATTGCCACGGCTACAATAGATAGATGGAGCATTCCGCAACAACCCGGAAGGTTGCCCCGGAACCCGAATTCCGGCAGACAGCGGACCAAAGATGAAGAATTTCTTCCGCCTTCTGCGTTACGGGCTGCCCTATACCCTTCAGTGGATACCGGGCGTGTTGCTGCTGGCTGTGGTCGGCGCGCTGGATGCACTGCGCCTCGCCCTCTTCGTCCCGATCATAGGTGTGGTGCTCCAGCCCGGCAACGCCTCAAACTCGCTGCCACTGTTCCCCATGGCGCCCCCGCGCTGGCGCTTCGACGTGCACCAATTCGTGCCCCCGTGGATGCACAACGCCTGGACCGTCGTGGCCTTTGCCCTGATCACCGTCACCGTCGTCAAGGGCATCTGCGATTACGTCGGCACGAACCTGGTGAACTATGCCGGCTTCGGCACCATCACCGACCTGCGCAATCATCTTTACGCCACTATCCTGCGCCGCTCCTCCAGCTTCTTTCACAAGCATCCCACCGGGAGCATCCTGTCGACGCTCATCAACGATGTCGACCGCGTGCAGATCGCGCTCAGCTCCGTGATGGGCAATTTTCTGCAGCAGTTCTTCACGTTTCTGGCCACCGTGGCGCTGGTCATCATCCTTGGCGGACGCCTGAGCTGGGCGCTGCTGCTCTTTGTGCCGGTGGTCATGACCTCGGTGCGGCGCATCGGGCGCTCGGTGCGCACCCGCACCCGCACCGGTCAGGACAAGCTCGCCGATATCCAGAACATCCTCCACGAAACCGTCACCGGCAACCGCATCGTCAAGTCATTCAATGCGGAGCTGTCTGAGATCGTTCGCTTCAAGACGGCAGCCAAACGCCTCTTCCGCGCCAACATGCACAGCGTCAAGGTCCAGTCCATCAGCTCACCGCTGATGGACCTGATCGGCTCGATCGCCATCGCTTTGCTTCTATGGATCGGACGGAACGAGATCGTCCACGGGCGCATGCAGGTATCGGTCTTCATGACCTTCGTGATCGCGCTCTTCAAGCTCTACGATCCGGTGCGGCGCTTTGCCTATTACTACAACAGCTTCCAGCAGGCGCTGGGCGCCTCCGTTTCCATCTTCACCTACTTCGACAGCAAGGATGACGTAGTCGAGCGGCCCAAAGCCCTCGACATGCCGGAGTTCAACCGCTCCATCCGCTTCGAAAATGTCGGATTCTCCTACTCGAATGCAGACGGCGAACAGAAGATTCTGCACGAAGTCGATCTGGAGATCAACGCCGGCGAAGTCCTGGCCGTGGTCGGTCCGAGCGGCGCCGGCAAATCCACCCTGGTCAATCTCATCCCGCGTTTCTTCGATGTGACCTCAGGGCGCATTCTGATCGATGGCCGCGATATCCGCGACGTAACCCTGGCCTCGCTGCGGCGTCAGATTGCGCAGGTCACCCAGGAAACCATCCTCTTCAACGACACGGTTCGCGGCAACATTGCCTATGGCCAGCCTGAGGCCAGACTGGAATTAGTGGAAGAGGCAGCCCGCAACGCCTTGGCCCACGACTTCATTCAGCGCATGCCGCAGGGATACGAGACAGTGATCGGGGAAAAAGGCTTCCGCCTCTCCGGGGGCGAACGGCAGCGTATGGCGATCGCCCGCGCCATCCTGAAAAACTCGCCCATCCTGATCCTCGACGAGGCGACCTCGGCGCTCGACGCCGAAAGCGAGTCGCTGGTGCAGGCCGCGCTCAGCAACCTCATGCAGGGCCGCACCGTTATCGTGATTGCCCACCGCCTTTCCACCATTCGCCGCGCTACCCGCATCGCGGTGCTGGAAGACGGGCGCATCACCGCAATCGCACCGCACGAAGAACTGCTGGAGACTTCGCCTACCTACCAGCGGCTCTATCAATTACAGTTCATGGATATGCCGGAGACGCAGACCGACCCCATGGTTCCAGCCTGCGATCCGGCGGAGGCCATCGGAGCCAAGGAGTAGCTCGAATGCCCATCTCTTCGATGACTGGCTATGCCCGCTTGCAGGCGCGCGTCTCGCTCTCTGAGCAGGAACAGCTCGCCTATACGCTCACCCTCAAGAGCGTAAACCACCGCTTTCTCGACCTCCAGTTCCGGCTGCCTTCAGGAATGGACGCGCTGGAGATGGAGTTGCGCCGCATCCTCAAGGACAACCTGGTGCGCGGCCACGTGGAGTTGACGCTCTCCGTCGATCGCACCGCCCAGCAGAGGACCGGCTACAATCGCGAACTTGTGGGCGCTTATCTGGCGGCCTTTGCCGCGGCACGCGACGAACACGCTCTCAGCGGCGAACCCGATCTCAATGCAGCTCTGCGTCTGCCCGGCGCGCTCCAGACCGAGAACCGCCGGGAGGATGACGGAACCGCGCTGGCCGCCGGCGTGCTGGAGCAGGTTCCCGCGCTGCTCGATCAGTTGAAGGCCATGCGGCTGCGCGAGGGCGAAGCGCTGGAAGCCATCCTGCTCGATATCCTGACCCGCCTGGCCGAAGCCAGCAGCGCCGTAGCCCAGCTGATTCCCGAGGTAGAGCAGCGTTACCAGGAGCGCATTACGCAGCGGCTCATTGCCGCTACCGGACCGGAGTTCAACCGCCAGCGCCTGCTCGAAGAAGTGGCGGTTCTCGTGGATCGCAGTGACGTGAGCGAGGAGTTGGCGCGCATGGCCACGCACATCGGGCATTTCCGCGACCTGCTGGATGCCGGCGGCGAAGTCGGCAAGAAGCTGGACTTTTTGCTCCAGGAGATGAACCGCGAAGCCAATACTCTGCTCTCGAAGACCGGAGGCATCGGCGGCAAGGGCACGCGCGTGACGGAACTGGGTCTGGCCATGAAGGCCGAGATTGAGAAAGCCCGCGAACAGATACAGAACCTGGAATAAAACAGGACCCCTTGAGCTTTGACTGCGCAAAACTTCTGCTGAGCGGCAAAGAGCTCAAGGTTATAGGCTGAGAGCATAGGTCAAGATTTGAAAAGCTGTTTCTGAAAGAGGTCGACGGAACGTGGCGGGGATTTTGTTCATCATTTCGGCGCCTTCGGGTTCGGGCAAAAGTACGCTGGTCAGCGAGCTCCGCAAGCAGGTGAGCGGCATTGAATTTGCGGTGTCCTGGACGACCCGCCCGCCGCGGGGCAGCGAAGAGGACGGCCGCGAGTACCACTTCACCACCCGCGAAGAGTTCATGCGCATGGTGAACGCCGGCTTGTTCTTGGAGTACGCCGAGGTCTTCGGCAACCTCTATGGAACGGCGCGCGCCTCGCTCGAAGAGGCGCGCATCGCCGGCCACGACCTGCTGCTCGACATCGACGTTCAGGGCGCGGCCCAGGTGCGCTCCAAGCTGTCTGAGGCGGTAGGCATCTTCGTCATGCCTCCCAACCCGCACGTCTTGCGCACCCGGCTGCGAAACCGCAGCCGCGCCGAGGGCGTGGTCAACGAGGAAGAGCTCTACCGCCGTCTCCGCGAGGCCAGCAAAGAGATTGAGAATTATCGCGAGTACGGCTATATTTTGGTCAACGACATTCTCGACCGGGCGGTCGCGCAGTTGGAAGCCATTGTACTGGCCGAGCGTTTCTATCGGAACGGCGAGGCCATCGCGTACCGTTCGCGCCGGGTGCTGGAGGTCGCGGCCGCCTGCCTGCAGACCAACTCACAGGAGCGGCTCAAGCCGGTGCTCGAGGCATTCGGGATCACCGGCAGCAACGTACAACAACAACTTCCCTTTGGAGACGACTCCGATGACGATTGAGACCAGTTTCGACTCAAATTACCGCAAGGTTCTGGTCGCCGCGCGCCGCGCCCGTCAGTTGCAGAGCGGCTCGCACGCGCTGGTTCCAACCCATTCCACCAAGGCCTGCCGCATCGCCCAGGAAGAGATCGATGCCGGCAAAATCGCCTACGTGAAAGGTGAAACCGAGGTAACCAAGCCTCTCGTCGAAGGCCCTAACATTCCCATCCTCGCCAGCTAGAAGCAACAGACTCAGGGAGTTGGGAACGCGAGCCTGACGCCCCTCCAACAACCGGTGCAGACCGCTGCTTCGGGTGCGCGCCTGCGGCACGCAAGCTGTTCCCTGCTCCCTGATCTCTAGGCCTTCCCTGCTCTACAATTTAGATATGCGCGTGACAGTCGGTGTTTCGGGCGGAATTGCCGCATACAAGGCGGCGGAACTGGTGCGCAACCTGCAACGCGCGGGTGCGGAAGTGCGCGTGGTGATGACCGAGGCCGCCTGCCGCTTTGTGCAGCCGCTCACGTTTGCCGCGCTCACCGGCTACAAGGTTCTCACCAACCTCTGGGAGACCAGCGCTGGCGATCCCGCGGCCCAACAGAACGGCATCGACCACATCGCCGAGGCGCAGTGGCTCGACGCGCTGGTGGTCGCTCCGGCCACGGCCAACACCCTGGCAAAATTCGCGCACGGCATCGCCGACGACTTTCTTTCCACCATGTATCTGGCCACGACTGTTCCGGTGCTGGTCGCGCCGGCCATGAACGTGAACATGTGGAACCATCCGGCCACGCAGGCCAACCTTGAAGTTTTGCGCCAGCGCGGCGTGCGCATCATCGAACCGGGCAGCGGCGAGCTGGCCTGCGGCATGGTCGGTGCGGGCCGCATGGCCGAGCCGGCGCAGATTGCCGAGGCGGTGCTGGGCGTGCTCGACCGCCGCAACGACCTGGCTGGCGAGACGGTACTGGTGACCGCGGGCGGAACGCGCGAGGCGCTCGATCCGGTGCGTTATATCGGCAACCGTTCCAGCGGCAAAATGGGTTATGCGCTGGCCGAAGCCGCGCTGAGCCGCGGCGCACGCGTCATCCTGGTCAGCGGGCCGACCACGCTCCAGCCGCCGCCGCGCGCCGAACTGGTGAAGATCACCACCGCCGAGCAGATGCGCCAGACAGTGTTGGAGCGCATGGCCGAGGCCACGATTGTCATCAAGGCCGCCGCGGTGGCCGATTACCGGCCCGTGCAGGTGGCCGAGCAGAAGATGAAGCGCACCGGTCCCTTGACCCTGGAGCTTGCGCCCACCGAGGACATCCTGGCCGAGGTGGTGCGCCGCCGCCGTCCCGGCCAGCTCATCATCGGTTTCGCCGCCGAGACGCAAAACGTGATGGAGAACGGCCGCGCCAAGCTGCTGCGCAAAGGCGCAGACGCCATTGTGGTGAACGATGTCGCCGGCGAGGGCGTGGGCATTGAAGCCGACACCAATGCGGCAACTTTCCTGACCACTTCCACCGCCGTGGAGATGCCGGAGATGCCCAAGCGACAGCTCGCCGACCGCATTCTGGACGAGGCCCTGACGCTGCGCCGCCCGCGCACCGTGGTGCTGGAACTGGACGAGGACGAACGCCAGGCCGCGCAGGACAGGGTTCTGAATGAAACCGTTACGCCCGCCGCGCGCCGGCAGCTTGTGGTGGAGTAACGGTGGCGCGCGCGCTCGATTCTGCAACCCGCGATGCACTGGCCGAGCGGCTTCGCTTCTACCGCGAACTGGGCCTGGTGGATCTCTACCGGCGCCCCGTCAACGAGGCGCTGCTGGCGCAGCTTGAAAGCGCGGGAACAGCGGTGGTAGAACCTGCATCCATTCCGCCGCAGCCCCAGGCTGCCCAGACCCCGGCCGCGCCCGCGCCTCCCGTCGAGGCAGCCAGCGAGCTTGCTTCGCATTCCGCAACTCCGCAGCCCAACTTCATTCCCGAGGAATCCGCCATTTCCGCGCGCAAGAGCATCTCCGCACCGCCGCAGATCGGGAGCGCAGTCGCGCCCGAAGACCGTTCCGCCGCCCTGCTCCAGATCGTGGAGGAGATTGGCGACTGCAAGCGCTGCCCGCTGCACAAGGAGCGGCACTCCATCGTCTTCGGCCAGGGCGATCCTAACGCGCGCCTGATGTTCGTGGGCGAAGGACCGGGTGCCGACGAGGACGCGCAGGGGCTGCCCTTCGTGGGCCGCGCCGGGCAACTGCTGAACAACATGATCGGCGCCATGGGCCTGAAACGCGAAGAGACCTACATCTGCAATGTGGTCAAATGCCGTCCGCCGGGCAATCGCACGCCCGAGCCGGACGAGGCCAACACCTGCTCGCCTTTCCTTTTCCGCCAGATCGACGTGGTGCGGCCGCAGGTGATCGTGGCCCTGGGCGCCACCGCCGCCACCTACCTGCTGGGCCAGCGCCAGCCGCTCGCCGGGCTGCGCGGACGCGTGCATGCCTTCCGTGGTTCCAGCCTGATCGTCACCTATCATCCGGCCTACCTGCTGCGCGATCCGCGCCAGAAGAAAGAGGCTTGGGCCGACCTCCAGATCGCGATGAAGGAACTGGGATTGAAGGCGCCTCAGCGGAGCTGACGAAGTCCTCGAGTCTCCGGCCTCTGCGACAGCCAGGATGCAGCCTCGCTTCCTCGGATTGCTTCCAATCCTCCGGTCTTCGTCTTTTGCGCTTGCACCGCCAGCGGAATTCTCTATAATTGGCTGCCATCAAGGAGTTTCGTTCCCCGTTCGGCTTTTCGTGTTGATCGCGGCGATCTCCCCGCCGCTCAGGCCCAAATTCCAGAAAGTCAAAATTCCGAAACTGGAGGCGTGTATGTCACTTGGACATCGGGCTATCGCTGAGTTTTTTGGTACGTTCTGGCTGGTCTTGGGAGGCTGCGGCAGCGCCGTGCTCGCCGCCGCCTTTCCCCAGTTGGGTATCGGCTTCGCCGGAGTCGCGCTGGCCTTCGGCCTGACGCTGCTCACCATGTGCTACACCATCGGCAACATCTCCGGCTGCCACATCAACCCGGCGGTCAGCTTCGGCCTCGCCGCGGGAGGCCGCTTTAAGTGGTCGGAGGTTCCGGCCTATGTGGTTGCCCAGGTGCTGGGAGCTTTTGCCGCCAGCGGTGTTCTGCTGGTGATCGCCAGCGGCAAGGCCGGCTTCGACGTGCACGCGGGCTTTGCCTCCAACGGCTATGGCCCGCACTCGCCGGGAGGCTATTCCCTGCTCGCTTGCCTGGTCTGCGAAGTGGTGATGACCTTCTTCTTCGTGTTCGTGATTCTGGGCTCCACGCATGCGAGGGCGCCGAAGGGGTTTGCGCCTATCGCGATCGGCCTGGGACTGACGCTCATTCACCTCATCAGCATTCCGGTCACCAACACCTCGGTGAACCCGGCGCGGAGCACCGGGCCGGCCCTGTTTGCGGGCGGATGGGCGCTCAGGCAGCTCTGGCTCTTCTGGGCAGCGCCGCTGCTGGGCGGCTTACTCGGCGGATTGGTGTATCGCTTCCTCTTTGAGAAGGAGCCCGAGCCGGAGATCGCAGGAGAAGTAGCTGGGGCACACGCGCCGGCAGCGTAAAGAGCCGGCGGCGGGGTGGATGGCGCTTTGCGCCGGGGTTTGTGCTTCCCACCCAAAGCGCAAAGCCGCGCTTTGGGTGGGGCATCCCTGATTCGTGTTTGGGAAAGATTCAGAACGGATCACTCCCTGGTCTCCAAAGCGAGACCTGGGGCGGCGGCGACTTTCTAGAGCCTGTTATTAACTTTCCCGCGGGTGGCGCTGGGAGCCAATTTTTCTCAGTTCGAGGAGCAAGGAGCGACGAAGATCGGGAATCTTCGAGCGAGGAGCGACGAAGATCGGGAATCTTCGAGCGAGGAGCGACGAGGAAATGGGGAAAATTGGCCCCAGCCCTTCGGGTTGCGGGGCAAATCGGGCCATACTTCGTTGTCATCCTCGACGGTGGACCCGCTACAGCCTTCGGATTCCGCCTCGTCTGGACCGATTTTCGTCCGCAACGCCGCCCACGCGAAAGTTAATAACAGGCTCTAGGGTTCCTCGCCGGCGAGGAGCTCTTGCAGCTCGGGGCTGAGGGTGAAGGGGAGGCCAGCCTTTTTCGCTTTGCGGACGCTTTTCAGTTCGGCCTCGATCTCTTCGGCGGTTTTGGAGGGTCGCTGCAGGCGAAGCGGGCTCATTTGGCCTTCGGTGAAGCCGCGGAGCCACGCGTCTTCTGCGTTATAGAAGAGGTTCATCTCGGTGCGGGAGCTGAAGAGGCCCCAGCGGCTGGGCTTGGGTGGTTTGGGCGGGGGCGGCTCGGGCAGGGGGGATTCAGGATCGTACTCGTGGGTAGCCGCGGCTTCGATGCGCGGTAGACAGAGGTCGGCGGGCGTACCGGGCGAGGTTTCCGGGGTCGCGTCGGGTTCGGTGGAGATG
>JAJZCY010000079.1 GCA_021828835.1 Acidobacteriota bacterium | reverse complement strand
TTGCGGGGGTTTTGCATGTTAGCAATGCAACTGGCTTTGGAATGGGTAATGGCGACCGATCAGTTCTTCGGCAAAGTTCTCAACGAATGGGCGTCGGACAGCCAGGAGTTTCTGCATACCACCCTGCCCCGCCTGGTGGGGATCGTTATCATCGCCCTGGTCCTCAATAAGCTGCTCAGCGTGGTGACGCGCCGCATGGTGCGGGTGGCCGAGATGCACGCCGCCGGCCCGGCGCGCATGGGCGCGGTCAAGACCCTCGCCAGCGTGATTCGGGCAACAGGACTGGCGATTATCGGAACCATTGCAGGCTTGCAGTTTCTGGCCGCGGTGGGCATGAACCTGGCGCCCCTGCTGACCTCGGCGGGCATTGCCGGCGTGGCCATCGGCCTGGCCGCACAAACCATCGTCAAAGACGTCTTCAACGGGGTGCTGATCCTCATCGAAGGGCAGTTCAATGTCGGCGACGTGGTCAAGCTCGCCGGAGTCACCGGCACCGTAGAGGCGATGTCGCTGCGCAAGACGACCATCCGCGACGGCGGTGACGGAACCCTCTACATGATTCCCAACTCGCAGATCACGACGGTGGGCAACATGAGCGCCGACTTCTCGTTGAGCACCGTGCAGGTGAGCGTGGACTTCTCGGCCAACCCCGACGAGGTGATGGCGATGCTCAAGAAGATCGCCATGGAGGTGCGCCAGAGCGAGCCCTTCCGCGAGCTGTTCAAGGACGATCCGCAGGTGTTGGGAGTGGATGCGGTGAAGGGCTCGCAGCTTATCTTCCCGGTCGTGTTCAAAACATTGCCGAGCAAACAATACGGGCCCATGCGCGAGTTTCAGCGGCGAGTGCGCCTGGCCCTCGAAGAGCATCATCTGCTGCCCGGCGATCCGCTGCGCGTCTACGGAGTTGGGGCAGCAGCACAACGGCCGCAGCGGGATTCTGGCGGCCGCCACGCCCCTGACCCCACCACCCTCCAACCCCAGGAGACCAATCCCTTCACCGGGGAATAGAGCGAATCGGCCTTCGCATCACGCAACTCTCTCGCCCGCTTGCGAGTTGATCCTTCGCTTCAGGCATACTCTTTGCAGCGTCTCGCTCGCCTGCCCGCGCCGTGGCGAGCCCTGTCCGGCTCGCGTTTTTGCCATCCCGTAAGTGCTTTGTATTCCACACTTACGCAACGTCAAATCATAAGCCCTTTATTTCTCACACTTACGCAGAGGCGGAAAGTTAAGCTCTTTGTTTCTCACACTTGCGCGAAAAAGTGCGCAGGTTGGACCGAGAAAAATGTGATTTAGCTCACATCCCCGCCCCCACCCGACTCAACCGAATGCTCAGGCCAGGGCTTGCAGCAGCGCCTCCGGACTGGCCACCGGGGGCAGGCAGGTGCGGCCCTTGCAGACCAGTGCCCAGGCCTCCGCGCCTGCGGGGGTGGGCACGTTGAGCACGGTCTCCGCCAAAGCCTCCGGCAGCGCGCCGGGCTTGAGCTGGCCTGGAGCGATGGCGATCACCGTTTTGTTGACCGCAAAGCCCGCCGTGGCGGTGGCTTCAAGCTGCTCCGCGGCGGAGCCGGAACCCACGATAACGACCTGCACCGGATCGTGCAGCAGCCGCTCCAGCGCCAGGCCGTAGCTGCCCACATGCAGTCCGAAGTGCTCCACGATGCCCGCAAAAGAGGCCAGCGTATCTTCGGCGATCTCGCGATACTGCGTGCGCCCGCTCAACGTCTCCAGGCGTAGCAGCGCGGCGGCGGCGGTAGGATTGCCCGCCGGCGTAGGCGCGTCCTGGAGGGGCTTGCGGCGGGCGGCGAGCGCGCCCAGCAGCGCGCTTCCCTGCTCCGCGATGGGCGCGTCATAGAACGCCCCGGCTGTGCGGTCGTAGAACTTCGCCACCAGCGCGTCGGCAAGCTTCACCGCGGCCTGGTAATACTTCATCTCCGCGCCGGCCAGCCACGCGTCCATGCAGGCGTGCAGCGTGAAGGCGTAATCGTCGAGCGTGCCGGGCGCTTCCTGCGCCGGCTTCACGCCGTCGGGATAGGCGATGACGTGGCGCAGCACAGCCTCGCCGTCCCAGGCGCTGGCCAGCAGGCGGTCCAGAGTGCGCAGCGCGA
Source organism: Acidobacteriota bacterium (assembly GCA_021828835.1). Taxonomy (GTDB): domain Bacteria; phylum Acidobacteriota; class Terriglobia; order Terriglobales; family Acidobacteriaceae; genus Telmatobacter. The sequence goes on along the minus strand of JAJZCY010000079.1, from coordinate 13,049 downwards.
ACGCGCGCGCCGAGCTCATGCGCAGCACCCGCGCGGCTTCCAGGTACGCCGAGATCGCCATCGCATTCCAGCCGGTATACAACGTGCGGTCGATGAACGGCGTGGGGCGCTCGAGCCGCCGCGCCAGCAGCTTGCGGCGAGACGTGTCGAGCAGGCCGCGTACATCTGCTTCCGTCTTGTCGGTCTGCGCGGCGATCTCCGCGATCGTCAGCTTGCGATGCAGGACGTTCTTGGCGGGGTTGTGGTGCATGTCCCCGAGCGCGCCGATGTCCCAGTAGAGCGCGGCCACCTCCAGCTCGGCAGCATCGAGAACCACCGTCGCCTCGTCCAGCGTCCAGGTGAAGTAGTCGCCGTCGTCCTCGAGGCCCACATCGGCATCCTGCGAGGCGTAGAAGCCGCCCTGCTCGCGATCCGTCATGACCTCATCCAGCCAGGCGATGATCTCGCGCGCGGTGACGAGAAAGTCCTCGCGCACGAAGCTCTGGAAGCCGCGCACGTAATTGAGCAGCAGGCCGGCGTTGTCGTAGAGCATCTTCTCGAAGTGCGGCACTACCCAGCGCTCATCCACCGAGTAGCGATGGAACCCGCCGGCGAGCTGGTCGTAGACCCCGCCCGCGGCCATCTTTTCCAGCGTGACGGTGAAGGCCTTGCGCGCCTGCTCGTTGTTGCGATCGGTCGCCACCTGAAGCAGCAGATCGAGCGCGGCGGGATGCGGAAACTTGGGCTGCGAGCCAAAGCCGCCATTGCGCGGATCGAACTGCCCCACGATGGAGTTGGCAATCCGATCCACGAGGGAATGCGTGAGCTCGGCGCCGCGGCCGGAGAAGCTCTCATTGTGCTCTATGGCCGCCATCACACTGGCCGCGGTCTCCAGCGCCTCCTCGCGTCGCTCGCGCCATACCTGCGCCATGGCGGAGAGCACGCGCCCGATGCCCGGCCGGCCGTATCGGTCGTCGCGCGGAATATAGGTGGTGCCGAAGTAGGGACGGCCGTCGGGAGTGAGAAATGCGGTCAGCGGCCATCCCCCCTGGCCGCTGATCGACGACACGGCAGCCTGATACCGGGCGTCCACGTCGGGGCGCTCGTCGCGATCCACCTTCACCGCCACAAAATGCTCGTTGATGTACTTCGCCACTTCGGGGTCCTCGTAGGACTCGCCGTCCATTACGTGGCACCAGTGGCACCACACGGCGCCGATATCGAGCAGGATCGGCTTGTCCTCTGCCTGCGCCTGGGCGAAGGCGGCCTCGCCCCAGGGATGCCACTGCACCGGCTGATGGCGCGCCGAGCGCAGGTAGGAGGAGGCGGAGTGTTCAAGTTCATTGGCGGGGGCTGGGGAAGCGTCGTCGTGCATGAGTCAAGGATAGATGGATTTCCCGGGAGAGCGGAATGAGCGGCGAATTTCCTGGAGATGGATCGAAGGGGGAAATGGAAGCTTCCCATCCTTCGCGCCAACCGTGCGCGAAGGATGGGACACGGGAAACAGTGGGAAGTTTACGGCTTGCTGGCCAGGATCATGGGCGATGGACCGCGGCCCGGAAGCGTGCGCGCTTCCACAAAGCCGGCCTCGCGCAGCCAGCCGGAGATCTCCTCGAAGGAGTAAGTGTTGCCGTTTTCCGTGTTCACGATCATGTTGACCGCGAAGATCAGCCCGTTCACCGGACCGGTGCGCTCGGCGTTCACCAGAAACTCGGCGATCGCGATCGTGCCGCCCGGGGCCAGCGCCTCGAAGGTCCTGGCCAGCAGCTTGCGGCTGCGTTCTTCGCCCTCGCTGTGCAGGATGTGCCCGAGCGTCGCCACCTGATGGCCGGAGCCGAAGTCGGCGACGTGCAGATCGCCCGCCGCGAAGGTGAAGCGATCGGTAAGACCGAAGCGGCCGACCGTGCCCGCCGTCACCTTGAGCACGTCCGGCCAATCCACGGCGCGAACCCTCACCTGCGGGGCGCTCTGCGCCAGCGCAATCCCCCACACCCCGGAGCCGGTTGCCAGGTCGAGAACACTGACCGGCCCGCTCATCAGATCGAGGCGGAGATGCTGCGCCAGATCCTGCGCGGCAGGATAGCTCATCGGGAAGATGTCGTTGACGAACTCGGCAAAGAACTCCTTGCCCTTCTGCTCGTCGTTGACCGCATGGGCTGGACGGCCGGTGGCGACCACTTCATTCAGGTGCAGCCACGCGGGAATAAGCTGCTGGCTGGCGTGCCGCAGGATGCCCCCTTGGAAACTGGGCTTGGTGCTGACCAGAAACGCGGAGCTCTCCGCGGTGAGCGCATACGTGTCGCCGTCTTTGCTCAGAAACTCAAAGCCCACCAGCACGTTCATGATGCCGGCAAGCCCCCGCTCGGAGGCCCCTGTCGCAGCGGCAACCTCGGAGAGCGTCATCGGCCCGCTGTCGAGCACATCGAAGACACGATGGCGCACGGCCGCTTCCAGAACCAGTGGGACTGCGTAGCCCCAGGTCATCTGCAGAATGCGCTCAGGAGTGACATGAGGGGATGCGGAGGTTTCCGCCGCCTTGTTGGCAGCAGGATCGGCGATGGTTGCCATGTGTGACCTCGCTTCTTGGGGAAATTTGGGCCGGGGGGAGCAGAAGCAAGCATAGCAGGGCCAAGCCAGCCCTGCGATGGAAATCCGGAGAAGATTCGCCCTAGCCGAGAAGTTGCCGCGCCACCTGCATGTAGAGCTGGACCGCTTCGAGAAGTTCTTTCTTGGCCAGCTTTTCGTAAGGCGTGTGAGCCACGTGGATGGAGCCGGGCCCCAGCAGGAGCGGCTCGCCCCAGTTGGAGAGCTGGGGAATATCGGTGGTGAACTTCGCGACCATGGTGGGCAGGCCGGGAACAGCTCGGAGGCGCACGAAGGGAATCTCCAGCGTGAAGTCGACTTCGGCAAGATCCTTCGCGGCCTTGACCAGCGCCTCGCGAACCGGGGTGGAGTCACCCACCAGCCGAACCAGTACCTGTGCTTCTGCCTTGTCGGCAATCACGTTGGGAGCATACCCGCCCTGCACCTGCCCGATGTTCAGCGTACTGGGGCCCACGTCCTCCGTAACCGGAAGCTCAAGCGCCACCAGCCGGGCAAGCACCTCCACCAGCTTGTGTACGGCAGAGTCGCCCAACTCGGGATAAGCAGAGTGAGCCATCTTGCCGCTGGCGCGGAACACGGCGCGCAGAGCGCCCTTGGAGGCCAGGGCCAGGCGATTGTCGGTGGGCTCGCCGTTAATCAGAAAGCGGCTGCCTTTGGGATTCTCATTCGCTGCCTTGGCGCCGGCGGAGTCCCGCTCCTCTCCGCTGACGAAGAGCAGCCCCACCCGAAGGCCTTCCGCCCGCAGCACCTCGGCGGCGGCCGCCTGCGCGGCCAGAATGCCCTTGGCGTCGCAGACTCCGCGACCATACAGGAACTCTTCATCCTCCCGGAAGGGGATGTACGGCGGCACCGTATCCATGTGCGTGGAAAAGACGAGATCGGGCCGCTGTTCCTGCGGGCCTGCATAGACATTCCAACGCGGTCCAGTGGCCCCACTCTCCCCGGGCTGCTCGACAGGGGTCTTCTCGACGGCCCATCCACGGGCGGAGAGAAACTCGGCCAGAAAATCGCCCACCGGGCCTTCATAGTAGGTCGTGGATTCGATTGCGCAGAGCTGGCGCGTGAGAGCGATAGGGTCGATCGGCTCGAACATATGCAGCCAGAATACCGTAGGGCACACCACGGGCCGCTCGATGTGCGATTCCTCGCAGGGAGTTTGGGGCGGTGTTCCGATTGGCTGGCAAACCAACCATCCGTCCGGAGGATTTCGGAGGGGAACATTCCAAGCCATTGATTTCACAACACCAAACTGATTCGATAGCAATCTGTTCCGCCGCAGTGGAGTACGCGTAGAATGAGGATTGGCATGAGCTCCCCATTCGGTTCCTCCCGGGCGGCAGCAGAAGCCTGGGTCCCCACCACGCGCAGTGTGGCGTTGACCGGTCCTGCCGGCCGGCTGGAGGCGCTGTTGAATACCGGCGCTCCCGACGCACCCTACGCGGCGCTCGTATGCCATCCGAATCCCGCCTATGGCGGCACCATGCATCACAAAGTCGTCTACCGGGCCATGAAGGTCTTCAACGATCGCGCCTGGGGCTTCGGCTGGCCCGTGCTGCGCTTTAACTTTCGCGGCACCGGCCTGAGCCAGGGCGCGCACGACGGCAAAGCTGAAGTCGAAGATGTGCTGGCGGCGCTGGAGTGGCTCGACAGCGAGTACCAGCGGCCGCTCATCGTGGCGGGTTTCAGCTTCGGCTCGGCGATGGCCTTGTGGGCCTGCTGCGGCCCGCAAAAGACCGGCAAGGACGTGCGCGCGGTGATCGCGCTGGGCCTGCCCACCCATGCCGACGGCCGCGACTATCACTATCGATTCCTGAAAGAAGCCAATCTACCCAAATTATTCCTGAGCGGAGATCGCGACGAGTTTGGACCGGCCTCGCAACTCGCCGAGGTTGCGGAGTCCGCGGCCGCTCCCCGCACGCTCATTCTTATTCCCGACGCAGATCATTTTTTTAACGGCCAACTGGAGCCAATGCAGCAAGCCCTGGCAAGTTGGTTGAAGGAGCAGGTGCAATGACTCCGGCAAGTGACGTGGTTCTGGATAGTCTTCATGCGACAGCCAGCGGCATCTTCACAGGGGCACTGGAGGCCTGCAACATCGCATCGGCCTTCGACCGGCGCATCCGGTTCGAGGACAACAAGCTGGTGCGGCTGATGCCCGATGGAAGCGGACCGGAGATCATCGACCTGGCGCAGTACAAGCGCATCTTCGTGATCGCCATCGGCAAGGCGGCTGCGCCCATGCTGGAGATTCTGCTGGACCGCATGAAGCGGCGCAAAGGCATGCGCGGCATCTGCTGCACCAATCAGCCGCCACGCAAACGAAACTGGCGCTTCAGCTACTTCCAGGGCGGCCATCCCCTGCCCAACGAAGAATCGTTTGCGGCGGCGCGTACTGCGCTTGCACTGCTGAGAAAAGCACGCAAAGACACGCTCGTCTTCTTCCTGATCTCGGGAGGAGGCTCGGCGATGTTCGATCTGCCGCTCGATCCGCAGATCAGTCTCGAGGACACCAAAGAATTCCACCGCGTGCTGCTCGGCTCGGGTGCGCCCATCAGCGAGATCAACACGCTGCGCAAGCACTTCTCCGCGGTGAAGGGCGGCCGCCTGGCCATGGCGGCCCCGGAGGCGCTGAAGGTGAGCCTGCTGGTGCCCGATGTGCCGCTGCGTACCCTGGACGCGCTCTCCTCCGGCCCGAGTTCCCCCGATCACTCCACGGTGGCCGAAGCGCGCGAACTGATCACCCGCTACGGTATACGGGAGCAACTGCCTGCGGCGGTGCGCGCATTCTTCGACGGCGGCAATATACCGGAGTCTCCCGGCACCAAGAGCCGTCTGCCCTCCTTTCTCCCCAAGCTTCCCCGGAAGGACGCGCAGCCGCCTCGCCGCAACCCTTCTGCCGAAAGCATGAGTGGCGAGGATCCGGCGTTTCGCGACTCGGTGTTTGAGATCCTGCTCTCCAGCCACGATCTGATCGAAAACGCACGCACGCTGGCGCGCCAGGCCGGCTATTTCACCGTAGTGGACAATAGCTGCGATGACTGGGACTACGCCAAGGCGGCCACCTATCTGCTGGAGCGCTTCCACTCCCTGCGCAAAGCGCATCCGCGGCTGTGCCTGATCTCGGTGGGCGAAGTCACCGTGACGCTCAATGAAAATCCAGGCGCCGGAGGACGCAATCAGCAGTTCGCGCTGGCTTGCGCGTTGGAACTCGAAAAATATCCCAGTGATCGCCTGGCCGTGCTCAGCGCAGGATCGGATGGCATCGACGGCAACACCAGGACCGCCGGCGCCATCGCCGACCCTACCACCGGATCACGCGCCCGCGCCTTCGGCTACGATCCGGAACGCTCCTTGCGGGAGTTCAATGCCTGCCCATTGTTCACAGCGCTGGGCGACTCGATCGTGACCGGCCCGACCGGCCAGAACCTGCGCGACATGCGCCTGCTGATTGCCGACGAAGGCTGAGCGGCAGGCGGGCACCCTGGCTGCGGATTCCACGCCAGATTCGACCAACATGACGGAAAGTTCACCGCACCTGTGCCTCACCAAACAAGTGGCGACACATCCAACAGAAAGCGCAGAGTACAGCTCCAGGCTTGCTCCGCCAGACCACCTGCTTCCCCGAGAGAATGATCGCAAACCTCATGCCCGGCAAATGGTCGCGGAGCCTATTCGGTGCGGCCGCGCTTCTCTTCCTCTTTTCTGCATCGGCGCCATGCTGGAGCCAGGCTCCCATTGAGCCTTCGCTCCCGCCTGCGCCACTGCCGCATCGGCGCGTGCTCTGGCTTTTTCCTGGATATGAAACCATCCAGGACCCCACCATTCCAGTCGCGCCGCTGCAAACGCGGCAGAAGTTCGAGATGGCTTACCGCAAGACGATCGACGTCTCCTTCCCGATCGAATCGGTGATGTTCGCGGGCGCAGACGAAATTGCCAACTATGGCCCGAATTACGGCACCGGATCGAACGCCTTCGGGCAACTCGTCGGGTATAACGCAGCCAATCTCGCCTCCACGTTCTTTTTCACCGACGCACTGCTACCGACGATCTTCCACCAGGACCCACGCTACTTCCGCAAGGGGGCAGGCACGTACTCCTCTCGCGTCTGGTGGGCGCTGCGCAGCGAGTTTGTCGCGTTCAACAATCAGGGCGTCGAGGTGCCGAACTATTCCGGCATCCTCGGCTTCGGCATGGCCACCGCGTTGAGCAATGCCTACTCACCTCCGAGCAGCGTGACCCTTCCCAGCACCATGGAACGCTTCGGCGTGAAGATTGGCGTGAGCTTCGCCTTGAACGTTATGCGCGAATTCGGCGGGATCAGCGAACCGGAAAAGCATCAGCTTCAGCCCATTCGCAGAAAACTGAAGTTCTAGCCCGCCGTTGTCCCTTCCTCGACAACGGTCGCGTGTGTCTCCAGGCCTGCTCTGGCTTCACTTTGCATGCCGCAAACAGAAGCTTGATCGTGCCACAACGGCTGCGCAAGCAGGCCGCGGGTGCTGCATCTCCGCTCGCAAGCGCTGGCATCAGAGAACCAAGATGGCGGCGAGCGCCATCTTCCCACGCATGGCGATGCAGGCGAGCGGATCGGCATGCGGTGGACTTCATCCCTGATCAATCCTTCAACAGGAGATGTCTTGATGAGTACCCTTCCAGTGGCCACGCCGCTTTCGCGCCGCCGTATGCTCCGGCTCGGTGCAGCGGTAACCGGCGGCATGATGGCCGCAAACACCTTCGCAACCCGCATTGCATCCGCGCAGGGATCTTCCGGCGACGATACCACTCCGTCGAAAGCTGCTCAGCAGATGATTGAGCAGATCATCCAGGCAAAAGGCAAGGCCTCCAAGGGCGTGTTCTCAATCAGCATCGAGCGCAAGGACATTCCCAACGTGCATCTGCATGGCGCACCTATGACCCCGGCATTCATCATCCACGGCGGTCTCGACTTTCAATCAGCCGGCGGCGGGGGAGACGAAGTCGTGATGAACGCCGACATGTGCCTGAAGGCGCCCGAACTGAATCCCTTCATCCATCAGCTCATCGCCAACAACATCACGTTCCAGGCTCAACACCAGCACATGTACGACTTCGATCCGCTGGTGTGGTTCGTGCACTTCCGGGCGCAAGGGGATCCGAATGCAATTGCCACGGGCGTGAAGGCCGCCCTCAAAGTCACCTCCACGCCGTTTCCGCAAACCCCTCCGGCGAACCCGCAGACGCCGCTGCCCGCCCAGCAGATTGGGCAAATTCTCGGCGCCAAGCCCTCGGTGCAGGCGCATGGCGTGGTGGTCTACAAGCTGCCACGGCGGGAACAGATGATGCTGGGCGGAACCACCATCAACCCTTACCTGAACGTGGAGACGCATGCGCATTTCATGCCCTATGGCGGCGGACACAACGCCGCGGTAATCCCCGATTTTGGAATGATCGCCTCGGAGGTGAACAAGGTCATCGGCCAGCAGCAGAAGAATGGCTGGGACATCGGGTGCCTGTACAACCAGGAGACGGACGAGAAACCGCAGCTCTACTGGTCACACAACTTCAAGACCGGCGATGCGCTTCAGCTTGCGCAGGAACTGCGCGACGCCATGAACCTGATGAACCTGAAGTTCATGTAAGTGAACCTCGTTTTCGGCGACCTTTTCCGTCCGGCACATCGACACGTGCTGCCGCCCGCCGCAAGAGGAGCTCGGGGATGGAGGGAGCCTCCGAAGGTTCCGCCAGGGCACCCTCGGAGACTTCTGCGGTTATGCTCCCAGCTCCTCCCGGATCGCTGCCGCGATGGCTTCGGCGTGATGGCGCATGGTTTGCTCGCTCTCGGCCTCGATCATGACCCGCGCCAGAGCCTCGGTGCCGGAGTAGCGGATGACGACCCGGCCGGAGTCTTTGAGCTCCTCCTCAGCAGCATGAATGGCGGCGGCCACCGAGGGAATCTTCTCCAGAGGCTTCTTTTCCCGTACCTTCACGTTGACGATCACCTGAGGAAAAACCTTCAAGTCCTGCGTGAGGTCTTCAACGGAACAGCCTGTTCGAGCGAGAAGATCGAGAATCACGAGAGCCGTCAACAGACCATCACCGGTCGTGGCCAGATGCGGAAAAAGAATGTGCCCGGACTGCTCGCCGCCCAAGGCGGCGTCATTCTTCTGCATCTCTTCGAGCACGTAGCGATCGCCCACTGGCGCGCGCAGCATGCGGATTCCGCTGCGCTTGAGCGCCGCCTCCAGGCCCATGTTGGACATGGTGGTGGCGACGACCACATCGTTCGTCAGCATCCCGCGGTCCTTTAGGTCGCGGGCAGCCATCAGCAGGATGGCGTCTCCGTTGATTACGTTCTGACGGGCCCCTGCCAGCAGGCAGCGGTCGGCATCGCCGTCGAAGGTGAGGCCCACAGTGGCGCCTCGCTCCTGCACCGCCCGGGCTACCGCTTCGGGGTGCAGCGCGCCGCAGTTCAAATTGATGTTGCGGCCGTCGGGCTCGACGTTCTGGAGCAGCACCTGGCCGGCGTCGCCCATGAGGCGACGGAAAAGCTCGGGGGCGATAGCCGCTGCCGCTCCGTTGGCGCAGTCGGCGACGATCCGCAGGCCGGCGAGCGACAGCCCCGGCACGCAGTCGATGAGGAACTGGATGTAATCGTGGCGATAGGCGCGGTTGTCCTCGACTGGGGGCAGGCCGGCGGGATCGGGCGCTGCAATCTGCGCCAAGTGATGGAAGATCTCGTCTTCGATTTCGAGCTCGACCGCATCTGGCAGCTTGAAGCCGTCGCCGCCGAAGAGCTTGATGCCGTTGTCCTCCCAGGGATTGTGGGAGGCGGAGATGACCACCCCGGCCTGGAATCCGTGGGTGCGGGCCAGGAAGGCGACGGCCGGAGTCGTAATCACGCCAGCGCTTTCGACAGTGGCGCCTGCCGCCCGCAATCCGGCGGCCAGCGTGGCGGCAATCCAGGGACTGGACTCGCGGGTGTCGCGGCCGAGGATAACACGCGGTGCAGGTGAATCCTTCGAGCCCGCGGAAGCCCCCGGCTTGCGCAGGGTGTGGGCCAGAGCCAGGCCCACGGCGTAGATGGTTTTGGCGTCCAGGGGCGATTCGCCTGCCCGCGCGCGGATTCCGTCGGTGCCAAAGAGCTTGCGTGTGTCTTTTGTCATCGTGCTTTCTTGTGGGTTGTCCTGGGAACAGTATGCCCTGCCGGGGGAGTTCGATCCACCTCCTCGATGCGGCTGGCGAAGGATCCCTGGGCGAGGCGGGTGCGAACGAGGTCTCCCGCAGTGAGTTGATCGGACGAGCGAACGACGCCGCCCTGCTCATTGAGCACCAGCGCATAACCGCGGTCGAGCACGGCCAGCGGCGAGAGCGAGTGGAGGCGCGCATCCAGCGCGCGCAGGCGTGAAGCTGCGGCTTCGATCTTGCGCTCCACAGAGCGGTCCAGGCGGGCGCGGAAATCGGCCAGATGGGCTCCGGCGTGAGCCAGGCGCTGGCGAGGATCGTGGCGCAGCACCGCGCCGCTAAGATCGCCGACACGATCGCAGCAGTTGCGCACCAGGCGGCGCACGGCGGTTTCGGCGCGGAAGGCGAGATCGTCCAGGCGCTGTTCCAGGCGGTGCAGGATCGCCGTCATCCGGCCCTCAGACCGGCTCACCGGTACCCGGCTGAAGCGCTGGCGGGCGTTGAGAAGCTGAAAGCGGACGGCGCGCTCGAGACGGTGCTCCTGCTCCGCCAGCCGCTCGGCAATCTTGTGCTGCGCCTCGGTCACCAGTTCGGCCGCGGCGGAAGGAGTGGGGGCACGGAGATCGGCAACGAAATCGGCGATTGTGAAGTCCGTCTCGTGCCCGACCGCGGATACCACTGGAAGCCGGCTGGATGCAATCGCCCGGGCTACCCGCTCGCTGTTGAAGGCAGCCAGGTCTTCGAGCGAGCCGCCTCCGCGGGCGACCACGATAAGGTCAACCAAGCCGGTCGCCGCATTGAGCTCGTGCACGGCCGTCTCGATCTCAGCGGGGGCGGAGTCGCCCTGCACGCTGACCGGGTAAAGCAGAACGTTCAGGCCGGAATGACGGCGGCCGACCACGTTGAGGAAGTCGCGGATCACCGCGCCGGTGGGCGAGGTGACGATGCCGACGCAGCGCGGGAAAGCCGGAAGCGAGCGCTTGCGGGCCGTCTCAAACAGCCCTTCAGCCTTCAAGCGCTCCTTTAACTGTTCGAACGCAAGCTGAAGAGAACCCGCCCCTACTGGCTCCATGGTCTCAGCCACGAGCTGCATCTGTCCGCGCTGCTCGTAGACGCTCACTCGCCCCCGCACCAGGACGTGCAGGCCGTCCTCGGGGCGGAAGCGGAGGAGCATCGCCTGGCGTCGGAAGAGCACGATGGGCAGTTGCGCCTCGGCATCCTTGAGAGTGAAGTAGAGATGGCCGGACGGCGCGGGGCGATAGTTGGAGATCTCGCCCTCCACCCAGACGTCGCCGTACTCCTGCTCGATCAGCGAGCGGACCTGGCCGACCAGCTCGCGCACGGGCCAGATGCGGCGAAGCTGCCGCGGCTCCTCGAAGCTGAAGTCGAGCTGGGGCGCAGATGGGTTTTGCCAGGGCATCAGGAATGAGTGTAACTGGAAGCAGCGGATCGGTCCCCCGCCCCAGCCGCACAACAAAGAGACGGCGTGGGCGGGGACCTTTGGCTACTTGCGGTTTTCGATGATGGCGCGGAGCTCGGTGGCGCTGCGTTCCAGATCGGGAGCTTGGCTGGGCCCGATGCGGCTGCCGCTGAGGCGAATCTCCAGCTCGCGGGCCAGCTCGGTGCCGCGGTTCAGGCCAAAGGTGCCCAGGCTTCCGGCAAGCTTATGGGCGGCGGCGTGGGCGGAGATGCGCTGCTCTTCCCTGAGAGGGCCGGCCCCGGCGGCCTGGGCGGCGAGGGCCAGCACCTCGGCCCGGTGGCGGATATCTGGCAAAAACTTGTGCCACATGGCGTCAAGCGCCCGTGCGACTGCGTCTTCCCGTTCCTGGTTCAGATCGGCGGTTCCCATCGATAGACCCCTGGTGCTAATTCCAGCCGAGCACGCTGGCAATCTGTTCAGACAGCGTCATGGGGTCAAAAGGTTTGAAGAGCACCGCCTCGACGCCGAGATCGGCAAAGCGGCGCTGGTCGTTCGCCTGCACCTTGGCGGTCAGCAGCAGGACCGGGATGCGCGCGGTTGCGGGATTGTTGCGCAGTTCGCGGAAGGTGGTGGGCCCGTCCATGCCCGGCATCATCACGTCCAGCAGGATGGCGTCGGGCTGGTGTTCGGCGGCGCGCGCCAGTCCCTGAGCGCCGGAGTTGGCGGTGACGATGTCCCAGCCCGCCACGCTCTCCAGGCTCAGCGCCGCGACCTCGCGAATATCATCTTCGTCGTCAATGATCAGAATTTTGCGCGCCACAATGTCTCCTCAAATCTTCTGCAAGCATTGAGCTCAAAGCAAGTGTCTATTTCGATGCGGCTTTTCGGGCCGGCTTATGCGCCCGTTGCCTCTCTCTCCGCCAAAGGCATCTCCGGAACGGCGGAATCGAGGGCTTCGGGACGGTAAGGGAGAAAGACCCGGAAGGTGGAACCGCGCACCGGGTTGCGCTCCGCCCAGATGCGCCCGGAGTGCTGGTGCACGATGGTGCGGCAGATGGCGAGACCCAGGCCGCTGCCGCCCTTCTGGCGAGAGTCCGAGGCGTCCACCTGCTGGAATCGCCCGAAGATGGCCTCCAGCTTATCGGCGGGAATGCCGCGCCCATGATCGATGATCGAAAGGGTGATGCCCGTTGCTCCGGGACGAGTCATCACGCTGACGGTCGAGTTGGGCGGCGAGAACTTGATGGCATTCGAGAGCAGGTTGGTCACGACCTGGAGCAGCCGGTCGGAGTCGGCCTGGATCTCGACCTGAGGCGCATCGTGGAGAAGACGGACACCGGCGGCATCGGCCACCGGCTGCATGCCGTCGATGGCCTGGCGCACCACGTCGGCGATGCGCACGGGACGGAAGGTGAGCGGCTCGCGCCCGCTCTGGATGCGTTCGAGATCGAGGATGTCGTTGATGAGACGAACCAGGCGGTCGCTGTTGCTGAGCGCGATGCGCAGCAGGTTCGTGCCCTTTTCGTTCAACTGGCCGAGGATCCCGGACGACAGCAATCCGAGCGCGCCGCGGATGGAGGTGAGCGGAGTGCGCAGTTCGTGACTGACGGTGGAGATGAACTCGTCCTTCATGCGATCGAGCGCCGAACGCTGGCTGATGTCGCGGAAGCTGAGGACGGAACCGGCAAAGCGGCCCTGATCGGGGATCGGGGTCAAGACGTACTCAGCCGGGAACGAGCGGCCGTCGATGCCGTAGATAGTCTCTTCGCCGGCAGCCGCAACCCTGGCCTCGGCGGCGCGCAGCAGCGGGCAATCTTCGCCGCAGGTGCGATCGGCCCGGCCGTGGAGCAACTCGTGGACGAGTTTGCCGGTCAGATCCTCCGGGGCG
>JAJZCY010000078.1 GCA_021828835.1 Acidobacteriota bacterium | reverse complement strand
CACACGAGATTTACAGCTTCTCGTTTTTTGTCCTAGCCATCACCGGCGCCATCTTTGTGTCAGTGGCCAGCCTGCTGGTCTACGTGATGATCAAGTATCGGGCGCGCGCGGGCGAGGAAGAGAGCGAGCCGCCGCAGGTTTACGGCAGCGTGCAGGTGGAGTTGGCATGGACCATCATACCGGTGCTGATCGTGGCGGTGTTGTTTTTGACTACCGCGCGCATCATCTTTGCCATTCAGGATGCTCCGGAGCCCAAGTCCGCGCTCAATGTGACGGTCATCGGCCACCAGTTCTGGTGGGAGTTTCGATATCCCCAACTGGGCATCGTGACGGCCAATGAGATGCACATACCGGTGAGCAGCAAGCAGCATCCGCAGGCGACTTATCTGCGGCTGATGTCGGCGGACGTGGATCACAGCTTCTGGGTGCCGCAGCTGGGCGGCAAGACCGATCTGATTCCGAACCACCCCAATGAGATGTGGTATCAACCTACCGCGACCGGCATGTATGTGGGGCAGTGCGCCCAGTTCTGCGGGGTAGAGCATGCCAAGATGCTGATCCGCGTCTATGTGGATACGCCGGAGCAGTTCCAGGCGTGGGTGGCGAACCAGCGGAAGGCGGGGGTCAATGATCCGAAGGTGGCGGCGGGGCGGCATCTCTTCGAGACCGAAGCCTGCATGAACTGCCACGCAGTGAGGGGCACGGCGGCCAAGGGCACGTTTGGGCCGGACCTGACGCACCTCATGAGCCGGTCCACGATCGCAGCCGGCGCGGCGCTGAACACTCCCGAAAACCTGCACAAATGGATTGAGGATCCGGCCAACTTCAAAGACGGAGCATTGATGCCGGCGATGCAGCTCAGCGACCAGCAGATCGACGATCTGGTTGCCTACCTCACCACATTGCATTAAGGAAAGAAACGGAATGGCGGATCAACCTGTACCGATCGCGGGCCCTCTGGAGGTTGCGTACCCCACGCAGGGCACGTTTCTGGAGTGGCTGCATAGCTGGGTGACCACGGTCGATCACAAGAAGATCGGCATCATGTACATCGTCTTTGCGCTTTTTTTTATGATGGTGGCGGGCGCCGAGGCGATGCTGATCCGCATTCAGTTGGCGATTCCCAACAATCACGCCATCTCGCCGGAGATGTATAACGAGCTGTTTACCATGCACGGCACCACGATGGTGTTCCTGGTAGGCATGCCGATTCTCTTTGGGCTCGCCAATTACATTGTCCCGCTTCAAATCGGCGCGCGCGACATGGCTTTTCCGCGGCTGAATGCGTTCAGCTTCTGGCTGACGGCGTTTGGCGGATTCCTGCTCTACTACAGCTTCATCGGCGGTTTCGGCCTGTACGGCATGGGCAACGCGCCCGACGCGGGCTGGTTCGCCTATGCGCCGCTCACGCTGCGCTCTTTCAGCCCCGGCCACAGCATCGACTACTGGGCGGCGGCCCTGATCCTGAGCGGCTTTGGCACGCTGGGCACGGCGATCAATATCATTGCCACAACGCTCTCGATGCGCTGCCGGGGCATGACGCTGATGCGTATGCCGCTGTTCACCTGGCTGCTGCTGGTGGTCAGCGCGCTTACCCTGGTCACCATTACGCCGCTGACGGCGGCGCAGGTGATGCTGCTGCTTGACCGCTATGCCGGCGCGCACTTCTTTGATGCGCAGGCCGGTGGTTCGCCGCTGCTGTGGATTCACTTCTTCTGGGTGTTCGGACATCCCGAAGTTTACGTGCTGGTACTGCCGGCCTTTGCGGTAGCTAATGAAGTGATTCCGGTGTTTTCCCGCAAGGCGATCTTTGGCTATCCGGCCATGGTCGCAGCTTCGGTGGGCATTGGCTTCACGAGCCTGGCGGTATGGGCGCACCACATGTTCACGGTGGGCATGAGCGCGGCCGGCAACTCGTTCTTTGTGCTTTCCACGATGGTGGTGGGAATCTTTACCGGCATCAAGATGTTCAACTGGCTGGCGACGATGTGGGGCGGCAGCATTCGCTTTGCCACGCCCATGCTGTTTTGCATCGGATTCCTGTTCCAGTTCCTGATCGCTGGACTGACCGGCATCATGCTGGCTGCGGCACCGTGGGACTGGCAGTTGCATAACTCCTACTTCCTGATCGCGCACTTCCACTACGTGCTGGTGGGCGCGATCGTGATGTGCATCTTTGCGGCTGTTTATTACTGGTACCCCAAGGCAATGGGCCGCCGCTTGAGCGAGACGCTGGGCAAGTGGCACTTCTGGGTCTTCGTGATCGGATTCCACATGACCTTCGACACCATGCACTTTGTCGGGTTCTTCGGAATGCCCCGCTCGATTTATACCTACGAGGCGGATCGCGGCTGGAACACCTTGAACATGGTGATCTCGATCGGCGCCTTCATTCAGGCGATCGGGGTGCTCATCTTCGCCTGGAATCTCGTCCACTCGTACTTTTATGGCGAAGAGGCGGGCAGCGATCCCTGGGATGCGTGGACGCTGGAGTGGGCTACACCCTCGCCACCGCCGGTCTACAACTTTGTTACTGAGCCAGAGGTCCGCAGCCGCAGGCCGCTTTGGGACATCAAGCATCCTCAAGATCCGGATTGGAAGTACGAGCCATGAGTACGGTTCCTTTATTTACGGACGAAAGCTGGCAGATGCCCTCCAAGGGCAAAGTTGCCATGCTGTCGCTGATCATCGGCGAGTGCGGGATCTTCGGGATCTTTCTTGCGGCCTTCATTTTTTACCTGGGCCACAACCTCTCCGGTCCCACGCCGAGCATTCTTGATGTGCCGGTGTTCAACACCGTGTGCCTGCTTTCGAGCAGCCTTACCATCTGGCTGGCGGAACGGGCTATCGAGCACGGCGAGATCCGCAAGTTCGGCGCGCTGTGGGGATTGACGATCCTGCTGGGCCTGGAGTTCATCACCGGGACGGCCCTCG
Organism: Acidobacteriota bacterium; assembly: GCA_021828835.1. Lineage (GTDB taxonomy): Bacteria > Acidobacteriota > Terriglobia > Terriglobales > Acidobacteriaceae > Telmatobacter. The sequence continues at coordinate 12,332 of JAJZCY010000078.1, read as the reverse complement.
AATGGTACACGCTGATCTATCGCGACGGCCTGACCATCAGCACCAATTTATTCGGGACCACCTTTTATTCCCTGGTGGGCCTGCACGCCACGCACGTGGTAGTGGGCCTGGTGGGGCTCACCACCATCATGATCTTCACGCTGCTGGGCAAGGTGCGGCAGGAGCACGCGCACCGCGTTCAGGTGTTCGCCCTCTACTGGCACTTTGTCGACGCGGTGTGGGTGGTGGTTTTCACGGTTGTTTATCTGGTGGGAAGGTAGAACGCGGATGTCCGAGCAAATCCATCTCGAACCGAAAGGAATGGTGGGCCAGCACATCGCCATGCCGGAACCGACCGCGTGGCCCATCGTGCTGGCCTTCGGCTGCACCATGGCCGTTGCAGGCCTGCTGACCAGTTGGGGAATCGGGATTCTGGGCGGAGTGCTGATTGTGGCGGGGTGCGTCGGGTGGTTTCGCGACGTGCTGCCGCACGAAAAGCATGAGGAAGTGGAGGTTCTCGACCAGCCGATTATCATTACGTCGCACCGGGCGCTGGTGGAGCGCATCCAGGTGCATCCGCGGCATCGCGCGCACCTTCCGGTGGAGACGTATCCGGTGGTCAGCGGCATCAAGGGCGGCATTGCCGGCGGCATCGCCATGATCATTCCGGCGCTGATCTACGGCTGGATCGCGCACCACAGCATCTGGTACCCGGTGAACCTGCTGGGCGGCGCGGGGGTGATTCACTGGCGCAATCCCTCGACGGCCGATATCGCGGCCTTCCATTGGCAGGGCCTGCTGGTGGCGCTTGCCATCCATGTGATTACCTGCCTGCTGGTGGGGATGCTGTACGGGGCGATGCTGCCGATGGTGCCGCGTCATCCCATCGTGCTGGGCGGCATACTGGCTCCGCTGCTGTGGACCGGGATTCTGCATTCCTCCATGGGCATCATCAATCCCGCGCTCGACGAGCGCATTGCGTGGGGCTGGTTTGTGATTTCGCAAGTTACGTTCGGCATTACGGCGGGCATTGTGGTGTCGCGCCAGGAGCGCGTGCCCACCGGCCAGTCGCTGCCCTTCGCAGTGCGCCTGGGCATTGAGGCTCCGGGCCTGATGCACTCGCGGCCCGATGTGGGGCCGCCGCGCGACGGAGGGAAGCACTGATGCGAAAGATGGCGGCAGTGCTGCTGGCATCGACCGCGGCCGTTCTATGCGGCTGTCATGCCTATCAACGCGGCGAGGTATCGCAGCCGGTACCGCGTCCCAGCGCGGTGCTGGATTTTGCCACGCTGTACGGGCAGAATTGCGCGGCGTGCCACGGGCCCGACGGCGCAAATGGGCCCGCCACGGACTTGGCGAATCCGGAATATCTGGCACTGGTGGATGACGCTGGTTTGCGCAAGTGGATCGGCGGCGGCATGCCGGGGACGCAGATGCCGGCCTTTGCCAAATCGAGTGGCGGGATGCTGACCGATGCGCAGGTGAACGCGATCATTGCGGGAATGCGGAAGCGCTGGTCGCGTCCTGGGGCATTGGAGGGGGCGCAGCCTCCGCCGTATGCCCAGACCCAGACCGGCGACGCCAAGCGCGGCGCGCAGACGTATCAGGCGCGATGCGCGGTATGCCACAAGCAGACCCGCGACGAGATCACAAACCCGGTTTATCTGGCGCTGGTCTCCGACCAGGCATTGCGCACCATGATGATTGCCGGCAGCCCGGATATCGGGCAGCCGGACTGGCGTCATGACTCGGCGGATGGCAAGCCGGCGACGCCCCTTACGGACCAGGACATCAACGACATCATCGCGTATCTGGATGGTTTGCGGAACGCCTCGCCGGGGTTTGCCGGTACCGCTGCGGAACCGCAATCCGGAGCGCCAGCGAGGTAACGGATTTGACGAACGACGAACATCGGCTCACCCAGAATCAGGATGCGCCCACGCCCACGGGCATTCCCCCGCTGAACGAGCTTGCCAAGCACGCCACCAGCGGCGAGGATGACCGCGTGGTTTCACGGCGCTGGTTGCTGATGAAAGCTGGCATTGCATTGAACGGCCTGGTCGGCCTGGCGCTGGCGGTGCCGGTCGTGCGCTACATCTTCGCGCCCTGGCGCAAAGATTCCAGCTACGAGTCCTGGATCTCTCTGGGAGCGGTGAAATCATTTCCAGCCGGCGAGACCCGCCTGGCGCTGTTCAAGAATCCCTTTACGCGTTCATGGGACGGCCCGACTGACAACGTGGCCTGCTATGTGCGGCGGGAAGAAGCGGACAAGTTCCAGGTTTTCGCCATCAACTGCGCCCATTTGGGGTGTCCGGTACGCTGGTTTCCGCAGTCGCAGCTCTTCATGTGCCCATGCCACGGGGGCGTCTACTATGCGGACGGCTCGCGCGCCTCGGGCCCTCCGACCCGCGGCCTGTTCACATATGACTGGAAGGTCGTCTCCAACGAACTTCATATCGATGCCGGCCAGATGCCTACGCTCTCCAACAGCGCCAAGTTGGAGAAGCCCGAGATCGGCGAAGGAGACTGCACATGCCGCGGGTAAATGGAACCGGACAGCGCATCTACGCCTGGTTCGAGCGGCGCCTGCAGCTTGAGGGGCCCGTCAAAGAGGCTGCACTGCACCCAGTGCCGCGCAACACCGCGAGCTGGTGGTATGTCTTCGGGAGCGCCGCGTTTACGCTGCTTTTTTTGCAGATCATCACCGGCATTCTGCTGGCGCTGATCTATGTGCCGTCGGCCGCGCATGCCTGGGACAGCCTCAATGTGTTGAATCACCAGGTGCCGCTGGGTTGGTACATTCGCGCGCTGCACGGCTGGGGCTCCAACTTCATGGTGGCCATCGTGCTCATCCACATGGCCCAGGTGTTTCTTTTCGGCGCCTACAAGTTTCCGCGCGAGCTGACCTGGATCCTCGGCGTCTTTCTGCTGCTGATGACGCTCGGAATGGCCTTCACCGGCCAGGTGCTGCGCTTCGATCAGGACGCCTACTGGGGACTGGGCATCGGCGCATCGATCATGGGCCGGGTGCCGTTCATAGGAGGCGGGCTGGTCCACCTTTTATTAGGCGGCCCGATCATCGCCGGAGCCACACTCTCGCGTTTCTTCACGCTGCACGTGTTTGTGATTCCCGGGCTGCTGCTGCTGTTCGCACTGACGCACGTGTGGATGGTGCTGAAGCTGGGCGTCAACGAGTGGCCCATGCCCGGCCGGGTGGTGCGCCGTGCCACCTATGTGCAGGAGTACAACAAGCTGGCGCATGAGGACGGGATTCCGTTCGTGCCCGGCGCTTTCTGGAAAGACCTGGTGTTCTCCGGCGCGGTGATCGCCGCGGTGGCGGTGTGCGCGCTGATCATGGGGCCGTTCGGTCCGGGCGGGCAGCCGGATCCCTCGATCATCCAGACGGTACCGAAGCCGGACTTCTTCTTCCTGTGGATCTACGCGGTGCTGTCTTATCTTCCACCTGCGCTGGAGACGCCGTTCATCCTGATCGCGCCCATCATCGGTATCGCCATTCTGCTGGCCCTGCCGTTCTACGCGGCCGAAGGCGAGAAGAGCTGGCACCGGCGGCCGGTCGCAGTGCTGGTGGTCTCGTTTGTCGCGGTGGCGTGGGGGAGCTTCACGCAGTTGGGCACGGTTACGCCGTGGAGCCCGCACATGAGCGCGTGGAGCGCCGATGCTATTCCAGCCAAGTTCCTGCGCGGGGCCTCTCCGCTGGTGCGGCAGGGCGCCAACGTCTTCCAGGACAAGCAATGCCGCAACTGTCATGCCGTTGGCGGGCGCGGCGGCCAGCGCGGCCCGGCGCTCGATGACATTGCCACGCGTATGACGCCCGACGAGCTGCGCTTCAAGGTAGTGACCGGCGGCGGCAATATGCCTGCCTTTGGCAAGAATCTATCCCCCGCCGAGATCGAGGCGCTGGTTGCGTTTCTGGATACGCTGCATCCGCCCAATCAGCGGCCGGCGGTGAATCCGGTGAACGAGGTGTATACCAGCACGCACGCATCGGGCGGGGAGGATGTTTCCGCCGCGCCAGGCGCCGCGAGATGAGTTCGCCGACGCTGGGGGATCTGTTCACGGAGTGGGATATTCCGTGGATCGTGACGTCGGAGCTGGCGCTCACCGCGGCGATCTATGTCCGCGGCTGGACCCGGATCCGGCGCACCCGGCCTGAGCTGTTTCCCCGATGGCGGCTGGTGTGCTTCCTCAGCGGCATCTTGGCGCTGTTTGTCGCGGTTGCTTCGCCTCTCGATACCTTCAGCGAGACCTTGCTGTTCATGCACATGATTCAGCACTTCTTCCTGATGTCGGTGGCGCCGCCGCTCCTGCTGCTGGGAGCGCCGGTGGTGCCGATGCTGCGCGGCTTGCCCAAGTGGTTTCTGCGCCTGCTGCGGCCGTTGTTCACCAGCCATGCCCTGCCGGCCGCCGGCCGGTTTCTCACACGCAAGCGGGTGGCGTGGCTGGCCATGGCGATCGCATACGTGGGCTGGCATATTCCCCGCGCCTACGAGTTCGCTCTCGCCTCGGAGAACTCGCAAACCTTCGAGCATGCCTGCTTCTTCTTCACCAACCTTCTGTTTTGGTGGCCGGTGATTCGCCCCTGGCCATTCCGCACAAACCAGTCGCGCTGGGCACTGATTCCGTATCTGATGCTGGCGGATGTGGTGAACACGGCCATCTCCGCGTTCCTCTGCTTCTCCGGGCGGTTGTTTTATCCCAGCTACGCGATCGATCCGCGTCCTTTCGGGTTGAGCGCGCTCAACGATCAGGTGGCCGCGGGCGCCTTCATGTGGGTTTGCGGAACCATGGTTTACCTGGTTCCGGCGCTTGTCCTGGTGATGTTCATCCTTTCGCCGGAGAGCTCGTGGTCGCGCAGCCCGAAGAAGCGGCCGCGCAGCCGGGAAAAGCAGCTGGCGGGGGCCTCGCAGTAAATCCTGCCGCGAAATTACTGTACTGTAAAACCCATTTTTCAGATGACTGCGCTGCTGGCACAGGTGCTCGATGGGGAGTCGCTGCGCTGCTAAACTTGAGCTTGCATGATTCTCCCGTTCGTCCGCGAAATCTTCGCGGAACTGGAGCACTCGCCGGGATTTGAACGCGTACGAAGGCACCTGAGCCTGAATACGGGGCGGAGGCGTGTCTCCGGACTCACCGCTACGGCCCGCGCGCTGTATCTGCCGCTGATGGCGCGGGCCGCACGCCAGCCGGTGCTTGTCGTGGTGGCCGACAACAATGCTGCCGAGTCGCTGGAGCTGATGCTCAAGGCGGGCTGCGAGCTGACCGGCGCCATCGATCCGGGGCGGGTGGTCCGCTTTCCGGCGCACGATGTGCTGCCCTTCGAAAACCTCTCGCCCCACCCGGACGTGCAGGAGCAGCGGGCAGCCGCGCTCTGGAAGCTGGCCACCGGAGCCGTGGATGTGGCCATTGCGCCGGTAGAGGCTGCGGCCCTGCGCCTGTTCGATCGCGACTACTATGCCGGACTTGCGGTCACGCTGCTTCGTGGCGAGGAAGTCGATCTGGAGATCCTGACCGGCCACCTGGCCAGCGTGGGCTACACGCAGATGGACCTGGTAGAGATGCCCGGCCAGTTCACGCGGCGCGGCGGAATCCTGGACGTGTATTCGCCCGAGGCCGACCGGCCGGTGCGCATCGAGTTCTTCGGCGATGAAATCGAGACCATTCGCAAGTTCGATCCCGAGACGCAGCGCTCGCAGAGCGGCCTGGACGAGGCGCAACTGCTGCCGCTGACCGAGACGCCCGTAACGGAGCGCTTGCTGGCTGCGGTGAATGCCCGGCTGAGCCGCGAGCGCATCGAGACCGCCGACCAGGAGATGGCCGAGGAGGCAGCGGCTGCGGGCGGAGTGAGCGTTTTTCCGGGGTGGGAGTTCTTTGCGCCAGTTGCGGGCGCGCAGAAGGCGCTGTTTTCGCTGCTGCCCCATTGCGCGCTGTTTGTGGATGAGCCGGCGATGGTGCGCAACCAGATCGAGCGCTGGTGGAACAAGGTCGAGCAGCGCCACGAGCGCTCCGGAATCGGATCGTTGATTCGCCCCGAGGACATCTACCTGCGCCCGGAGGTGTTGCAGGCCACGCTGCAATCGCACATGGGCCTGGATCTCGATCAATTGGGCGCGGTGGATGTGATTGACGAGGACGCCACGCTCGGGGAAATCGAAATTCCCACCCGCCCCACGCTGCGGTTCCACGGATCGATTCCTGCGCTCACCGAGCAGTTGCGCGGCCTGATGCAGCAGGAGTCACGCATTGTGCTGGCCGTACCGAATCAGGGCGAAGTGGAGCGTATGGCCACGGTGCTGCGCGAGTACCAGATCCCCTATCGCCTCGGCAGCCGCATCACGCATACCGCGGAGACCATGGTGGAAGAGGGTAGCCACATGGCCGGCGATCTGCGCGTCCCGGTGATTGTACGTACGCCGCTGGCCACCGGCGTCAGTTTTGCGGAGACCAGGCTGATTCTGTTCGGCGCCAACGACATCTCCGACGAGGCGGACGTCACCGCGCGGCCGGTGCCCAAGAAATCCAAGACCGCGGCCTTCGTCTCCGACTTCCGCGACCTCACGATTGGCGACTTTGTTGTCCACGTGGAGCACGGCATCGCCCAGTATCAGGGCCTGAAAGAGATCGTCCAGGACGGGCTCTCGGTCGAGTTCATGATCCTGGAGTTTGCCGAGCAGGCCAAGCTGTACGTGCCGCTCACGCGCTTGGACCTCATCCAGAAGTATCGCTCCACCGATACCGGCCCCGCGCCGGTGTTGAACAAGCTGGGTTCGCAGCAGTGGACGAAGACCAAGGCGCGGGTGCGCAAGGCCATGCAGGACATGGCCGGCGAGCTGCTCAAGCTTTACGCGCAACGCCACACTGCGCAGGGCACCGCATTCTCGGCTGACAACGAGTTTCAGCGCGAGTTCGAAGACTCGTTCGACTACAACTAGACCGACGATCAACTCGCCGCGATCCAGGCGATCAAGGTGGATATGGAATCGTCCACGCCGATGGACCGGTTGTTGTGTGGCGATGTGGGCTACGGCAAGACGGAGGTGGCGATGCGCGCCGCCTTCAAAGCCGTGCAGGACGGCAAGCAGGTGGCGGTGCTTACGCCTACCACCGTCCTCAGCTTCCAGCACTTTGAGACCTTCAAGAAGCGCTTTGCCCAGTTTCCGATCACGATCGAGATGATCTCGCGCTTTCGCACCGCCAAGGAGCAGAAGGAGATTGTGGAGCGGGTAGAGACCGGCAAGGTCGACATCCTGATTGGTACGCACCGGCTGCTTTCAAAGGACATCAAGTTCCAGGACCTGGGACTGCTGATCGTGGACGAGGAACAGCGCTTTGGCGTACGCCACAAGGAGCGGCTGAAACAGATGCGCAAGGAGATCGATGTGCTGGCCATGAGCGCAACCCCGATTCCGCGCACGCTGCACATGTCCCTGGTGGGTCTGCGCGACATGAGCGTGATCGAGACGCCGCCCAAGGACCGCATGGCGATTCAGACCGTGGTGGCCAAGTTCGATGAGAAGCTGATTCGCTCGGCGGTCGAACTGGAGCTGGAGCGCGGCGGACAGATCTACTTCGTGCACAACCGCGTGGAGTCGATCTACGAGATCGCCTCCAAGATTCAGGAACTGGTGCCGGCCGCGCGTATCACTGTGGGGCACGGCCAGATGAGCGAGGGCGAGCTGGAGCGGGTGATGCTGGCCTTCATGCATCACGAGTACGACGTGCTGGTGGCTACCACGATCATCGAGAATGGCCTGGACATTCCGCTGGCCAACACCATTCTGATCAATCGGGCAGACCGGCATGGCCTGAGCGAGCTGTACCAGTTGCGCGGGCGCGTAGGCCGCTCCAATCGCCGCGCCTACGCATATCTCCTCATCCCGCAGGACACGGAGCTGACGGACATCGCGCGGCGGCGGCTCGCGGCCCTGAAGGAGTTCAGCGACCTGGGCGCGGGCTTCAAGATTGCCGCGCTGGACCTGGAGCTGCGCGGCGCCGGCAATATGCTGGGCGGCGAGCAGAGCGGCCACATCGAGGCGGTGGGATTCGAGCTGTATACCTCGATGCTGGAGGCGGCGGTGAAGGAACTGAAGGGTGAAGGCGAAGAGGAGCGGCCCACAACTGCGCTCAACCTGGGCATCGCGCTGCGCATCGACGAGAGTTACGTGCCCGAGGAGAACCAGCGCCTGCGGCTCTACAAGAAGATCGCCGGCGCGGCCAGCGAAGCCGCGGTGGACGAGGTTCGCGCCGAGTTGGAGGACCGCTACGGAGCGCCGCCGGATGCCACTGTTTACCTGCTGGAGGCCTCGCTGCTGCGCCTGGAGTGCGAGCGGCTGGGCATTGCGCAGATCGACCGCAAGCGCGCCGAGCTGCAGATTCGCTTTGCCGAGAATGCGGCCATCGATCCCCAGCACCTGATGCGCCTCGTCGCCCGCAATGCCAAGCGGGGCGCGCAGTTCACGCCGCAGGGCGTGCTCAAGTTCCCGCTCGCTGCCACCAAGCCCGACGAGATCCTGCTGGAGATTCGCGACCTGGTGAGCCAGCTTGCGCCCTCGGCCGTGAGCGCCTGATTCCGGGCTGAGCGTCGTAAGATGGTGCCAAAGCGAGGGAACATGAGAAAGGCTGTTGCTGTTGCCGCACTAGGAGTCTGCATGTTGGTAAACATCGCCGCCAAGGCCGATCCTCCAGATTGGAAGCAGCAGTTCGCGAAGGTCTCGGACGAGTACTTCAATCAGGTGTATTTCCGCTACGCGCCATCGACGGCGACCACGACCGGCTTCCACCAGTACGACAACCAGCTTGAGGACTACTCGCGCAAGACGATCGAGGAACAGATTGCGGCGCTCAAGCAGTTCGAAGGGCGCATCGAGGCGATTCAGCCCGATCACTCACGGGCGGATTTTGTGCCGCGCAGCGATCGTGAGATCGTGCTTTCGAATATCCGCTCGCAACTGCTCACGCTCCAGACGATCCGCCCCTGGCAGAAGAATGCCGACAACTACTCGAGCACCTGCGCCAACGGCGTGTTTGTGCTGATGGAGAGGAACTTTGCGCCGGTGGACGACCGGCTGCGCTCGGCGATTGAGCGTGAGAAGCAGATGCCGGCGCTGCTGGCCGCCGCGCGGGTAAATCTCCAGAACCCGCCGCAGATCTTTACGCAAATTGCCATCGAACAGTTGCCGGATATCATCAGCTTCTTCCAGAACGACGTGCCGCAGGCTTTTGCCGGCGCGCAGGACCTGGGTCTGAAGGCGCAATTCGCCATGACCAATGCGGCGGTGGTGGGCGCCCTGACCGACTATCTGAGCTGGCTGAAGACCGATCTGCTGCCCCGTTCCCATGGCGACTTCCGCATCGGCGCCGACGCCTTTCGCAAGAAGCTGGAATACGACGAGATGGTCGATATTCCGCTCGACAAGCTATTGCAGATCGGCTGGGCCGACCTGCGCAGGAATCAGGCGCAGTTCAAGCAGGTGGCGGCGGAACTTGACCCGGGCAAAGATCCCCGCGCCGTTTTGCTCGAACTGGGCAAGGACCATCCGGCGCCGGATCAGTTGATCCCCACCTTCCGCGATACCTTTACCAGCCTGATCGCGTTTATTCGTTCGCACCACATCGTCACCATTCCCTCGGACGTGGAGCCGGTGGTGGAAGAGACACCGCCGTTCATGCGCGCCACCACGACGGCTAGCCTGGATCCGCCGGGACCGTTCGAGACGCACTCCACCACCGCGTACTTCAACGTGACACTGCCCGATCCCACCTGGACGCCGGCCGAGGTGGACGGCTACATGCACTCGTTCAACATCGGCACGGTGATTTCGACGGCGGTGCACGAGACCTACCCGGGGCACTACGTGCAGTTCCTGTGGCTGCCACAGGCGCCCAGTAAGGTGCGCAAGATTCTGGGCGCGAATACCGACATTGAAGGCTGGGCGCACTACTGCGAGCAGATGATGCTTGACGAGGGCTACGGCCAGCCAGGCGTGGGAGCGAAGAACAAGCGCGAATCGAAGCTGCTGCGCCTGGGCCAGTTACAGGATGCGCTGCTGCGCGATGCGCGCTTTGTGGTGGGCATCGAGATGCACACCGGGAACATGACGCTGGCGCAGGCCGAGGAGTTTTTCCAGAAGGAAGGCTACCAGTCGAAGGAGGTGGCGGTGGTGGAGACCAAGCGCGGAGCCGGCGATCCCACCTACCTCTACTACACGCTGGGCAAGCTGGAGATCCTGAAGCTGCGCGCAGACGTGGAGAAGCGCGAGGGCGCGAAGTTCTCGCTGGAGAAGTTCCACGACGATTTCCTGCGCCAGGGCTTTCCGCCGGTGAAGATCGTGCGCGAGGCGATGCTGGGCGACAACTCGCCTACGCTTTGAGAGAATACGGCTTGCTGTTTTCCTGCATCGTACGACAAGGGTAGTTTCGTCCGCTTCAGGAGCAACGCACCGAGATCCCCCCGTCTGGTGCTATCTACAGTACAAGGGAGAAAGAATGAGCAATCGGGTACGGAAGGCAGTTTTCCCGGCCGGAGGGCTGGGCACCCGTTTTCTGCCAGCTACCAAGGTGATTCCCAAGGAGATGCTGGCGCTGGTCGACAAGCCCATCATCCAGTACGGCGTGGAAGAGGCGCTGGCCTCGGGCATCGAGCACATCATCCTTGTGACCGGCCGCGGCAAGAGCGCCATGGAAGATCACTTCGACCTGAGCTATGAGCTGGATGCCACGCTGGAGCGCCGCGGCAAGAAGGAACTGCTGGAGGTTTCGCGCAAGGTGGCGCACATGGCGCGGGTCAGCTACGTCCGCCAGAAGGAGCCGCTGGGGCTGGGCCATGCGGTGCTCTGCGCCAAGGACCTGGTGGGCGATGAGCCGTTCGCGGTGATTCTGCCGGACGACGTGATCGATGCAGCAACACCCTGCCTGAAACAGATGATCGATGTCTTCAACGATAAGCAGGGCTCGGTGCTGGCCACCATGACCATCGATGGGCCGGGGATCAGCGCCTACGGCGTGCTCGCGGGCTCCGCGGATAAAAGCAATCCGCGCATCTACAACTGCACCGGCATGGTGGAGAAGCCCAAGCTCGAAGATGCGCCGTCGAACCAGGCCATCATCGGGCGCTACGTACTGACGCCACGTGTATTCGAGTTGCTGGAGACCACCAAGCCGGGCGCCGGCGGCGAGATTCAGCTAACCGACGGCATTCTCGCTTTGCTCAAAGAAGAAAAGGTCTTCGGCTACAGCTTCGAGGGCAAGCGCTTCGATGCCGGCGACAAGTTCGGCATGTTGCAGGCGACGGTGGAGTTCGCGCTGAAGCGGCCGGAGTTCGCGGAGAAGTTCCGGAACTACCTGAAGGGCGTCGTTTGCTGAAGGATCGTGGTCTCCCAGGTCTCAGAAGCGGCACCTGGGAGACCCATCTGGATCGTCCAGAAAACCCCGCTACTCTCGTCAGCCCCGCCACTTGATGTTGCAGCCGATCGAAGGACGCTGATCCTTGGAAACCGGCTTGCCTGCCAGAACCGCATCCATGGCCGCGCGCAGGTCTTCGCCGGTGACCGGTACGCCGTTGCCGGGGCGGCTGGAATCATACTGGCCGCGGTAGACCAGCTTGTGGTTCGCGTCGAAGAGGAATGGGTCGGGCGTGCACGCCGCCTTGTACGCGCGCGCCACATCCTGGGTCTCATCGTAGAGGTAGGGAAACGGGAAGCCGTGGGCCTCAGCCTGCGCCTTGAGCCCCTCGGGCCGGTCCTCCGGATGGGTGGCGGCATCGTTCGAGCTGATGGCCACGATGGCGAGCGGCTTATCCGCATAGTCGCGGCCCAGCTTGCCCAGCGTCTTCTCAATGTGTTTCACGTAAGGGCAATGCGTGCAGATGAACATCACCAGCAGGGCCTTGCCGCGGAAGTCGTCGCGGCGGACCTGCTTGCCGGTGGTGACATCGGTGAGGGCAAAATCGGGAGCGTGGGTTCCCAGCTCCAGCATGGTGGATTCGGTAAGAGCCATGATGAGTCCTCCCAGGAGCGGAGTTAGCGTTGCTAGCAGCGTTAGCGGTGGTAGCAGGTCTGCAAGCACCGCTAAGCTACTAAAACAGTCCCGCCTGGCGTCCCGGCATGGCCAGGCCAAAGTGCTCGTAGGCCAGGCGCGTGGCGACGCGGCCGCGCGGGGTGCGGTCCAAAAATCCAATCTGGATCAGGAACGGCTCGTAGACTTCCTCGAGCGCGTCCTGCTCTTCGGCCAGCGTGGCGGCCAATGTGCTCAGGCCGACGGGACCGCCATCGTACTTCTGAATAATGGTCAGCAGCAGCCGCCGGTCGATCTCGTCGAAGCCGTGCGCATCGACTTCC
>JAJZCY010000077.1 GCA_021828835.1 Acidobacteriota bacterium | reverse complement strand
TTCAAGGATTAGCCCGCATTTCTCACAAGCCTGTGGTTTTTGAGTGTGGAGCGAGTCAGAACCGGCGTTTTGGTCTCATGGGATGGCAGAGGCGGGGCTCAAGCGGCGGCTTTGGAGATGGATAGGCGACGGAGTGTGAGTTTTCGGCATGGCTCCGCCGGTGAGAGCTTGGACAAGGTCAGGTTTTCATGAGTGCGGGCGTGCTTCAACAGCGCAGAGCGTGATAGGCCCGCGCATAGATGTCTTTCCACGGATACGCCGAACTCATGTGAAGCACCATGCGTCGCGCGCTCACCCGCACGATGGCGCCGATCTTGAACAGCTTCAGCCGGATGGTGTCGACCTGGGCTTCGGCCCATTCGGTGCCCTTGAGCGCCAGGCGGCGCAGCGCCTCAACCAGCGTGTAAGCCAGTGCCGAGAAGTAGAGCCGGAGCTGGTTGCCGCGCATTTCGTCGGTGGAGAGCCGGTCGGCGAACAGGCACATCTGCTCCTTGATGCGGTTCTCCATCTCGCCGCGGGCGCAGTAAAACTTCTCATAAAGATCCTGCGCGGCCCACTCGTCAACCAAGAGCGAAGTAACGATGAAGCGCGGATTCTCGCCCTTGTCGAGATGTTCGGCTTTGGCGACTACGCGGCGCGAGCGCGACCAGCTCTTGTGGGTGCGGTAGTCGAACTCGGTGAAGATGCGCGCGGCCTTGCCGGTGGCTTGATGCAGTCTCTGGGCCTCGTGCATCTGTCTGCCGATGATGCGCCGCAGCCGTTGATTGCGCTGCAGGCCGAACAGGTAATCGACACGGTTGGCCTCGCACCAGGCCATCAGTTCCTCGCGGCAGAAGCCGGAGTCGGCCCTGAGCACGATCTTCACTTCCGGCCAGCGCGCTCGCAGTTGCGCCGCGATGCGCTTCACTTCGTTGAGCGAGCCGGCCGCCGCATCCTGATTCGACGGCCGCAACCGCGCACACAGCAACTGATCGCCGGCGAAGATGTACAGCGGCAGATAGCAGTAGTTGTCGTAGTAGCCGTGGAAGAACCGCTCCGGCTGGTGGCCGTACAGCGGGATGTCGGTCGCGTCCAGGTCGAGCACGATCTGGTCGGGCATGGCAGCGTGCGACTCGATAAACAGATCGCAGAGCAAGGCGTCGATCTTGTCCGCCGAGTAACCGATCTTGTGATAGCGCCCGGTGCGGCCCACCAACTCCAGGCGGTTCAGCGTGCTTTTGCCGGCCAGCGGCTCATCGAGCTTGCGCTTGCCGCTCAGCAGTCCCATCAGCGGATCGGTACGAAGCTGCTCGTGATCGCAAAGATCCTCGTAGCCCAGAGCCAGCCCGTAGATGCGCTGCGAGACCATCTCGGCAACTGTGTGCTCGATTTGCTCCTGGTTCCGGCTGTCGCTGAAGCAGCCGGCCAGACGGCCCAGAAGGTTGATCTTGCGCTCGGTCTCACGCAGTAGCGGCGCTCCGCCGTCGCTCGACACATGGCCGGCCGTGAACCCAGCTTCTACCCGACGAGAAAAATGGGGTGCAAAAGAGAATGATTCTTGGCTACACTCTGTAAGCAAAGGCCGCTCCTTTTCTGGGCATGAACTCGTCTCGACAACGCAGTTATGCCACGAAAACAGCGGCCTTTTGCAACTTTTTCTTCAATGCTGAACTACAACTCAAAAATAACCGTGAGAAATGCGGGCTAACCCCTAAGACGAATGAGAGCAGCTTTGCCGAGAATCGGCGCAGGCGAAAACCTGCGTCGGCTCAGAGCCAGCGCCGGAGCTGCATGAACAGAAAATTGAAAAGGATTGGTGGAGCTGAGCGGGATCGAACCGCTGACCTCCTCGTTGCGAACGAGGCGCTCTCCCAGCTGAGCTACAGCCCCATGGGTGACTCTCTTATCTTATATCAGCGACGGGATTTCCGGAAAGCACGCGTGTTCCACAGCCGCGCTATCTTCGCTGTCGCATAGCATGCCTTTGCCCCGCGCGTTCTCAAGCGCAACGCCGGCGAACCAGACCGTATACTCGGGATACGCATCGGCACTTTTGCATGCATGGGCCAGCAAGCTCGCGAGCGGTCGTGCCCGCCCGCTGAATTCCCCAGGAGGAAACACATTGAAACCTCTCAGCCGCAGATCCTTCGTGGGCCACGCCGCCGCCGGAGTGGCCGCCTTGGCCGCCCCTGCTCTCGCCGCCGGTGAAGGCAGCCTGCTGTTCAAGCCGGGCGACTGGCACATGGCCTCTTTCCAGCACCTTCTTCATCAGGATTACGAGGCCAAACAGATCTTCGACGCTACCGCCATCGACGGCGGCAACGCGCTCGGGCACATGGTGAATGCCCTCAACGGCCTCCAATTCGGCTTCGGCATTCCCGCGTCGAGCATCAAGTTGGTGGGCGCATTCCGCGGCCAGGCTTCCATGCTCAACTTCGACGATTATCTCTGGGAGAAGTACCGCATCGGCGAACGTGTGAAGGTCAACGATCCCAAGACCGGCAAGCCGGCCACCCGCAATCTCTATGCCGCGAGCGATGCCGGCGTTCCCCCGAAGTACGCCTCCAATGATCCGGAGAACGAGGCCTCCGCATTCCATGACAGCAGCATGCAGGCGCTGCGGGCGCGCGGAGTGCAGTTTCTGGCCTGCCACATCGCCATGTATTACATCGCCAAAGACACCGTGAAAAAGCAGAAGCTCCAGCAGTCGCCGGAAGAGGTCTTGCAGGAGTTCACCGCCCACCTGCTGCCCGGCGTGCTGATCGTGCCCTCCATGGTATCGGCCATCCCCATGCTCCAGAGCAAAGGCAACTTCACCTATCTGCGCGTGTAGAAGAAGAGTCTCCGCGCTCTCGCACAACAGCAACGGGAGAGCCGAAGCTCTCCCGTTGCGTACCACCTTGATGCGGTCCTGCCGAAACTACTTCTTCGGCGGCGCGATGGTGTCCTTGGCGGACTTGGCCACGCGGAACTTCACCACGGTCTTGGCCTTGATCTTGATGGCCTGGCCGGTCTGCGGGTTGCGGCCCATGCGCGCCTTGCGCTCCGCCTTCACCAGGCGGCCGATGCCGGGGATCACGAACACGCCGTTCTTCTTGGTCTCCTTGATCGCCGTCTCGGCGAGCAGATCCAGGAAGGCCGCAGCCTGCTTGTTGGTCAGTTCCAGCTTCTCCGCCATCTGGCGGGTCAGTGCCGTCTTCGTCATACCTGCTGCCATGTGATGTTCTCCTTCTGCGCGAGCTTCAAGAGCTCGGGGGTTGAGGGCTTCCGCACTGGACTCCAGCACAGCGCCGGAGCCCGATCCATTTCCCGCAGGCATCTCTTCTTACCGCCTGCGATCTCATCCCCGTCTGCATGCGCATCCAGGAACGGGCAAATCGCCTGTATTCATGCGGATTTCGAAGTACCCTGCGATGCTTACAATGCGGCTTCGAGAGGGGGGAAGTCAAGCGAAAAAGCCCGATTTTCCACAGTTTTCTTGGGTTTTTCTGCCAATTCCGCCCATTTTCTCCGGTTTTTAGCGGTTTTAGCCCGCCGAAGGCGCGAAAAACCGGCAATTCGCCCAGATTTTTCCGCACTCTCCGCCAGCCCGAAGACCGCCCTCGGGAGGCCTAGCGCAGCCCAAAGATCACCTTCTTTTTCGGTGCCTGGGCCGCAGCGATCGGAGTGTTCAGCGCATCCACCACCGGCGCTGCAATCCGGAAGTGACGAACAACCGTCGCAGCGAAGTTTGGCTTCAGGGCTTCGGCCGCGGGCAGCGTCGCAGCTAGTCCCCATTGCCGGCAGCGGATCAGGTCCATGCCGGGATGCTCGGCAGGAAAGCCCTTCGGCGGACGCGTCAACGCATTTCCCTCGAACTCCTCAAAGGTGCTGCGCACCTTCCGGTTCTGGAGAAGCGTGGTGAGCTCCTGATGATGATCGAGCAGCCAATGACGAATCTGCGCGAGCTGTTCCTTCTGTGGCATGTAGGCGCCCGCGGCGATCACCACCTCTGTCCCGCTCACGTGGAAGTAGTAGCCCGCGCCGGAGGTCTTCTCCAGCCCCTCATGCGACCACCACGCCGCCACGTGCGTCTTGTAGGGCCGCTTGTCGTTCGAGAAGCGCGTGTCGCGGTAGATGCGGAACAGGCACTTCTCCGCCGGGCGCACAAACTGCGGCGCAAAATCCATCATCGCTTCCGTAACCTTTCGAATGATGGCAAGCATCGGCTGCCGCAGCTCCTTCTCGAACTGCTCCTTGCGCGGTTGAAACCAGTCGCGGTCGTTGTGCCGCTTCAGGTTGCGCAGAAAGGTCAGAGCCTCGGGACGAAAGTACGGCGGGGCCGCGGCGGGCGCAGGTTTCAGCTTGGTAGCCATGGGAGAGAGTCTACCGGATGCGGCCGCTCCCGCAGCATCGCACCATTTGGCTTACTCAGTTCGCGCACAGTGCTGTTGGAGCGCCGTCTCTTGGCCTGCAGTCGTGCGCATCTCACAACCTGCGCGATTCCTGGGCGCCGATCGATCCACCGTAGTCCCGTAGCGCCGACCTCCAGGTCGGCTGTCGGGTGGGCCTCCGGGCCCACCCCCGCTCAGCCATCCGGCAATCCCGGACTCCTGTCAGCCGATCGCGCGACGTCACGCACCCGCTCGACAGGCGGCGCAAACAAGATCGGTAAGAGGAGAAGCGTGGCAGAAGGGGGAGCGGTGAAGAACTCTACACGCCGGGCTGGCCGCTCTTGCGCAGCGCTCTGCCCTGGCCGGGGAACGCCTCGGGCTCCGGCGGCTTGGCCTGCGGCGTAATCGCCGGATCCCAGTAGAGCAGCCGGCTGCAACTGTCGCAACTGAGCAGTTCGCCTTCGCGAAGCTGATTCCAGGTCTGCGGGCGCAGTCCCATGCGGCAGCCGGTGCACTGCTGGTTAGCGGCCTGG
This sequence comes from Acidobacteriota bacterium, assembly GCA_021828835.1. Taxonomy (GTDB): domain Bacteria; phylum Acidobacteriota; class Terriglobia; order Terriglobales; family Acidobacteriaceae; genus Telmatobacter. Next base: position 10,404 of record JAJZCY010000077.1, on the reverse strand, counting down.
GCAATGCCTGTGCCGCGCGCCGCGACCAGACGATCGAAGCGTTGCAGCCACTCCGGTTCAATCTGCTGGCGGACTGCTTTGCGGTCCCGTTCGAGAACGGCCAGTGCCGCGTCAAGCTCCATCTTGCGTGCGGCCGTGTTCTTCTCGACGGTCTCGAGAGAAGCAGCCAGCAACTCCACCTGCGCGCGCGCCTGCGCCAGCTCCGCTTCCTCCGTTTCGGTGCGCTCCAGACTGGCGAACTCCTCGTTCTCCAGCCGTTCGATCTCTGTTCCGGCGAAGTGGAGCTCGTGCTCGATGGCCTCCGCCTGCGCCGAGGTCTTGACCGCATCCAGTTGCGCGCGAAAACGCGTCGCCTTCTGGCGATGGCTCTCGATCTCCCGTTCCAGCTTAGTACGCAGGTCTTCTTCGCGGGAGAGCGCGGCAGAAGCTTCTGAGGACTTCTTCTGCGCTGCGCTCAGCGCACTCTGCGCGCGGGCGATCTCGCCGGGTAGCGCGCGTAACTCCTGAGTCACGCGCGCGCGCTCCAGCTCAATGCCCTGTAGTTTTACGAGATGTTCAACCAGCGGCTGCATCTGTCCCTGCAAGTCTACGGCAATTCGGCGGGGACGGACAAAGGGACGCCGCAGACGAGCCGCCCGACAAGCCGATTTTCGAGCCCCAGGCGGCGCGCCGCAATTCCCGGCATCTATGTAGGGGGTGGGCTTAAAGCATGGGCCAGGCAGTGCTGCGACAATGGGATCCGGGCGAGACCGGCATGCGGCGAACGTTCTGGCGCAGACATCGCGTTCTCAAATGGTTCCTTGTCACCCTGCTCTGCCTGCTGATCGTGGTTGGCATCGCGACCGTGGTAGCGGCTCGGCACGCGGAGCCCTTCCTGCGCGCGCTCATTGTCGCCCGGCTCTCCGACCGCTTTCAGGCCAAGGTGGAACTCGACAGCTTCCACATCTCTGTCACCCACGGCCTTCTGGCGCAGGGGAAGGGGCTGCGCATCTGGCCTCCCGCCAATGTGGAAGGCGTCTCCGTGGCCGGATACCGCAAGCCGCTGATCAGCCTCCAGGAGTTCCATTTTCGCGCTCCGCTGCGCTTCCCCAACGGCAAACCGGTGCGCATCTGGACTGTGGTACTGAACGGCCTCACCGTGGACGTTCCGCCGCGCCCGCACATCGCGCATGGTAAACCACCCGCTGAACCGCCCCCCGCCGCATCTGTCCCCCCGGGCGTTCCCCTGCTGCGGTTCCAGGTGGATCGCGTGATCTGCAACAGCGCGCGGGTCATCATGGAGACCAACAACCCCGCCAAACAGCCGCTGACGTTCGACATTCGCAGGCTCCATGTGGAGCACGTGCGGCCCACCGGTGCCATGGCCTTCGATGCCGTGCTGATCAATCCCCGGCCGCGAGGTCTCATCGACACAAAGGGCACATTCGGACCCTGGGTGGTGGAAGACCCCGGGCAGACGCCCCTGGGGGGTACTTATCATTTCGCGAATGCCGACCTGAGCGTCTTCAAAGGCATCGCCGGCACCCTCAGTTCCACAGGACGCTACCAGGGCACGCTGCGTGACCTGATTGTCGATGGATCCACCGACACCCCCACCTTCTCGCTGCGCACCTTCGGAACCGCCATGCCGCTGAAGACCACCTTCCATGCGCGCGTGGACGGGACCAACGGCGACACCTGGCTGGAGCCGGTGAGCGCAATCCTGGGACACACCCACTTCACCGCGCGCGGCAAAATCGTGCAGGTGCCGAAGGCAAGCACGCGTAGCCAGACCAAGACGACTGCTTCGGTAGGCCACGAAATCCGCCTCACGGTGGATGTGGAGCATGGCGAGATCGGAGACTTTCTGCGGCTCACCAGCCGCAGCGGTCAGCCCCTGCTCACCGGGTCGCTGCAAATGAAGACGGACTTCGAGCTGCCCCCCGGACAAAATCCCGTCCACGAACGGATGCGGCTGCAAGGCAGCTTCCGCTTGCAGAACGCGCAGTTCACCAATCAGAAGCTGCAGCAGCGCATCGGCGAGCTCAGCCTGCGCGGCCAGGGCAACGCGGGCCCAGTCACTCCGGAGCAGGCGGCCAGCGTGCGCTCGACCATGGAAGGGGATTTCTCCATCGCCCATGCCGAGGTCAACCTGCCGCACCTGGTCTACCTGGTGCCGGGAGCGGAGATTGACCTGCACGGCGTCTACGGCATCGACGGCGGAACGCTGGGCTTCCGCGGCACCGCCCGCCTCAAAGCAGGGCTGTCGCACGTGGTCGGTGGCTGGAAAGGGTGGCTGCTCAAGCCCATCGAACCGCTGTTCCGCGGCGGCGGCGCGGGCACCCGCGTCAAAGTGCACGTCTACGGCACGCGCCAAGACCCGCGGTTCGGTGTGGACTTCTAAGCCGCAGGTGAGTGGGGCTGCAAATCCGGCAGACCTACCCGCGCACACCGCCGCAACCTGGTGGCCCTCACAAGATCGCGAGCGTGGCGCAAACCTTTCACCAACCCACAGCAGCAGCGTTCTGTGCAGTTACTTGGAGACGGCTTCTTTTTTTGCCGCCCTGCGGTGGGCTTCCCAGCGCCGCTTCACGGCCTCGGCAATGCGCCGGCGGCCTTCCGGACTCAGGCGTCTCTTCTTGGTGCGTGCTGGACGAGCGGATTGAACCGGAGCTTGTGCGCCCCGCGCGCGTCCCGCAGGCGCCTTTTCCCCCACGTCTTTCGCCAGCAGCTCACGCGCTTTGCGAAGAACGGCGATCTCCCGATCGATCGAAGTTACGATATTCGAAAGGCTCATAACTCCCCCTTTCTGACTTGCGGCGAAGTTATGGAGAACCACAGGGCACTTACCGGGCGGAGATACTCGCCGCTTACGCCCATAACAATAGCTTCTTTCTGTAACTTGTGCAAATGGCAGGGACCGTTTTTTGACTCCGTCAACCCTCAGGCTCCCGCTGCCGTGCGGGCGCATTCCTCCAGATCGCGGCAGAAGATCTCCACGCGCTCGCGATCCGTATCCCAGGCGAACATGAAGCGTGCTGCGCCGCCGATGAAGGTATAGAAATGCCAGCCGCGCTGGCGCAGCCCATCCAGCAGCGCTGCCTCCGCGTGCAGAAACACAGAGTTGGCTTCCACCGGCTGCGCGATCCGCACACCCGGAATCTGCGCGATGCGTTCGGCAGCGTAGCGCGCGCACTCATTCGCGTGCCGCGCATTGCGCAGCCAGGCGCCGCTCTCCAGCATTCCTACCCACGGCGCGGACAGAAAGCGCATCTTCGATGCCAGTTGGCCCGCCTGCTTGCAGCGGTAATCGAAATCTGCCGCCAGCTTGCGCTCGAAGAAGAGCACCGCCTCACCCGCCGCCATTCCATTCTTCGTGCCGCCAAATCCCAGCACATCCACGCCGGCCTTCCATGTGATCTCCGCCGGCGAACAGCCCAGGCTGGCGCAGGCATTCGCAAAGCGGGCTCCGTCCATATACAGCGACAGCTTCAGCGCGCGGCATTCCTCCGCAATCGCGTGCAGCTCCGGCGGCGTATACACACGGCCCATTTCCGTCGCTTGGGTGATGGTCACGGCGCGCGCCTTGGGATAGTGAATATCCTGCCGCTTGGTGGCCAGTTCGCGAATCGCCTGCGGCGTGAGCTTGCCGTCCGGTCCCGACGCCACCAGCAGCTTTGAGCCATTCGAGAAAAACTCCGGCGCGCCGCATTCGTCGGTCTCCACGTGCGCCGCTTCGCTGCAAATTACTCCGTGGTACGACTGGCAAAGCGACGCCAGCGCCAGCGAATTGGCGGCCGTGCCATTGAACACAAAGAACACTTCGCAGTCGGTCTCAAAGAGCTCGCGAAAAGCATCTGCGGCGCGCGCAGTCCACGGATCGTCTCCGTACGACGTCACGTGGCCGGGATTCGCCGCCTGCATCGCTTCCCATGCCTCTGGACAGATTCCGGCGTAATTATCACTGGCGAACTGTTGCAGCAGATCCTGCGATTCCATTGCGGGTCATCCTTTTCTTTTCGGAGTGCGCGCTTGCGCGAGGTATTCTTCTTCCATTGTAGAAAGCGCCGGCGAAGCCAGGCGTGACCGCCGCTTCCGCACCACACCGCTCGCACCGCTTTTACACTCCCGTAACCCGGAACCGGTTGCCAACATGCCCCCGCCGCGCTATCGTGCTCATAGGTCGGTAGCGCACGAAGATGGGCCCATTCGAATTTCCCGAGGTCGCGGGCTCGGCGCAGAAGCGTTCCCCTTTGCGTTTCGCCCAGAGCACGATCGACAAGCTCTTCGAGTTTTCGCCGGACGCGATCCTCATCACGGACAGCGCAGGAGTCGTGCGCGATGCCAATCCCCGCACCCTCGAGATGTTCGGCTATGCCCCGGACGAGCTGATCGGCAATCCTATCGAGATGCTCGTGCCCCAGCGTTTCCGCGGCGCGCATCCGCGCCATCGCGAGAACTATCACGCGCATCCCCGCGCCCGCCAGATGGGCGCCGCGCTCAACCTCTTCGGCTTGCGCAAAGACGGAACCGAATTTCCTGTCGACATCATGCTCAAGCCCGTCCAGACCGAAACCGGCGCGGCGGTCGTAAGCTTCATTCGCGATGTCAGCGAACAGCGCGAAGCCCAGGAAAATCTCCGCCAGAACGATCTGCGCCTGCGCAACATCCTGGACAGCATCGGCGACTACGCCATCTACCTGCTCGATCGCGATGGCCACATCATGACCTGGAATCCCGGCGCGCAGCGCATCAAAGGCTATACTCCCGACGAGATCCTGGGGCTGCATTTTTCCCGCTTCTTCACCTCCGAAGACCAGGCCAGCGGCCACCCCGCCGATCTCCTGCGCCGCGCTGCATTCCAGGGCCGCGTGGAAGAAGAAGGCTGGCGCGTGCGCAAGGATGGCTCCCGCTTCTGGGCTAACACGGTACTCACCGCCATCAAGGATTCCGCGGGCGCGATCACCGGCTTCTCCAAGGTCACGCGCGACGTCACCGAACGCAAGCAGGCACAGGAGTCGATGATCGCCGAACTGAGCACCCTGCTCCTCGCCAACGTCGATATCCGCAAGGTGCTGGGCGCATTCTCTGCCTCCATGCGGCACATGATTCCACACGACGCGGCCACCCTGGCTCTGTTCGACGACCCCACCGGAAAACTTCGCGTGCAGTTTCTGTCCGCCGCCGGCGCGCCCGATCCCCTCCACGAAGAGATCCTGCTCGACGCAAATGCCTCGCCCAGCGGGCAGGCGTTCCGCACCCGCCGGCCCATTCTGTTGAACCGGATCGACCGCTGGCCCTTCGCGCGCGAGTCCGTCAAGCACCTTATCGATTTGGGCATTGTCTCCGGCGTCTGGGTGCCCCTCATTCATCGTGAGCGGACCCTGGGCGCGTTGATGGTCGGCAGCCGCCAGGAGAACGCGTTCAAGGAGCACGACTCCGAGTTGCTGGGCCAGATCGCCGGCCAGGTGGCGATGGCGGTCAACAACGCCCTGGCTTTCAAGCAAATCGCCGAGTTGCGCGACCGCCTCAACCAGGAAAAGCAGTACCTCGAAGACGAGATCAACCTGGAGCACCGCTTCGAAGACATCGTGGGTGAAAGCACCGGCCTGCGCAACGTGCTGCGCCAGATCGAGACCGTCGCGCCCACCGATGCCACCGTGCTCATCCAGGGCGAAACCGGCACCGGCAAGGAACTGCTGGCCCGCGCCATCCACCGCCTCAGCCCGCGCGCCAATCGCACCTTCATCAAGCTCAACTGCGCCGCCATCCCCGCCGGCCTCATCGAGAGCGAGCTCTTCGGGCACGAGAAGGGCGCCTTCACCGGCGCTATCACCCGCAAGATCGGCCGCCTGGAACTGGCCCACGAGGGCACGCTCTTCCTCGATGAAATCGGCGAACTGCCGCTCGAGCTGCAACCCAAGCTGCTGCGCGCCCTCCAGGAGCGCGAGATCGAGCGCCTGGGCGGCACGCGGCCCATCCCCGTCAATGTGCGCCTGATCGCCGCCACCAATCGCGATCTGGCCAGGATGGTGGCCGAAAAGCAGTTCCGCAGCGACCTCTTCTACCGGCTCAAGGTCTTTCCCGTCTTCGCGCCGCCCTTGCGCGAGCGCGCCGGCGACATTCCCGTGCTGGTGCGCCACTTCGTCACCCGCCACAGCCGGCGCATGGGCAAGAACATTGAGACCATCCCGCCCGAGGCCATGGACGCGCTCTGCCGCTGGAAGTGGCCCGGCAACATCCGCGAGCTCGAAAATTTTCTCGAACGTGCCGTCATCCTCTCGCGCGGCAGCGTCCTCTACGTGCCTCTCGCCGAATTGGAAGATATCGATGAAGAAGAGCCGGAGGAGGAAACCGCCGCGAACCCTACCCTCCACGCCGCGGAGCGCGAACACATCGTGCGCGCCTTGCGCGAAGCCAAAGGGATGGTCGGCGGCGCCAACGGCGCGGCCGCCCGCCTCGGCCTCAAGCGCACCACCCTCAACTCCAAAATCAAGAAGCTCGGCATTGAGCGCAGCGAATATATGTAACGCGCGTCAGCCGCGGAGGCCAACGAATCCCTCCACGGGCACGGCTTCAGTCGTGTCGCACGGGCCGGGGTGCCCCATCCTTCGCTTCTTTCTAGCGAAGGGTGGGCGAGCACAAACCCTGCCCCGCTCATCGCGTTCTTTTCTTTGCGATGAGCGGGCGGGCCACTCCTCCGCCTGCACGAATATTCCAGTATCGCCTCGACGGTTTTCCCTCGCTCCCGCGGCTTCCAGCAGCGGGAGACGATGAAAGTAGCTGAAGGTGATGAAGTGCGGCGCTTCGGCCTCCTGAAACTGCTTCAGACCGCTTGGCATGAGCCCATCTCAGTTCCCTACCGCCCGCTCATCGCAAACGACGCGATACACGGGGCAAAGCTTCTCCTGAATCCCTCTGCTGGCTTTCCGCGTTGACCGGGCCACCGGCCAGGTCGTTCGTTCAGCTTGCTTGGATTGGCAATCCAGATCACACTTAACTTCTTTTATTTCTGGACCCTATAGGCAAAGAAGACAACTCCTCGAAGTTCATCGCTCATAATCGATTGACATCTGTTATTTCCTGTGCGTACGATGCTGGGCAAATGAGTGACCATTCACCCTCAGACGAAATTTCTCTGCCCAGCCGCCGCCAGTTCCTGGCTGGCGTCGGCGCATCGATCGCCATCCTGGCTTCGTCCTGTTCCGGCGCGGGGCATTCTGTTTCTTCCTCCCCGCCCCCGACCACAGGAGGCTCAGGCTCTTCGATCACCCCACCGGGGAGCCCCACGGATACGCCTGCCAGTTGCAGCAACGTAGTCAACCTGCCCAGTCCCGATCCCTGGTTCATTCGCGGCTGTTGCACAGACACAGTATGCGGCTATAACGCCGCGGAGATCACGGTCACCGGCGTCCGTCATTACTGTGGAGAAAATATCATTCCCTGGGGCGACGGAGTGACGACGAACGTGGGCGGCAATCCCTTTCCCGCGCGGCCCGACGGCGCGTTCTTTTGTTTGACGATTTATCCCATCGTGGACAAATTGCTCAAGCGCAATGCCTATGCGGGCACCTCGGGATATGATGACGCTCTGGAGCCCTTCTTCAAGAGTTTTCTCCCTCGCGATATGGTGAGTTGCTGGCACGAGGTCGCCAATGTCGGCGGTAAGTCCGATGCCGATGGCGCCCTCATCACCGCTGCCGATGAAGTTGCCATGCAGCAATATTTGCTGGAGTTCCGGAATAAGCTCGGACTCAGCGCGAGCACTGGGCCCGCCTTCGGCGCCATTGAATGTCCCCAGACCACGACCATCAATGGAGCGCCGGACAATTACGGGATTCAACGCTGCGGACCGTTTATGATGCAGGGCCTGGATTTCTACGGCCAGGATCTCTATGACGCCAACTTTCCCGACCCCACTGAACCTCTTCAGGCATGGGAAAACACCTTTGGAGCGGGCAGCAGTGACTCACCGAATGCCACCATCGCGGTCTGCGAATGTAACTCCGCTACCCCTGCCCGTCGTCCCGACTACTACAACCGCGCTGCCTACTGGCTCTGGAACCAGAAGAACAGCGGCGCACGCAGCTTTCTTACCTTCTGGAATTACAGCGGCCAAAAAAGCGAATCGGGCGCATGGCTGTCGAACGACACGGCTACGATCGCGGCGCTTCAGGCCATCGGGAACGGGGAGTATGTGAATCCGTGATGCATTGCCTCACTGGGTGGTCCAGATCTCACGCATGCTGGTTCAGTTTTGTGTCAGGGCACGACTTCAGTCGTGCCGCAAACGCCGCAAATAGAAGCGTGGGCTTCAACCCCTGCCACGAACTCGGGAGTTCCGCCCAGTGCGCCGAAACATTGCCGTGTTTTCGGTGTTTGAGAATGACAAAGCGGTTCTCAATTCAAAATGATTGTCAGGGAATGACCACGATGCGACTGTTCTCTTCATCGCTGGCGCTCGGCGCCGCATTGTTCTTCGCTCTTTCGGGCGGCGCGGCCTTCGCACAGGACCAGCCGGCGGCAGGTTCGCCGCCGCCGGCAAGCGCGCAAACTTCGGCGCAAAATACACAGGCGGCTCCGCCGCCGGCCGCACAGGCTCCTCCCGTGCCCGCTATGCAGAATCGCCGCGCGCCCTACCCCCAGCGCCTGGCCCGGACACTGGCGAAAAGGCTGTCGCTGACGCCCGGTCAAGAATCGAAGATCGAGGCAATTCTCGCCGCGCGTCAGCAGCAGGCCCAGAGCATCCGGGCCGACGCAACGCTGACTCCCAGAGAACGCAGAATCAGTCTGCGCGGAATCTTCCAGAACAGCGACCGCAGGATCAAAGCCATCCTGACCTACCCCCAGAGGCAGCAGTACATGCTCTGGAAGCAGGAACAGCGAGCCAGGAGAGAGCAGCGAAAACAGCAGCAGTCGGACGCTCCGGCCGGAAACCTCTAGAACGGCGCTCCCATCGCTAGAACCGACAAACACACCACCCGGATCCAAAAAGTGAGCCTCTCATGACGAAAACCCACAAAGTTCGCAGTGTGTGTTTTGCGCTGCTTCTGTGCGCGCTCCCAATGGCGCTGTTCTCGCAGGTTGCGGTCGGAATCGCGGTGCGGATCGCGCCTCCGGCACTCCCGGTCTACGTGCAGCCGCCCTGCCCAACCCCTGGATACCTATGGACGCCCGGCTACTGGGCGTACGGGCCGACCGGCTATTACTGGGTGCAGGGGGTGTGGGTTGCTCCCCCTCGTCCGGGTCTCCTGTGGACACCGGGCTACTGGGCCTTCGCCAGCGGCGTCTACGGATGGCACCCAGGCTACTGGGGTGCGCACGTAGGCTTCTACGGCGGCGTGAACTACGGCTTCGGCTACGGAGGCGTGGGATTTGTGGGTGGCGTGTGGCGGGGCGGAGTCTTCCAATACAACACCGCGGTGATGCGCGTGAACACGACCGTGATCCACAATACCTATGTGGACCGCACGGTGATCGACCGTACGGTGATCAACAACCACGCGAGCTTCAACGGGCCGGGAGGCGTGATGGCGCGGCCGACACCGCAGGAGCGAGCGGCGATGCATGAACAGCATTTCCAGCCCACGGCCCGGCAGGAGGCATTCCGCAGTCAGGCGACACGAAATGCGCGGGACGGCTTCGGCCATGCCAACGAAGTGAACAGCCGCCAGGGCAATCAGCAGCAGCGCATTACCCAGGGCGTGCGGTCGGGGCAGCTCACCCCGGGCGAGACCCGCAACCTGGAGAATCGCGACGCCAGCATCAATCGACAGGTGCGCGCCGACCGCGCCGCCAATGGAGGCCGCCTCACCGCGCAGGAGCGGCAGCAGATCAATCGGCGGCAGAACAACGTGAGCCGCTCGACGTATCGCGATAAACACAACGCCAACAATGACTGGTCGGCGGCCGCGCGCCAGGGCCGAGGGGCGCAAGGCGAAAGAGCGCAAGCCCGGCGGACGGAAAATCGCGACCGGCCCCAGCGCTGACGCGCTGCTCGCAGCATGCCTGGTGGCCCGGTCAAGTTTTCACGTTTCATCCTCGCATGAGCTTCGGTGCCCACCCAAGCCGCGCCTTTTGCGGCTTGGGTGGGAAAGCACGATCTTGCGCCCGCCTTCAAGAGCGCGCCCTCCGGCAACAGGCGGGTGGCCACGATCTCAGAGGAGGATTATCCGACTGAGAGTGGCCCCGGTCCCTCGTATTTGATCGGGACCGGGGGATGATAGCAACTTGGCCAGATGTCGACCTTTCGAAGCCATTCCGTTGGTCGCCGACGCTGACCTCACGCAAATAGCAACCCGCGGATCCTTCCTCTTCCCTGCGCTCAGGATCAGGACGACAAGGCGCGGGAAGGGCATGGACGGACACAATTCCCCCAACTCGTCCCGATATCTTTCCATCCGTGCCGGTTATTTCTCCGCTTCA
>JAJZCY010000076.1 GCA_021828835.1 Acidobacteriota bacterium | reverse complement strand
CCGATCTAGGGCGGGCTGATCCGAATCCCGCGTTTCTGCTGACGAATCCACATGACGTTTATCCGTACACGATGCAGGATGACCTAACTGGCCGACGGGCCCCGAAAACCTATCAGGCACTCTACCTGGAAAACCGCTATCTCCGCGTGATCGTTCTTCCACAATTGGGTGGTCATGTCTATTCGATCTACGACAAGATTGACCATCGCGAGGTTCTTTACCGCAACCACGTGATCAAGTACGGGCTCGTCGGCCCGCGTGGAGCGTGGGAGGCGGGCGGAATGGAATTTAGCTTTCCGTTTGCGCACACAGTGATCACGGTATCTCCTATTGAATCGCTGATTCAGCGGAACCCGGACGGGAGCGCATCGGTTCATATTGGCGCAATCGATTGGGTGTCAGGTATGTACTGGGAGATCGCGCTCACGCTGCGCCCAGATTCGGCAAGACTTCAGGAGGATGTGACGCTTTTCAATGCGACGCCGCAGCAGCACCTTTACCTGTTTTGGACCAATGCTGCCGTGAAAGCAACGGACGATCTCCAATATATCTATCCGATGAGAGAAGTTATCAAGGACGACCCATTTGCTCCAGTGCAAAGCTGGCCAACCTGGGACGGGATCGATCATAGCTGGTACAAGGATGTGCCGTCCGCTATGGCGATATTCGGCAGGGACGTGCATCGAAATTATTTCGGTATCTACTATCATCAATCGGATTATGGGGTGGCACACGTTGCCAATTTCAGGCAGGATCCTGGAAAGAAGATCTGGACATGGGGAACGGCCCGTAGCGGCCGCATCTGGGACAAACTTCTAAGCGACAGCGATGGACCCTACAATGAGATCCAAAGCGGCCGGTTTTATACGCAAGGGCATCGTGAATTTATGCCGCCACGCCGGGTGCAGCAGTGGACGGAATATTGGTATCCGGTCAGCGGCCTGAAGGATGGATTTGTCGATGCCACACGCCAGGTTGCTCTCAATGTGGACTTTCCGTCTGCGAATGCTTATGGCGGAAATGTGACACTTCGGCTGAGCCCGGTTGCTGCGATTCATGGCGCCGTTCTGCGTGTGAATCAAGGTGACAAGCTCCTGATGGACGAGCGAGGCGTTGACCTGCAGCCCCTACATCCTGCTGTCTATGTTGTTTCAGTGCGAGACGTAGAGGTTGCGAAGCGGAGCTTGGAGGTCGATGTTGTGTCCTCCACGGGGCAGCAGATTCTCCATTGGTCAGCCGCAGAGCCGCTGGATGGGAATCCAGATTTTGTGCCTCGTGCAGGGACGGCTATGCAGACGCAGATTCCAGATTCTCCCCAGACGCCTACGGAGGCTCTCTACCTGCGAGGGGTCTTTCTGGAAGAGAGCGGAGAGATGCCTGGCGCATTGAAAATGTATCGCAAAGTGCTGCAACGTGATCCGCACTATATTCCCGCCTTACTGCAGCTCGCATGGTACTGGTACCGTGGCGCGGACTTCTCCCAGGCGGAAGAGCTGATTACGCGTGCGAAGCGGCGCGCGCAAACCGATCCGCGGGTACAGTATGCGGCCGGAGTGATTGATCGGGCGGAAGGCCGTCTGAATGCGGCCAAGGACGCATTCTGGACGGTGAATCATTATGGGGGCCCGGAGGCACCGTCACTCGTCGAGCGGGGCGAGATTGAAATCCGTCAGGGAAATCTGCGAAAGGCGGAGGAGTTGCTCCAGCGAGCGATACATTTCAATCCGGATGACGCGCTCGCGCTTGCCGATCTTTCCCTTGCGGAGCGCCTGGGCGGAAAAGTCCAAGAGGCAGCCGCGACCGCCGGCAGGGCAATCAGCAAAATGTCTTTGCTGCCCTATGCAGTTGCCGAGCAGGCTGAAAGCGAACGAAGTGCTGCGGCGAACGCCATTGGCGACCAGGCTGCTGCGGCAAAGTGGAAGGCAATTGTCGATCGGGACCCAGAGAATGTGCTGGCAGTTGCAGCCTGGTATCACAGCCTCGGTGCATGGCGATCGGCCGACGGGATACTCACTGCGGCAAAATCCGATCCTGCCACTACGCCGCTTATGCCCATGATTGATTACTATCTGGCATCGGATGCACGGCACGAGGGAAACACGCAAAGAGCGAAACAGGATGCGCAGCAAGCAGCTCAGATGAGGACGGTTGCGGTCTTCCCCAGCCGGCTCGAAGACGTAGCGGTATTGTCTGAGGAGCTACATGTGAATCCTGCTGATGCACAGGCTGAGTATGAGCTTGGTAACTTCCTTTTCGCCCATCAACGTTATGACCAGGCTGCGAACTTGTGGAGCCAGGCACTTCGCGCGAACTTTGACAATCCAGTTATCGTGCGGAATGTGGGCCTGTATGAGTGGCGCGTGAAGCACCGACTGGCAGACGCCGCCGAGGATTATGTGCGCGCCATCAAGCTAAGCCCAGACCAGTACAGATACTACTATGATCTCGATGAAATCTATGAGGAAGAAGGAAACAGCGACGCGCGCACGGACCTCTTTCACAATGCTCCGGCGCAGGTTCTGAGTCACGATATTGTGCAGGCCCGATACGCCCTGTTTCTAATCGAGGAGAAGCGTTATCAAGATGCCTTGACGGTTGTTGCGACTCACTCCTTCGTACCTTGGGAAGGAGGAGTCGCCATCCACAACCTGTTCGTTGCCGCAAATATGCAGCTAGGAGAGCAGGATCTGGCGGAGCGCGCGCCAGCTGAGGCCGAGAATTACTTCCGCGCTGCGATGCAATACCCCGAGAACCTGGGCACTGGCAAGCCCGCGCAACCTGAGACCGCGGAGCAGCTCTATTGGCTCGGGAATGCATACCGGGCGGAAGGCACGCTTGCGCAGGCTCAGGCGGCGTGGCGGAACGCAGCAAAACAGGGGGAGGGCAGCGCAGAGGCCTGCGAAGTCTTCCCAGCGCTATCCCTCCAGAAACTGGGTGAACAAGAGGCGGCCAAGTCGTTGCTGCAGGAATGTATCAATCGTGCGGCACGGCCTGATGCAACTGCGGCGGAGCTCGTCGCTGCGGGGATAGCGGAGGAAAATGCGCAGAACGGGGTGCGGGCCCGCACAGACTTTCACCGGGCATCGGCTGTCGATCCGCTTTACTGGGAGGCGCGTATCGCACTGAATGCTATGCGGCAGGGCAAGCAATGATGTCGAAGCTTTAGGGAATTCGCGGAGAGGCCTTCCCGCTGACTGCTGCGCTTACTCGGAATGAGGGGAGCCCGCCATGAAGAAGCTGACACGCCGGTACTTTTTGTGGAGCGCGATGGGAGCTGTAGTGGGAAAGGCAATGGCTGTGAACGTTTTCTCCAAATCGGAAACCGCTCGCGAGGTCATAGTCTCGATTCCGGTCAAGGATGACTGGCGCCCGGACGCTGATCTTAGCAAGGTGCCGTGGACTCGCGCCGTGCCCGTGCAATTCGACCAGGATGCTCGTTCAGATACCCGGTATCCTGAATTCACAACTAAAGTCGCGAGCTGCTGGACGGCAAAGTATCTGTATTTAGCGTTCTGGTGCCCGTACCAAACGCTCAACGTTTACGAAGAAGAAGATGCGGCGATTGAACGCTGGCGGTTGTGGGAGCGTGATGTAGTCGAGGCTTTTATTCAGCCTGCGCCGCAGGTGCCCTCGCACTATTATGAGTTCGAAGTGGCGCCGAATAACCAATGGCTGGACCTGGAGATTCATCTTGGGCCGAAGCCCGCGCACAATGCCGGGTGGAATTCAGGTTTTGAGCATGCCGCCCGAATCGATCCTGCAACTCGCATTTGGACAGTGGAGATGCGCATTCCCGCAGCATCGATGAATGCAGAAATTCGCCCAGGCAGGGATTGGAGTGTGAATTTCTACCGCTGCGACGGTAGGGGAGATGATCGCACCAGGCGATTGATGTGTTGGGGACGCCTGCCGCTTCGCGGTCCAGGAGCATCCTTTCACCAGCCGGCCTCGTTTGGAATCCTTCGATTTTCTGAAGCGTTGCACACGCACTGATTCAGACGACAGAAAAGAATGAGCGATGGAGCAAGGCCTGAAAAAAACATTCAGTATCGAAAGCGAGCAGCGTCGCGGGCTGCAAGGCAAGTTCCGTGACCTGTTGCTCAAGGATGTTGTCCCTTTCTGGCAGAGGCACGGAATCGACTGGAAAGATGGGGGTGTGCTGACCTGTATCGGTGACGATGGTTCGCTGTTAGGCACCGACAAGTTCATCTGGTCCCAGGCACGCTCGGTGTGGACGTTCTCAGCTCTCTACAATCGCGTTGAGCAGCGAGGTGATTTCCTGCGTGCGGCTGAAAATTCGGTGAGATTTCTGCTCGCGCATGGACGCGATAGCTTGGGCCGCTGGGTGTATCACACGGATCGTGCGGGCAATGTACTGGAGGGCGCAACCAGCATATATTCCGATTGCTTTGCTGTATATGGGCTGAGCGAATACTTCCGCGCGCGCCCAGATCCGCAGATGCTCGCCGTTGCACGAGAGACGTTCGAGCGAACTCGTCGCCGCATCGAGGAGCCGGATTTTCAGGAGACGGCGCCCTATCTGCTTCCGCGGGGCTGGCGGAATCACGGTGTTCCGATGATTTTGGCGGAGGTCAGCAGCGAATTTGCGCAGACCACCGGCGATCCCGGTCTGGAGGCGGCCGCCGACGAATATGTGGGACGCGTCATGGACCATTTCGTGCGGCCGGATCGCAAGGTGGTGCTGGAGTTTCTGACGCGTGATTACCAGGAGCTGCCCGCGCCGGCAGGAACGTTTGTCATGCCGGGACACGCCATCGAATGCATGTGGTTTGTTCTGCACATTGCGGCGCGTCGCGGCGATTGCGAACGGATTCAACGCGCTGCCGAGGTCATGTTGTGGCATCTCGAACTGGGTTGGGATACGGAATATGGCGGTCTCTATCTTTCGCGCGATGTCGAGGGACACAGGCCCTATCTTCCGCACTCAGAGATGAAGGTGTGGTGGCCGCACACGGAGGCGATGTACGGCACGCTGCTGGCGTTTCATCTTACCGGGCGAACGGAGTTCCTGGATTGGTTTGAGAAGGTATCGCAGTGGGCGTGGGAGCATTTTCCTGTACCCACCGGAGAATGGCGTCAGCGACTGACGCGGGACGGAAAGCCGAGCACTGAGATCGTTGCCTTGCCGGTAAAGGATCCATTTCATTTGCCGCGCGCAGCCATCCTGATTCTGCAATTGCTGGAAAAGATGGAAAAGGAGGCAACCGCCAGCCCGGGTGCCGTGCGATGAGAGCTCGCGAGATTGCCGGGCGTGATCCGGTAAGCGGCCGCTCGCTTCGGATTCGCATCGAAGACGGACGTATCGTTTCCGTTAAACCCAGCCCGCGCGCGGAGCGGGCATGGCTATCCCCTGGGTTTGTCGATATCCAGGTGAACGGCTACGGAGGCTGCGATGTCAATGCGGATTGCGTTGATTCGGATGTGGTCCTCATGCTCGCGCGCAAGCTGCGCGAAGGGGGCGTGACGACCTTTGTCCCCACCATCATCACGGCCTCTGAAAAGAAGATCGTCAAAGCGCTTCGCGCCATCGCGGACGCGCGACGTCGCGATGCCATTGCAGCGCACGCGATTCCCTTCGTTCATGTCGAAGGGCCGCATCTCTCACAGGAAGAAGGCCCACGCGGAGCGCACCCGCAGGAACATATCCGGCCTCCGGACCTCGAAGAGTTGCGCCGCTGGCAGTCAGCCTGTGATCATCTCGTCGGCATGGTGACGATCTCCCCGCACTGGGAAGGAGCAGCAGAGTACATCGCAGCAGCTGTGGCAATGGATGTGCGTGTAGCCATCGGGCATACTCATGCGACACCGGAACAGGTGCACCTGGCGGCCGATGCGGGAGCTACGATTTCAACCCATCTGGGGAACGGGCTCGCCGATCCGTTGCCGAGACACCCGAATCTGCTGTGGGCGCAGCTTGCGGATGACCGTCTGACGGCAAGCTTCATTGCAGACGGGCACCATCTTCCCGACGATACTCTGAAGACGATGATTCGCGCCAAGGGTGTGGAGCGCAGCCTTTTGATTTCCGATGCAGTGGCATTGGCGGGGATGAAGCCCGGCTTCTATACTGCGCCGGTTGGTGGCCGGGTGGAGCTTCATGCAAACGGAAGACTCAATATCGCAGGCACGAATTACCTGGCAGGCGCCGCATGTCCTCTCAAGGACGGCATCGGACATTTAGTGGCCTCCATTGGCATAAGTCTGGGGGATGCACTGCGGATGGCCTGCGGGAATCCGGGGCGGCTCGTGGGGAAACGTGGCATGCTTCTGCCTGGATCAACAGCGGACCTGGTGCAATTCACCTTCGACCCGGCCACGCACGGCTTTCACGTGGAATCCATCCTCGTGCGCGGAGTCGATGTCGAATGAGCGGCAGCCTGGCCGGTGTTCCTTTACGAATCAATCACGCAGGGCTAACGGGAGATGAGTTGCTCTTGGATGGGCACGGCCTCAGAGGAAGCGAAGTATCGTCGAGGTAAGAATAATCCAATACAAGGAATAGTGGCGAATCAAGATGAACCCTTCTTCTGTAGCAACCGGCCGGTACCGCCGCTTGTGGATCTTCACGCTTTTTCTCATGGCTGCGCTCATGGTCCGTACTCCGCTCTTAGCCCAGCTCAGGGTGTTGCGCGTTGACCCGCGCGCAACCAACCCTGCGATCGAAGCGGTCCATGGTCCTCACCTGGTTCTTTACGATCCGCGGACGCCGTCGCAGCATCGGCTCTTCGTCTTTTTGCCCGGCACGGGCGGCAAGGCAGATGGGGCAATGCCGATTGCCAGCGCATTTGCGGGCTGGGGATACCACTCCATCGCGCTCGACTATGAAGATAATGTGGTGGCCATGACCTGTGCGCGCAGCACAGACGCCGCGTGCTTCGATCGTTATCGGAAGGCTATCGTGACGGGGGCGCCGGTGAGTAACAAGATCCATGTCAATCGTGCGAACTCGATCTTGCGCCGTCTCCAGAATCTGTTGGTCTATCTGGCCCAGCACGATCCCACTGGCGGATGGCAGGAATTTCTGGATCATGGTCAGCCAGCATGGAAGCGCATTGTGATCGCCGGCCATTCTCAAGGCTCCGGCCACGCGGCGTACATCGGAAAACTATTCGCGGTCGATCGCGTGCTGATGTTCTCAGGCCCGCAGGACTACCTGGTAGCACTCAACCAGCCAGCTCCCTGGTTGTTGCAGCATAGCGCCACACCACCGTCCCGATATTTCGCCTTTCTGAATTGGAAAGATCCGTTTAACGTCCACCATCAGATTGCTAACTGCATGGCGCTGATGGATCTCGCGACGGTGGAGACCCAGGTCGTCGAACCAGGTAAGCCGATAGAGGGAAGGCACCAAATCCTCATCACCAAGTTGGCCACCTCAAATCCTCATGGTTCCACGATCCGACCGCGCTTTGCCAATGTTTGGCAATTTATGGGGGGAACTGCAACACCATAACAGATCGTCAGGACAAGACATTTACTTCGCGCGGATACTTGCGGCAGGCCTGACTACATCTTTGCAAGCCGTCCCTCAATCATCCTGGCGAGTAGTCTGCCGCCGGCATCCACGGCCCAAGTGCGGCCGACTCGGCGGCACCGGGCTGTTCGGGCGACAGGGTCATCAGGGGAACATACCCTTCTGCGGCCACGTCAGGCGTACAGGCGGTCGAAGAGGGTTATATCCGGCATGCGCAGGTGCTTGCCTGGTTGCACTCCCTTCTTTTCATGGGAGAGAAACGGGCCTTCGAGATGAATCCCCACCCGGCGAGCAACTGGCGAGGCTGGAGACCGCGCGCAATGTCGCGTCGAGCGGTGCGGTGACGATGGTCGCCAGGTAGCGAGCGGTGCCGTGCCAGCAGAGCGCCGATCGGCTGGAGCGCCTCTGGCTTGGCTTCCATCACGTCGTGCCCTGCGGCGCCGTGAAAGTGCACATCGAAGAAGGCGGGGCAGAGGGTGGCGCCGGGAAAGTTATGTGCAGGCGTTGCCCAGGACTCCTTGGTCCGGGTGATCTCGGCGATGCGGTTGTCTTCGATCTCAATAACGGGGTTGTCTACGATTCCTTCAGCAGACCAGAGGCGAGCGGCAGTCACGAGCGTGCGCATGATCCATTATTGCCATCGGTGACCGGGAAAGGGGCCAGAGTTCTTTGCGCTGCGCACAGGCAAACAGTGTCTGGCTTTACGTCACGCTAGTATTCTTGTATAGTCTGCTAGGTGATAGGATGTCACGGTGCGCCAAGCTAATGGTGGATGGACCAACGGGTGGCTGTGATAGGGTTTGCGGCGTGCATTGTTCTCGCGCTCGATGGTTGGGCAGATCAGAGAAGCGCGCGCGATGTTTTCTGGGGAGGGCTCTAGATTCATGGCGAAAAGCCAGGATAAGTCAGGTTT
Organism: Acidobacteriota bacterium; assembly: GCA_021828835.1. Classification (GTDB taxonomy): domain Bacteria; phylum Acidobacteriota; class Terriglobia; order Terriglobales; family Acidobacteriaceae; genus Telmatobacter. Next base: position 6,912 of record JAJZCY010000076.1, on the reverse strand, counting down.
AGCGGCTGCGCCAGTTAGCGAGGGCGCCTCACATCTGCAGTTCGCGTCCCTTGATAAGAATAGCTATACGCCGATGTATGCCCAGATCCAGGCGCAACTGCTGGATATGATCCGTTCGGGCAAGCTTCAGCCGGGCGACTTGCTGCCCAGCGAAGAGGAGTTGGGACGGATTCACAACATCAGCCGGATGACAGCGCGGCAGGCGCTGCAGTCGCTGAAAGCGCAGGGCTTCGCGATTCGTCAGAAGGGCAAGGGAACATTTGTTGCCCGCCCCAAGATGGAAAAGGACATCACGCATCTTTCCGGCTTTTCCGCGGAGATGCGTTCGCTGGGAATGAAGCCCAGCTCGCAGGTATTGGCTGCGGAAATCATCGCCGCCACCGACGAGGTGGCTTCGCGCCTCGCGCTGGACCGGGGAGCGAGGGTATTCAGGCTCTGCCGCCTCCGTATGGCCGATAACCTTCCGCTTGCTCTCGAAGAGAGCCGTCTGCCCCTGGACAAGTTTCCTGGCATCGAGAAGATCGACTTCTCGCGGCTTTCGCTGTATCAGACTCTGCATGAGCGATACGGCATCCGCTTTGCTGTGACCGATGAAATTCTCGAAGCGCGGACCGCCAGCCGTCACGAGGCGCAGTTGCTTGAGATTCCCCTGCGGTCGTGCCTGCTCGTCATTTCACGCACTTTGTGGAGCGTCGATGGGGAACCGCTGGAAACGGCGAGCTCTTCGTACCGGGGCGATCGCTACCGTGCTGTGCTGCGCATCCCGTCCACGATTGAGGAGTAAGCAGGTCCGGCGTCGGCGACGTTTACAGGCTCGCGTGACCGAGCAAAACTACGGCCACCAGCAGAACGGCTATCCCTATGTACATCCAGAGGCGTGCGCGTGGGGGCGCGAGCTTCCATTCGCCCAGGCCCATGCCGATCGCGTTTGCGAACAGCAGGCCCACGGCCAAGCTGAGCGGCCATCCAATCGAGGTGCCCAGCGAGCCGAGCCGGGGCGCCGAAGCTCCGTAGACGAAGATGCTGCCTCCCCACAGCAGCGCCATGAGCAGCGAGAGGCTGAAGAGGCGCGCTGCGCCGGGCTGGCTGAATTTCCTCATACTGCTGTGCCGGTAGATCAGATAGAGGCAGAACCCGAGGTTAGAAACAGCACCTGCCCCCAGCATGATCCACCAGATCAGGTTTGTGGCGGCAAACTTGCTTAGGCCATTCGCGCGGCCGCACGTCGCAATGGGCTGAGCGAGCGCAAATCCGATGTTGAACACGGCCGAAAGAATGCCCGCCCCACACGCCATGAGCAGGGCCACTTTGAGGGGGCGCGCCTGACCGACCATCTCGCCCCGCTCCGTTTCGGCGCCAGCCGCCTGCTCGCGCAATCTTCCCGCCCAGCCGCAGAGAGCGATGCCTGCAACTTCAACCAGTACGCTGGCCACAACCTTCTCTCCCGCGGGCTCCAACAACTTGTTGGGTGACAGCAACACCATGGGCAGCAGAGAGCCCAGCGCCGAACTGATTGCCAGCACCAGGGTGTTCGCGAGCGAAATGCCGATAGCGCTCACGCTCTGCCCAAACAGGAGGGCGCCGAAACCCCAGGCAAAACCCGTCAACGCCGCGCTCAGCAGTGCCTGCGCGGGCGCCTGCGCGATGATCATCCAACTGTGCGGCGCCACCAGCGTTATCATCGCCGTCGGCAAGAGCACGCAGGAAAACAGGATGAACAGGCTCCAGACGTTCTCCCATTCCCAGCGTCCCAGGAAGCGCATGGGCAACGTAAAGCTTCCATTCATAAGGCCGGAGAGAACGGCCAGAAGCATACCGGCAAGAATCATGCTGTTCATGGAGGTTCCCGATCTCCCTGCAGCGTGGGAATCTTTGTAAGCTTGCAGCTTGTCTTCATGCAATAAGCATAGTAGACTATACAATAGTACAACAATGGATAACCGACGCGGAGAGCAACAGCAAGGCGGGAAGCGGGAGACTCGATGAGTTCAATTTTTGCGCAATTGAAAGCTCGATTGGTAGTTTCCTGTCAGGCATCTCCGGGCGACCCTCTGGAAGATACGGACGCACTTCGCCGCATGGCCCTGGCCGCTATCGGCGGAGGGGCCGCGGGGCTGCGGGTGAACAGCGCCGAGCATATTGCCGTATTGCGCCGCGACACCAGCGTGCCCATCATTGGCATTCAGAAACAGTATGGCCCGGCGGGACTGCGCATCACTCCAGATTTCACCGCGGCCGCCAGCCTGGCTGCGGCCGGAGCCTCTATCATTGCCCTCGACTGCACGGACCGCACCTGGCCTGGCGGCGATCCCTGGCGGGAGTTGATTGCGCGCATTCACCAGGAACTCAAACTGCCGGTGATGGCGGATGTGGCCACCCTTGACGATGCGGTAAGAGCGGCTGCGGCAGGCGCCGATTGTATAGGCCCCACTTTGCACGGGTACACCGAAGGAACCCGCGGCATTCAGAGCTTCAACTGGGAACTGCTGGCGGCGATGAACAAGCAGCTTGCGGTGCCGATTATGGCCGAAGGCCATATCATTACGCCTGCCGAAGCACGTCGTGCCCTGGCAGGCGGCGCGTGGTGTGTGATCGTGGGTTCGGCGATTACGCGGCCTGGTGTGATTGCCGCTCGCTTTGCGCGTGCCATCGAGCGCTGGCGTACCCCCGCACCCATCATCGGTGTCGATATTGGCGGTACGTCGATTAAGGCGGGAATAGTGGCGTCCAGCGGAGAGATCTCCTGCCCCGTGCAGGTCGCTACAGCAGCCGGCGCTGGGCGCGAGGCTATTACCGCAGGATTTGCGGCGGCTGTCGAGCAGGTGTTGGAAGCGGCGCGGGCCGCGCGGTTGGAGCCGGCAGGCATAGGCATTGCTACTGCGGGCGCAGTCGACTCGCACAATGGCAGCATCTTTGCCGCCACCGAAAATCTGCCTGGGTGGACGGGCTTTCCATTAGCCGCCTTTGCCCGGGAGCGCTTTCATCTGCCGACTGCAGTGGTGAACGACGCGCAGGCTGCTGCGTTATCTGAACTGTACTTCGGGGTAGGCCGAGGGCTTGAGAATTTCGTTGCCATCACGATCGGTACCGGCGTTGGCGCGGGCATCGTGTGCGACGGGAAGCTGCTCAAAGGCGAACACGGTTTTGCGGGTACCGTCGGGCACCATGTTCTTGTGGCTGGAGGGCGGCCCTGCAACTGCGGCAGGCGCGGATGCCTGGAGGCGTATGTTTCCACGGCGGCCCTGATTCGCGAATACCGCGATAATGGCGGGGTTCTGGACGGCGAAGTCGACGATGCCGCTCAGGTCCTGCTGATCAACCAGCTTGCAAAACAGGGTGACGCTGCGGCGCGGAAGGCGTATGCAGCTTTGTCCGGCTATCTGGCCGAGGGAATTGCCAACGTATTCAACGTGCTCGATCCGCAGGCGGTCTTGCTGGGCGGCGGGCTCATCGATGGGCAGCCGAATTTTGTACAGGAAGTTGGGTCGCGTGTGCGGGCGCTGCTGCCCTTCGGGGCGCGCCGTCATCCCCGCGTGCAATCGGCCACCGCTGGCCGTTTCGCCGGGCTCCAGGGCGCTGCCACATTGGTATTTGAGGCGTAAACGAAGGCGGATTGGGCGTACCAGAAAGATCGGCCCACATCAAACGCGCTCCACCACGCCGTAAGCATCTGCTCGACTGTGATCCAAAATCAAGGAGACCGGTTCGTCTTTATGGATAGGATTCAGTGCCAAGTCAACAAGCTTAAAGTGGAAATCTACCCCGATCGCAAGGCCTGCGGGCATGCCGCCGCACAGGCTGCCGCGGATGCGATGCGCGAATTGGCCAACACACGCAAGACCCTTGCCGTAGTGTTTGCCACAGGCGCCTCGCAGTTGAACACTTTGCATACGCTCGTCAGCCAGGACGATCTGCCCTGGAGTCGGATTACTGGCTTTCACCTGGATGAGTATGTGGGCATTGATGTGAATCATCGTGCCTCGTTCCGCAGATATCTTCGCGAACATCTCACTTCGCGTGTTCCGATGGACGCGTTTTTCGAGATCGATGGGAATGCACACGATCTCGAAGGATTCTGCCGGGAATACGCTGAGCAGCTTCGGCAATTCGCCCCTCAACTGTGTTTGCTGGGCATCGGAGAAAACGGACACTTGGCCTTTAACGATCCGGGAGAAGCCGATTTCGCCGATCCGAAGGCAATGAAGGTCGTGCAGCTCGACGCCGTATGCCGCCAGCAACAGGCGTCAGAAGGTTGGTTCCCCTCGCTCCACGAAGTGCCGGAGCGCGCGCTCACGCTGACGATTCCTACCGTGATGCGGATCCCCAAACTCATCGCTTCGGCGCCCGGCAAGCGCAAGGCGGAGATCGTGAAGCGGACGCTGCAGGACTGCATCTCGGAACAATGTCCGGCGACGATTCTTCGCAACCATCCTGACGCCACCCTCTTTTTAGACACTGCATCCGCCGCGCTCTTGTACGGGAATGGTGGAGTGCTGCCGGGGAACCCGACCGGCAGGGAAGAGCGCGCGTGATCCTTGCCGACCCCGCGCTGACGCTGGGCGTTTCGTTCGCCATTGTCGCGGGGATTATGGGTGGATCCTTTGCTTTGCCCATGAAATACCTGGGCCGCTGGTCGTGGGAGAACGTCTGGGCGATTTTCATCCTGGTCTCATGCGTTCTCATGCCCGCGCTGGTTGCATGGGCAACGGTGCCTACCTGGCGGCAGGTACTCTTGAGTGCGCCACTCTCCGCGGTGGCTGCGGCAGCCCTGAGCGGATTTGCGTGGGGCTTTGGCGCCATTATGTTTGGCCAGAGCGTGAGCGCGGTCGGAGTGTCGATGGCGAACACGTTGGTCCTGGCCATAAGCGCCTCGCTCGGCTCCTTCTTGCCGATCGGCCTGCTCGCCCCGGAAAGACTCCGCCAACCACAGGGCCACGCGATTATCCTCGGCGCTGCGGTGGGCATCGCCGGCATTGCATGTTGCGGATACGCGGGCCTGTTGCGCGAAAAGAGCCAGGGAAGCGACAAGGAAAAACTGCGCGGCAATATGGTCGGCCCGTCCCGGCCCATCACGATTGGCCTTGCGCTTTGTTCCGGCGCAGGACTGCTTTCGGCCGTGCTGAATATTGGCTACACCGCTGCCCAACCTGTACTCGCCGCCGCCACGCGCGCCGGGTATAGCCCATTTTCAGGTTCCAACCTGATCTGGTTCCTTCTGCTCACCAGCGGCGCTGTGCCTAATCTGTGCTTCTGCGGGTATCTGCTCAAGAAGAATGCATCGTGGAAGAAGTTTGTGATGCCTCACGTGACCTTTTTGTACGCCCTCGCCATTCTGATGGGGATCTTCTGGGGTGGCGACATTTTTCTTTACGGCTTTGCCTCACCGCAGATAGGCAGGCTCGGCCCGGCAATTGCCTGGCCGCTCAAGCTGATTGCAGGACTGATTACCGCCAATGTGATCGGCTATTTCATTGGCGAGTGGAAACAAACACGCGCCCGGGACAGGCGCCTGATGATGGTGGGGCTCGCCGTGCTGGTCATGGCAATCCTGATTCTGGCCCGGGCCAGCACCCTCGGCTGATCAATCATTTTCCGAGGATGCCTCAATGGAATCAACATTTGTGGACTCTGGAAGGAGCGCTTACATGACCGAAGTGAATCGACGGGAATTTCTGGCTGCACTGGCGATGGGGGCGTCTGCTCTGCTTCTCGATCCGGCGAGGACACAGGCTGAAATCGCAGCCAGCACGGCGAAGCCAATCGTCGGTAGTTGGTTTGAGTTCCAGCACGCGAGCACCGCGGAAGGGGTCGACTGGAACCCAGCGTGCGTCCGGTTTACCACAGCGCAATGGGAAGCGAAAATCAGGGAAATCGCCGAAGCGGGAATGGAATACCTGGTTCTGATGTCGACCGCGCTCTACGATCGCAGCTTCTACGACAGCAAAATCTTTGCCAAGTGGGACCTGGCCTGCGCCGATCCTCTCGAAGCTGTGCTTTCTGCCGCGGACAAGCACGGAATCAGATTCTTCATCAGCAATGGCTTTTATAGTAACTGGAGGAGCAGCATTGCCCTTGCCGATCCCGCGACCAGTAAGAGGCGCATGCAGGCGATGGAAGAAGTTACCAATCTCTACGGGCATCATCGCAGTTTCTATGGCTGGTACTGGCCGCACGAGGCCTACATTAACCGCCATTACTCCGACGAATTCATTCGCTACGTGAATGCTTCGTCGAAGCTGGCGCGGCAACTTAAGCCCCATGCGCAAATCCTGATAGCCCCCTACGGAACACGCAAAGCCATTCCGGACGACGCATACGTTCGCCAACTGGAAGCGATGGACGTGGATATCGTCGCGTACCAGGATGAAGTGGGCGTGCGCAAATCGAAGGTGACTGAAACTTCGGCATTTTATGAGGGCTTGCGCAAGGCGCATGATCGCGCGCAGCGGGCGAAGATATGGGCGGATATCGAGCTATTCCAATTTGAAGGCGAAGTGTATAACAGCGCTCTCCTGCCGGCTCCCTTTAGCCGCGTGCAGAAACAGATTGAAGCGGTCTCGCCCTGGGTTGATAAGATTCTCGGCTATCAATATCAGGGCATGATGAACAAGCCAGGCTCGGAGGCATTCGCTGGCTCGCCAACTTCTACCAAGCTCTACACTGACTACATGAGCTGGCGGAAAGCTCAGAAGTTCGTATGATCCACAGTGTCGTGAGGGAGGCCCGAGGCAGTCCCCCGGCCGAGATCCGCTATATTCCTAGTGTCCTGAGTCAGAGATTCGTTCACAAATGCGTTCGATCTTCCTGAGGATCAGATCTGCGTCAGCATGCCACTGGAAGGGCTTGGGATTACGGTTGCGCTGGTCGAGATAATCGAGCATCGCCTTCTCCAGATGGCGCACAGCAGTGTGG
>JAJZCY010000334.1 GCA_021828835.1 Acidobacteriota bacterium | reverse complement strand
CTGCGCGAGAGCATCGCGGCGCTGCACGTCAGGGATCTCGACGCCGTGCAGCAGCATGTTCATGCTGCCGATGCGGAGCATGGCTGCGTCGTTCTCAAAGGCATGGAAGAGTCCGTGGTGGAAGTGCTTATTCAGCTTGGGGTCCGCGAAGAGCTCCGGGTGGTTTTCGCGGAGGTACTCGCCCGTGACCATGAGGAAGCCACAGGTTCCGGCGGCGGGGTCAACCATGACCTCCTTCGGCGTGGGAGCCATCATCTCCACCATGAGCCGGATGATGTGGCGCGGCGTACGGAACTGGCCGTTGGTGCCGGAGGTGGCCAGCTTGCCCAGCATGTACTCGTAGACATCGCCCTTGGTGTCGCGGTCGTCCATAGGGACGCTGTCGATCAGGTCAACTGCCTTGGCGATGAGCGACTCCGGGATGGTGAACCGGGCGTCGCGCATGTACTGCGCATAGGTGGAGCCTTCGCCGAGGGTGCGGAGCCAGGGAAAGATGTGGTCGGCAAGGAGGCTGTACATCACCTGCGGCGAGGCGTTCTTCAGGCGCTTCCAGCGGAAGTCCTGGTAGGGCGTGCCTTTGGGGTCGTTGCCCTCGGGGAAGATGCGGCGCGTCATCGGCGTTCCGAGACGGACCGCCTTGCGCTCCTCCAGCTCCTGCACCTCGTCGAGGCGCTTGAGGAAGAGCAGATAGGTGATCTGCTCGATAACGTCTACGGGGTTGGCGATGCCGCCGGACCAGAATGCGTCCCAGATACGATCTACTTGATTGCGAATTTCGCCTGTAAGCATGCAGTACCACTATCTCATCTTGGGAAGCAGCACTTAAAGCAAAAGATAAGGTAATGGATGCTGCCCGCCCAAATTTGTCCATCGCGGGCCAAAAAGGCCGGCCTGAGCGTTGCTGACGGGGCTTTGGCGGGCGAGCTCTACGCGCATCTTAGCCACCGGGAAGATGCGTAAGGGATGAGCGGGCGGACGTTCGGTTCTGGCTAAATACTCATCGAAGTCGCATGGTTCCAGACTCCTTTCCAATGCGAGGTGAGCCTGAGGGGGGCTGATTCCAGTGCAAGATGCGCCGGAAGGGGTCTGAGGGGCAAGCTGAGGGTGGATGATCAGCGTGCCTGGAGCAGAGAAGCTGAGTTTGGTTGAGATCGAGGCATTTCTATCGGCCTCGGAGAGTGTGCGGTTTGCCGGTTGTGGCCGCGCGGAGTTGTGCCAGTGGGTGGAGCATCTGCTCTGTCATCACGAGTACCCACGGCTGGGACGGCGGTCGAAAGGACTTCTGCGGGCCTACATCGAACGCATGACGGGGTTCAGCCGGGCGCAGTCCACGCGTCTGATTGGCGGCTGTGACAGGTCCGGGCCGGCCCGGCCCAAGGTCTCGCTACGGGCTCGTTTTCCGCGCCGCCGCACCCCGGCCGACGTGGAGCTGCTGGCCAGCCGATCCTTCCGATCCCTCGCCGAGTTAACTCCGGCAGCTTACGCCACCAAACCGGCCAGCGAACCTAATCACTCCATGCTCCAGGCATTTGACCGCGTGAATTCGCACCTTGGCATCTTCGGTTCCCAGGTCTCAAAATCGAGACCTGGGGCGCCCGGCGATGGTGCACAATCAAGCGGTCAGAGCTCTGGCCGTCGACCGTGTGCTCGCCCGGATGGATACGAGTGAAGCAGCCTGTTGTCTTCACCTCTCAAGACGGCACCATCCATCCCCAGGGCAATGCGAGAATGCCATTCTCCAGTGGGCGCGCGTTGCCGCCATGCAGTACCACTCCTCTGACCAGTGACGATTTGCGCTTCAAATCTTCGCGGAACGAGCGAATGCCGGTCGCGTCATTGGCGGTCACCTGGCTGCTCGCCTTGATTTCGAGCGCGACAAACTTGCCGGCGTCTTCCAGGATGAAATCCACCTCGTGGCCGGTGCGGTTGCGCCAAAAATGCAGTTTGCGCCGCTGGGGATCGAGCGACCGCCAGGTCTCCAGTGTCTGAAAGATGGTCTGCTGCAGCCAGAAACCGCTGTCCATTCTAGCCGCCACATCGGCGGAGGATCGGATTCCGGCCAGCCAGGCGGCCAGCCCGCAATCGGTCCAAAGAAGCTTGGGGGCTTTCACCAGCGCTGATGTGGGATTGGTCGCCAAGGGACGGAGGCGCGTGATCAGGCAGCCGGTTTCGAGCAGATTCAAATACCGGTGCGCCGTCGGGTGGCTGAGCGCCGCGTCGCGCGCAAGGTTAGCCTGGTTGAGCAGTTTGCCGGTTCGCTGCGCGGCCAGCATCATCAGGCGTTGAAAGTCGGGCAGACTGGAGATGGCGCTCAACTGGCGCAGATCCCGCTCCAGGTAGGTCTGCACATAAGCGGCGAACCAGAGGCCGCGGTCGGCTTCCGAGTTGATTTCGAGCGCGGGTGGAAAGCCGCCGCGCAAGAGCCATGCGGTCCAGTCGCCGGGTTCATCCGGCCACTCGCGCCAGTCGAAATCCGGGGCGAAGAGGCGATCCATGGGAGAGAGAGCGCCCTTACGCTCCCGCCACTCGGTTGGACAGAAGGGCGGCAGGTCGAGGTAGATGGCGCGGCCGGCC
>JAJZCY010000075.1 GCA_021828835.1 Acidobacteriota bacterium | reverse complement strand
ACCAGTGCGAGGTCCGGCTCGATGCCGGTGGTGTCGCAATCCATCATGAAGCCAATGGTGCCGGTGGGGGCAAGCACGGTGACCTGCGAGTTGCGGTAGCCGTGGCGCTCGCCCTGGAGCAGGGCCATGTCCCAGCACTCGCGGCTGGCGTCGATCAGCAGCTCAAGCTGCGGCACCACGAAGGGCTCGCCGGAGTGGCGCGACTTGCCGATGTTGTTCACTTCGGCGCGGTGCATGCGGATCACGTCGAGGAATGGCTCCCGGTTGACGTAGAAGCCGGGGCAGGCGCCGCCTTCGCGCTCCACCTGCGCGGTGAGCGGCGTGGCCGAACCCAGCGGCGGGCAGGTGGCGGCGATGATGGCGGACTGCAGATAGGCCTGGCCGCACATGATTGCGGTCAGCGATGCCGCAACGTCGCGGCCGGCTTCGGAGTCGTAGGGCAGGCCAAAGGCCATCAGCAGCGCGCCCAGGTTGGCGTAGCCCAGGCCCAGCGGCCGGTAGTCGTGCGAGTTGCGCGCAATCGACTCGGTGGGGTAGCCGGAGTTGTCCACCAGGATCTCCATGGCCGTGATCATCACCGAGATGGCATGCCGGTACGAGGGAATATCGAAGTTGCCCGCCGGATTGACGAACTTGAGCAGGTTGAAGCTGGCCAGGTTGCAGGCGGAGTTGTCCAGGAACATGTACTCCGAGCAGGGATTCGACGCGTTGATGCGGGCGGTGTTTTTGCTGGTGTGCCACTTGTTGATGGTGTCGTCGAACTGCATGCCCGGGTCGCCGCACTGCCAGGTGGCCTCGGAGATCTTGTGCATGATCTCGCGCGCCTTGTACTGCTTCACCGGCGTGCGGTCCTTCACCGTTTTCGTCCAAAAGTCGCCGTCGCTCTCGTAGGCGCGCATGAACTCGTCGGAGACGCGCACCGAGTTGTTGGCGTTCTGGAAGAAGATGGACGAGTAGGCCTCGGAGTCAGGCCCGGAGCCGTCGTAGCCGGCCTTGATGAGCGCGAAGGCCTTCGCCTCTTCCTTGGCCTTGCACTCGATGAAGTCGATGATGTCCGGATGGTCGACGTTGAGGATGACCATCTTGGCGGCGCGGCGGGTTTTGCCGCCGGACTTGATGACGCCGGCGAAGGCGTCGAAGCCGCGCATGAAGCTCAAGGGGCCGCTGGCCGTGCCGCCGCCCGACAGCAGCTCCATGGAGCCGCGGATGGCCGACAGATTGGTACCGGTGCCCGAACCCCACTTGAAGAGCATGCCCTCGGTCTTGGCCAGGGTCAGGATGGAGTCCAGCGAGTCATCGACGGCGTTGATGAAGCACGCCGAGCATTGCGGATTCTTGTAGCCGGTGGCGGAGTAGCGCACGCCCCCGGTGGCCGGGTCCCAGTGCCAGTTCTGGCCGTCGGCCTCCGGCTCCAGCCGGTCGCAGCCCACGTTGAACCATACCGGCGAGTTGAAGGCCACGCGCTGGGTGAGCAACATGGCGGCGAGTTCGTCGTGGAAGATCTCGGCCTCGTCGGCGCTGGCAAAGTAGCCGCCGCGGATGCCCCAGTCGCGCACCGTCTCGGCCACGCGGGAGACGAGCATGCGTACGCCGGTCTCGCGCTCGGAGGTGCCGAGCTGACCGTGCAGGTACTTGGAAGCAACGATATTGGTGGCCGTCATCGACCACTCGGTGGGAACCTCGACGTCGCGCTGCTCGAAGATGACATTGCCCTTGGTATCGGTAATGGAAGCGGTCCGCCGCTCCCACTGCACGAGATCATAGGGGGAAACGCCGTCCACGGAAAAACGGCGGGAGAAGGCCAAACCCTTATGGGAGGAGGGCGCCTGGGCACGTTCGGCGGAGGTGTGCATCTGGGTTTCGCTCATATGGATCCTCTTGGTCAGCAATTTTTTGGCGAAAACGCCTGAGCCTCCCAAGGCGTGGGCCCGGAAGGGATAAAGCCGGAAGCAACGAAAAGCTACGGAACCGGGGTTGAGAAAGAAGCCTCGAAAATCAGCCTCGAATATGAGCTTCGAGCGGCTCGCCGGAACTTCGACCGGGCTGTGTTCATGAAGGCCAGATTACAGCCGCAGATGAAAAAATACCGCTGTGGCTGGTGCATGTCAACACTAAACCACAATATCTAGTATTTTGATGGCAAAAAGAGCATCCGGGTGCGCAATATGGGGGGAACCGCTGTGGAAACCCTCCAAAAGCCGCTCCGGATGCGGGATCCGGTTGGAGGGAAGCGGCCCGATCGCGCCGCAGGGCTCCGCCGGATCCTCTCCGGCCTTTTTAAGGCTAGCCCGGCCCGGCCGCACCCACAAGGCGCGGAAGTGGTGCAGTTTGCGTGGAAAGCATGTGGAAGTGTGGACAAGCGGGGCGGAAATGGGCTGGGCGAAGCTGCACGGGACGCACGCTTCGCACTGCGCGTTTCAACTGGACCGCCGAAATGAGACAGCCGGTCTGCCGACGGGCTCGGCTGAAGGACCTGGTCCGTCAGCAAGCGCCAAAACCTCAGCGCCCTTCAGATCTCCGGCGCAGGGTGACTCCTCCTTGAGGAAGAGCCACCCTGTAGGAGTGCCCAATTACTGGTTATCGACCGCGTCGTTCGCATAGGCGCGGGTGGAGGTGCCGACGTAGTCGTAGTCATTCCAGCCCGTCACCGAGGGGTTTGCCGAGCGGTTGGATATTTCCATGCGCAGCGCATCGTACTCGACGCCCCACGGATGGCCTACGTTCAGGGTAATCACGTTGTCCTGGCCCGGCGGGTTCAGCGCGCTCACCGGCCATTGCATCACCAACCACTGATACGTGCCGGAGAAGCCGCTGCGAACCGACGCATCCGAATTTTTGCGATTGAATCCGTACCAGACCCGCGTCTGCCCGTTCATGGAGACCACCAGGCTCGACTCGGTGGCGGCCAGACCGAGCGACAGGGTCACATATTGTCCCTGCTTCTGCTGGTCCGCGGTGGTTGTGAAGTGAACCTGCCAGTTGGGGACCCGGGCGGTGGCGCAGTTACCCACGTAAGCCGGGCAAATGTACCTGTAGCCGTCCGTGGTATCGTCGGCCGGATTGTAGATGCCGGCATAGAGCCCCGGATTGAACATCTCCCACTGGTTGTAATTCCAATTGCTCAGGTCGTGGGTGGCAGGGATATTGCCCACCCGGGTCGCGTAGTAAATCACCGCTCCCTTGTTGGCGGCAAAGTCTCCCCAATAGTTCCAGTTGCCCCAGTATTGCCGGTCATCCTGCACGGAAGTGTCGAACCGGTTCGTGAACAGGCTGCGGTAATCCGTATCGAGATCGGCGGGGCGGGTGATCTGTCCGTGGAAGAACTCATGCGAGGAGCGGTCTGCCGTGCCGATCGTCCAGATGGGCGGGTCGTAGCCGAAGTGCTCCGGCGTGATGTGCACGGCGACGTGCGTCGGCCGATGGGCCTGCACGGTGACGCCGTCCTTCCGCAGCTCGCCCCATTTGCCCAGCACATACACGGAGAGCCGGTAGGTCCCCGGGATCACGTGGTTGAACGTAGCCACGCCGCCCGGATTGAGATTGGCCCAGTACTCCGCTCCCGCATGCGAGTACTGGAAGTCGGTCTGGGGATCGCTGAGCACCGCCCAGCCCTGGTTCAGATCCAGACCCCGGGCGCCATCCACCCTCACGTTCACGGTGCCGCGATTCTCCTGCGGGATATAGCCGCCCTGTGCCAGAACGGAATCCTCAGCGTACAAGGCCTTGTAACGCTGTCCCGCGGCAAGTGCCTCCCGATAGAGGGAAGCCGGCGTCGGATACATGCCGCTGAAGGCGTTCAGGTGGAGATAGAAGGGACCATACAGCCGGTGCATCACCGCTCCGGCCGGCACTTTGAACTGCATCTGGTTGTCCAGGTGGTTTGAGTAGGCTTCCATGATGAGCAGATTGCCGGTGAAGATCAAGTCCTGCTTGGTGGGGCCGCCGGTCAGCGACTCGGAACTGGGAACCACCATCCACTCCGCCATCGTTGATCCGTACACTCCCTCGGCACGGTGCAGGTACTCGTAACTGGAATAGTCGTACTTGGTGTAGAACTCGCGGCGGAATCCCGGCGGCAGATTCAGCCCATGCAGGTCCTCGACCGCATTCTGTACGTTGCGTCCGGGGTCGTTGTTGCCAAACAACACCGCGTTGGGCATCGGCACAGAGGTCGCGCCAAGGTTCGATAGCCCCGTGTTCACCGCGTAGGTGTTCGTAAACTCCGACAGGCTGCCGCGCATCACCCATTGGATCTGGCCGATGCTTCCAGCCTTGTCTCCCGCGCCGTGATCCAGCACAAAGTAGATGTGGATGCCCGGATCGCCGGCGAACATCACGTAATGCTGCTGCCACGTGAACGCATTCGAAGAACTGGCTGGAAACTTCACCCACCAGTCGATGTACCGCCCATTCGGATCCAGATAGAAACCATTTGCGGGCGTCGAGTACCCGGGCCCGACGTTGTCCATGTAGAAGCCCTTCGGGCCAGCCGCGCTCCTGTTGGTCTGGTCGATCAGCTCCTGATTCGGATACTGCGACCAGTGCATGCTGAAGATTCGCCCGTCATTGGGTAACCAGTCTACGGAAACAACCCCGTTGCTGATCTTCCAGTCCGCGGAATTGCTGGTGTCGATCGACATCGGACCCGCGGTGCTCGCCTGCGCCCGCAGGATCGGCGCCGTCAGAAGCGCCAGCCCTGCTGCTGCCACCATAAACAGTTTCATGATGTTCTCCATGCCTTGGGGGGATCTGGAACGGGCAGCTCGCGCCGACTCGTTCCACGATCCGAGCAACGTAGCTGAACCAGCATGGAAATGTCAAACGGCAAATGATTCCTTGTCAGGAACAATGAAGGAAGGTCGCTTGCTCTCGCCGCCGTTCTCCATCGGGTTCACAACACCTTCCCGCACAGCAAAGCGCCGCCCGTTTCCGGGCGGCGCTTATTGACGGTTGAAACGGAAGGGAAGTGTTAGTTGGCGACCTTCTCCCGGGGTGCTTCGATGGGGGTGCTGGCGCTGGCGCTCTCGGATTCGATGCGCATGCCGTAAAACGACTTGTGCACGAAGAAGACCGACACCAGGAAGAACAAGACTGCCAGAATGTGGGCCAGCATCGGCCTGTTCGAGCTCAGCGTGACCGCAAGCTCCACGGCCAGCAGGCCGAAGAGGGTGGTGAATTTGATGACCGGGTTCATGGCCACCGAGGAAGTGTCCTTGAACGGATCGCCCACCGTATCGCCAACCACTGTGGCATCGTGCAGCGGGGTGCCCTTCTGCTTCAGGTCCACCTCCACCACCTTCTTGGCGTTGTCCCAGGCGCCGCCGGCGTTGGCCATAAAGATGGCCTGGTAGAGGCCGAAGATCGCGATCGAGATCAGGTAGCCGATGAAGAAGAACGGCTCCACGAACGCGAAGGCGAGGGTTGCGAAGAAGACGGCCAAGAAGATGGTGAACATCCCCTTCTGCGCGTACTTGGTGCAGATTTCCACCACCTTCTTGCTGTCGGTGACGGAGGCCTTCTCCACGCCTTCCAGGCGGATGTTGGCTTTGATGAACTCCACCGCGCGATAGGCGCCGGTGGAAACCGCCTGCGTGGAAGCGCCGGTGAACCAGTAGATCATGGCGCCGCCGGTCACCAGGCCGAGCATGAAGGGCGCGTGCAGCAGCGAGAGGTTTCCAACCAGATCGGGCCTCAGGCCATGGGTGAGCGCCATGACAATGGAGAAGATCATGGTGGTGGCGCCGACCACAGCGGTGCCGATCAGCACCGGCTTGGCGGTAGCCTTGAAGGTGTTGCCCGCGCCGTCGTTGGCTTCCAGCAGGTACTTGGCGCGTTCGAACTCCACGTCGATGTTGAAGTCTCGCTTCAGTTCCGCCTCAATGCCGGGGATGTTTTCGATCAGCGACAGTTCGTAGACGGACTGGGCGTTGTCGGTCACCGGGCCGTAGGAGTCGACGGCGATGGTCACCGGTCCCATGCCCAGGAAGCCGAAGGCCACTAGGCCGAAGGCGAAAACGGCCGGAGCCAGCATCAGCGCGTCCATCGCGGGTCCGGTGCTCCAGAAGAAGCCCAGGCCCATGAGGGCCACCATGCACAGGCCAAGCCAATAGGCGGAGAAGTTGCCGGCCACGAAGCCGGAGAGGATGCCGAGCGAGGCTCCGCCTTCCTTGGCCGAGGTCACCACTTCGCGCACGTGGCGGGACTCGGTGGAGGTGAAGACCTTCACCAGCTCAGGGATGATGGCTCCCGCCAGCGTTCCGCAGGAGATGATCGACGAGAGCTTCCACCAGATGGTTCCATCGCCGAGATCGCCGGTTCCACCCGGGCCGATGATGTAATACGAGACGACGTAGGTAAGGACGATCGAAATGATGGAGGTCACCCATACCAGTGAGGTCAGCGGCGTCTCGTAGTTCATCTTGTCAGCGTTGCCGTACTTGGCCTTGGTGACTGCCGTGTTGAGGAAGTAGGCGCCGGAACTCGAGACCAGCATGGCCACGCGCATGACGAAGATCCACACCAGCAGTTGCACCTGGGTAACCGGGCTCTTGACCGCCAGCAGGATAAACGCAATCAGGGCCACGCCGGTGACGCCGTAGGTCTCGAAGCCGTCGGCGCTGGGGCCGACCGAGTCGCCGGCATTGTCACCCGTGCAGTCGGCGATGACGCCCGGATTGCGGGCGTCGTCTTCCTTGATCTTGAAGACGATCTTCATCAGGTCGGAGCCGATGTCGGCGATCTTGGTGAAGATGCCGCCGGCGATGCGCAGCGCCGCTGCGCCCAGCGACTCGCCGATGGCGAAGCCGATGAAGCAGGGGCCGGCGTAGGCCCCCGGAACGAAGAGCAGAATCACCAGCATCATGAACAGCTCGACCGAGATCAGCGCCATGCCGATGCTCATGCCGGCCTTCAGCGGAATGGCCATGCAGGGATAGGGCTTGCCGCGCAGGCCTGCGAAGGCGGTGCGCGAGTTCGCAAAGGTGTTCACGCGGATGCCGAACCAGGCCACACCGTAGCTGCCGCAGATACCGATGATGCTGAAGAGCAGAATTATGGGCAGCGTCACGGCAATCGGCTTGCCCGGCACCGGCGCCAGCACGCCGAAGTAGAGCGCGATGATGACTGCGATGAACACCCACAGCAGAACCAGGAACTTGCCCTGGGTCAGCAGGTAGGTTTTGCAGGTCTCATAGATCAGCTCCGAGATCTCGCGCATCGAGCGGTGCACCGGCAGATTCTTCAACTGCTGATAGATCACCAGTCCGAACAGCAGGCCACCGACGCAGAACAACAGCCCCCACAGCAGCAGCGCGTGTCCATTGATTCCCAGAAACTTCACGGTCCGGAGATCGGGCAGGACCAGGTTGGCTTCACCACCGACCCCTTGTTCCTGGGCCAAGGCGAGTGTAGGCGCGAATGCGGTCAGCAGCAGGCCCAGCAGGGCTGCCACGGATCGGATCCGGCGCTTGAGAAGGACAGCCGCGCCGCCGGAAATGGCGGCCGAAATGCGCTGTGTTGCGGCCAGGCACCAATTCACTCCAGTGTCTCGCCGGTTCGATAGCATCGCGGCGAGCACCGGCATCGCGCCTACGCCCATTACGAAAGACACCCAACCCTGTGCAGTCACAATCCCTCCTGAACTTTTATGCAAAAAGCCGAATAGCGGACGGTAAAAAGAAGACCTCTGATTGTGCGGGACAAACATTTGCCATGCGCAGCCTACCACCCGAATAGAACCCTTTCACGTGACGCTTATCACGCACGTTCCGGATACGGCCCCAGGGGAACCGGTCACCACCGGTCGTGCAGGAGCTTACTGCGGCATGTACATTACTCGCAAGGGGAGAATTGATCGGATTTGAGGGATATGAACAACGCTACACTTCTGACCCCTCGGCAGGCAGCCGAGAAGCTGGGCATGAGCTATCCGGCGCTCAAGCACTGGATCCTGACCGGCCGCATCCGGACGGTCAAAACGCCCGGCGGGCATCACCGCGTTCCGGCCGAGGCTCTTGAAGAGTTTCTGCCGGCCTCCATCGCCCAGGCTGCTCCCGCCCAGATCAGCGGACGCAACCAGCCCCGCGGCAAAGTCGTCACCGTGGTCATTGAAGGATTGCTGGCGAAGGTGGTGATCTCGGTCGGCGGGCAGCGCGTCACCTCGATCATCACCGCCGACGCCGCGCGCGAATTGGCGCTCAAGCCGGGCGACTGGGCCATCGCCCTCATCAAGGCCACCGAAGTGATGATCGGCAAAGGATGAAGAGCAGGGAAGAGATCGATTGCTGAATCGGCACCGAGCCGAGACGGGACGAGCAACAAAAATGGCGCCTGGGGTTCTTCCCAGACGCCATTGCTTTGAATGATGCTCTCGCTCAGTCTTTAGTGGTGACCGCCGCCCCCACCGCCTCCGCCACCGTGAGCGCCGCCGCCCCCGCCGCCGTGGAAGCCACCGCCGCCACCGCCGTGGAAGCCGCCACCACCGCCGCCGTGATAACCACCACCGCCGCCGTGATAACCACCACCGCCGCCGTGGAAGCCACCGCCGCTATGAGGCATGCCGGCAGCACCGTGATAACCGCCCGCGGATCCAGCCGCCGGACGCCCGAATCCCGTCAGCGGCCTTGGTCCGGTATAGGTCCGCCCCGGGGTTGCATAGCCGCTCCGCGCCGGAACATGATAGCCCGCCAGAGGTTCTGGCCCGTGCACGTATCCCGGCCGCACCGGTGCCTGCCCAATTCCGCCCAGAGGGGTCAGGCCGGCTGGTGCTCCAAGCGGGCGCGGCGGCCCTCCAAAGGTGCGTGGCGGCGCTCCCACCGCGCCTACGGTCGGAGATCCTACGAATCCCATGCCGCCTGAGTGGCCGGCATACGCTGAGCGTCCCAGGCCTGCATTCAGCGACGTCGAACGCATGGGCAGCACTTCATGGCCGCGGATGGTGACCGGAACAGTCCGGTTGCGCAAGGGCAGATTGGCGATGTGCCCCGGCGGCATCACCCGATTGACCGCAATCAGCGGAACCGGACGGCCGCCGATCGGACGCCGCGGCGCGATGGGCCGTTGCACCGGCCGGTACCAAATGGGGTGACTGCCGATCATCGGGCCGCCATAATAGCCCACGCCCCACCAGGGGGTGCAGCCGCCCATGCCCGGAGCCCATCCCCAGCCGAAGCCGCCGTAAAAGTTCCACGCCCCGCACGAGTAGGGCATATAGCCCCACGGATAGGCCGAGGCCCAGGTATAGCCGTAGCCGACGGTGAAGGTCCAGTTCCCGTTCCCATAGGGATCCCACCCGGGATTGGCCGCGTCATAGGGCGACCAGACATAGCCCTGGTCCGGCACGTCATACCAGGTGCCGTTCGCATCGAGATCGTTCCAAGCCGGATTCGAGGCATCTGCGCCCACGTCCGCGGGGGCCGTGCTCTGCTGCGCTTCCGAGGCCAGTTCCTGGTCGCGATCGGTATTCCAGGTATCCCACGAGTCTGGCGGAATCGATTCGGAAAGCTTGTAGCTGGCCTGATCCGAAGCGGACAAGTCGACGCTCTCGCCGGCGTGCATGCTCAGCGTTACCGCGCCATGGTCCCGGTCCAACTGGGCGTTACCGGCAAACACCGCCAGTTCTCCGGGCGGGGTGTCATCGGTGACGCGCAGAACCGTAAAGCCGCTGGCCGTGACCTCGCTATGGCCGAAGTGCACGCTCATCTGGCCGTTCTGGCCGGTGCCCTGCAGCTCAAAATAGGCGAGCCCGTGGTCCAGATCCATCTCGGCTGATCCGTCGGGGCCCTGGCCGGTCAGCACCTTCAGTGTCAGAGCGCTATTGGGCGCCAGGCGGGCCACGCTGCCGTCTTCAAACTGAATCTCCGCGCGGCCGCTGTCTGCCGTGGTAATCGTGGTGCCTTGCAGTAGAGGCGTGTTGATGACGGCATGTTGTGTCGTCACCTCTCCGTTTTGCGCAAGCTGCACATCCCCGTCCACATAACTCAGCCGGATGGCGCGCGAAGGCTCCCCTGGGCCCTGCTGCTGTCCTGCGTCTTGAGCTTTGGCGGCCATCGGAATCAGCAGCGTCACGATCAGCGCCGCAGTCGCAATCCACCCCGCCACCGGGAAGATCCCGGTGCTTCGCACTGTCGCTTGGCTGTTTGCCATAGACTCCTGCCTCCCCCCACCGCGTCGGGTTGGACGCGTCTACCACCTTAATTGGACACGCCGCGGAGGGCAAAAGTCGCGCGAAGATGGCCCGGACCGCGCTAGATCTCCGCCTTCGCCAGCAGACTGCGCGCCTGCTTCCGGACCATGGCCATCACCTGATCGTCCTGGGCCAGCCGCTCCAGGATGCTGCGGATGGTGCAGATCTGCTGCGCGCGCCCGTCGTGCGCGGCCAGCGCCAGGCTGTCGATTTCTTTGTCCAGACCCAGCGGATCGTGCTGCAGCAGCAGTTCCAGCCGCACGCCCTCAAGGATTGTCTGGGCTACGGCCTGGAAGGAATCCCCCAGGGCTTCGATCTGCTTGTCCTTCGAATAGTTGAAGGTACAGGAGCCTTCCCCCTCCGGGCCTTTGTAGCTGAGGCTCTTCCAGCCCTGGAAGGCCACCTTCATATGGCTCTCGCACTGCTGGTTGAACCAGGCATGCTGCCGCGCGGTGGCAAAGACACTGCTGGTAAATTTCGCGCTCAGTTGCACGTCCCGGTCCACATTCGGCACGTACATCCCGCCGCGCGCATCGGGAGACGGTTTGCCCATCTCGGAAACAAAGTGGCCGCTGCCGTCGGGGTGCACTGTCAATTTCCAGTGCGAGGGCGACAGGGCGGGATTGGAGAACTCCACCGTGATCACCGGACTCTTCACGGGAACGGTCACGGTGGCATCCTCAGCCGGGCAGCGAGCGAGAAAGGCCAGCGCAGCTACCAGAACCATCGATGCGTACTTCATACAGTGACCCCCTGAAAGGAAAGTGTTTGGGCGGTGTGGATATGGCAGATGGCGATGGCCAACGCGTCGGCCGCGTCGGCGGGCTCGGGAACCACCTCCAGGCCAAGGAGGCGCGCCACCATGAACTGCACCTGTTCTTTCTTTGCTAGACCGTACCCAACCACGCTGGACTTGATCTTCAGCGGCGCGTACTCGGCAATCGGAAGCCCCTGCCGGGCGGCTGCGAGCAGCGCCACGCCCCGGACCTGGCCCAGCTTTAATGCGGATTTGGCGTTGACGGAGTAGAACACCTCTTCAATTGCGACCGCGTCCGGCTGCCAGCGTTCCAACTCCGAGCTGAGTTCGCGGAATACCTGGTCCAGACGGGCCGCGAGAGGCTTCGACTTGCTCAGCCTGATCGCCCCCGACGTCCGGCATGCGAGGCGCGGTTCGCGCGAACTCTCCAGCGCCTCCACAACCCCGAAACCGGTGATCTCGGTCCCGCAGTCGATCCCAAAAATCCGCATTGCGAAACCAAGTGTAGCGCAGTTGTTGTGCGGGAATCACCCCCCTGCGCCACCGGGATTTCGTCGGCCCGCAGTTTCAGAAACTTACGACTTCGGTCGGGGAGACTCCTCCGGCATCTCAGGCCGGATGTACGCAGGCTGTGGTTCGGTTGCCTGCCTCTGCCGCCCCAGCCGACGCCTGTTTTTGCGTGGACCGCATGGCCTGCCGATCTCTCCGGTGAAGCCAGCATTGGAACCGCTCGTGCTCATTCTGGTTCCTTTCGCTGGCTTCTTTCGCCGAACGCTTCGAAGTTGTTGTGTTTTTCATCGAGGACAGGAGATGGTTAGGTATGCGCTGGAATTCTGACGCTGCGGAGCAGTCGGTCGCCGCCTGGCTGCGCCAGGGGATCACCCCTGGACGGCTGGCGATCACGCTGGCCCTCGGTTTTGCCATCGGCTGCGTGCCCGTGGTGGGTGCGCCCACCCTGCTCTGCGCCGGCCTGGCCATCTGCCTGCGCCTGAATTTGCCGGCTATCCAGGCCGCCAACTACGTCGCCATGCCCTTCCAGCTCGCGCTGATCTTTCCTTTCATGCGCCTCGGTGGCCACCTTTACTCTCCCAGCCACCCGCTTGGCGCGGGCCCGATGCACCTCTCGCTGGCGCTGCTGCACGTTCCGCCGGCGCAGATCGCGCAGCAATTTGCCGGATTTGCCGGCCAGGCGATGGTTGGCTGGCTGCTCTTTGCGCTTCCCGTGGTCCCTCTGCTGAGCGCGGCGCTCACGCTGATGCTGCGCAGAGTTCCCGCGCTCGCCCGGCAATAGACGCCGATTGCCACGGAGCCTGCCCGGTGCTCAGCCGAAGTGGCCCGCTTCGGAGACACGAAGCAAATGGCTCAGATTCGACGTGGTGGGTCACCTACTTCTTCGGGTGCCACTCCGGGACGGGCTGTGCGCTGTCCACCCACGCCGTGTAGATCATGTCCCGCAACATGCTCGCCCCGGCTGCCAGCCGCTCCGCCACAAACTCCCGCGACGCCGGCGTTCCCGCTCCCGTGAATCCGCCGCCCTTTTCCAACTGGTAGAGCTCGTCCACGTAGCCGTGCGTGTGGCGCAGGTAGGCTACATAGGCGTCAAACATGTCGCCCTGGATCAGGTGAGCGGGCGTCATCTTCGCTTCTACCTCCTCGGGATCGATGTTGGCTTCGACGAAGGTTCCTTCAAACAGGTGGTGAATCTCATGGCTGGTGGTGTAGCCATGGGGATTGGGCCCCGTCCAGCCGTTGTACTGGATGGTGGTGTGGAGCGGTTGCGAGCCATCGCCGGCATAGTGCCCCAGCCAGGCTGCGTAAAACAGGATGGCCTGTTCGACTGGCATCGTGTCCTTGTGGGCCGCGGCCAGTCCGCGGTAGTCGCGCATTGCGGATTTGAGCCGTTCCCATACCTCGTCGGCTTGCCAGGGTTGCAGACCGATCCGCTCCGGCCGCTCGTGCGCCGCGAAGACTTCGGCCTCGAAGTCCAGCCGCTTGTGGGGCAGGGGACCGAGGGCGTCGGCGGGCTCCAGATCGATGAAGTGTTCCGGCGCCTGCACCGCGTTTAGCTCCGGCTCGGCCGGCGAGCGCCAGCGGTCCGGCTCCGGCCCCAGATATTCCACCTCATCGACAGCGGCCGGAGTCCGCAGGAACGCGGGCACATCGGTGGGCAGATGGGTGACGGCCAAATTGTTGATCATGCGATGGCCTTTGGCGTCCCATGCACGAGCGGAGGGAGGCATGGCAATTACGCAGAGGAACGCAGCCACGGGCGCGGCTGCGCCGAAACGACGCAGAAAACCAATTGTCTGGAACATGGCCAACAGTATACGCAGTTTGGCAGCGCCAATAGTGATCCGAAGAAGGGCGTGCGGGCCGGGAGGCCCGCACGACTGCCGACCAGAGGTCGGCGCTACTGCTCCATGCAGACTGGCACTACGGCCGACCAGGAGGCCAGCGCTCCTGCGTTCGCAGTTTTCCTCGTTACTGGGCCGTTTCCCATCTGGTTTTTGCGACTGAAAAACTCGGCGAGTGCTTATACTTTAGTGTTATCGTTCGAAATTTAAGTCCTCGCCTGCGCCGGCCCGCCGGCCTTTCCCGCGCGCCCGCAGGCTGCCACTTTCGACGACTTGGGGAGATTCATGCCAGTGGATGTGGAGGAGATCGGGATGACTGGGCATGCGCCTGTGGCCCCGGCTCGCGCGACCGCCTTCGGAGTCGTCACCACATCGACTGGAGTCCTGGCCTTGCTGCTGGCCTCAGCCGCCTTCGCAGAGACCTACATGAAGGCGCATCGAGCGGATGCGCTGCTGATGCTGGCCGGGTTGGCTGCGGCAACCTTCCTCATCCTCCGCCGCCTGGCCCCGCCTGCGCCTGCCGGCGAGCCCATCGGCGAAATTCTCGATTCGACGGGAGCTGCTCTCCTGGCGATCGGTATGGACGGCCGCGTTCTGTATGTGAACCCGGCTGCGGAGCATCTTCTTGGCTATCTCAGCTCCGAGATGCTGACCTCCTGGGAGAAGCTAGCCGTCCTCGCTCCCGGAGAAGGCGCGCGGCTGGTTCGCGAGATGGAGAAGGTCTCCGGGCTGGAACTCCATCCCGAGCCCACCCCGATTGCCCGCCTGGGCGCCTATCTGCAATGCCTGCGCCAGTTGCCTCCGAGCGTGGTTCCCGCCTTCGACGCGCAGTTGCGCCGCAAGGACGGCAGCACCATTCCCGTGGTACTGCATATCTCCGCGCTCCGCGCCCAGGACGGCGCTGTCACCGGGCTGGTGGCCATCGCTCTGGACCAGTCCGCCACCCGCCGCCAGGAGCAGGCGCAGCGCGAGTCGCAGGAGCGCTATCGCGATCTGTTCGAAAACTCCAGCGAGATGATCGCCACGCTCAGCCCTACCGGCCGCTTCGTCTATGCCAATCCCGCCTGGAAGCGCTGCTTCGGCCAGGACACCACGGCGCTTCTGTCGCTCGAATCTTTTGACCGCCTCTTCTCCGGCGCCAGCCGGGCGGAAGCCGCGGCCCTCTTCCGCCGCGCGCTGGAGGGCGATGTGGTGGAGCGGGCGCCCCTGCGCCATCATGCCGACGACGGGCGCGTCCTTGACCTCGAGCTGAGTCTCAGTCAGCGCCACAAAGCGGGCAATCCGCTCGCGGTCCGTTGTCTGCTGCGCGACGTCACCCAGCAGAAACAGCGCGAAAACCGCCTGTCGCTCCAGCTTGCCGTGACCCAGATCGTCAATGAGAGCGCCTCCCAGCAGGAGGCCGCCATGCGGGTGCTCGAAGCCCTCTGCGTCGCGCAGGGGTGGGATCTTGCCGTGGAGTGGCTGGTCGATGACAAGGGCCACCACCTGGAGTTCTGCACCGCCTGGGGAGTCCCCGGCAAACCCGCCGAGAGCCTGATTCAGGAGAGTATGGGCGTGTCGCTGCCCAGCGGCGCCGAACTTGCCGGGCGCGCCTGGCGCGAGGGCCGCACCGTTGGGGCTGCGGACCTGGCTGTGCTTCCGGCCAGTCCCCGCGTCACCGCCGCGCTGCGCCAGGAGATGAGGGCTGCCTGGGTAGTGCCCGTGCGCGTGGGCTCCGAGGTGCTGGCCGTGCTCGAGTTTTATTGCCGCCTGAAGCGCCGCGAAGACCGCGAAGTCATCGCCGCCATCGAACTGGCTGCCGCTTCCCTGGGACAGATGCTGGCCCGCACTCGCGAGCGCGGCCGCGCCGAGGAGCTGAGCCGCCAGCAAAAGATCCTGCTCGACGCCGTCTCCGACGGCATCTGCGGCATCGACCGTCACGGGCGCGTGACCTTCATCAATCCCGCCGCCGCCAGGCTGCTCGGCTCCGCCCCGGAGGATCTGACCGGCAAACTCGTCCACGAGTTGCTCCACGGCCGGGCCGATCGCACCTGCGGCGAAGATTGCCCGCTGCTGCGCGCCGCCGAGGCCAGGG
>JAJZCY010000333.1 GCA_021828835.1 Acidobacteriota bacterium | reverse complement strand
CTGCGGCGCAACGTAACCATCCACAGGGCGAGCAGTGTCGTGCTCGAATTTAGCCGCGATGAACTTGCCAGTGGTCTCCGCTGGATGATTCCCGCCGATCCGCGCCTGCGTATAGTGCTCAAGCTGGTCGAGGGCGACCTGGACGCTCTCCCGATGGGCCAGCCGGACATTCTCATCGCCACCTACGAGGGCGGTGAGTGATACGGACTTGGGTGCTGAGAAGGTTGCATCCCAACCGGCGCGGTGTTCCATGGTCTTGATGGTCTTGCCGTCCGCGTCCTGGTATTCATAGGATGCGCGTTGGCGAACAAGCTGCTCGCCCGTCGTCGGATGCTGCCCCTGGCTCAACCGCGCGAAGTCTTCTGCAGAAACCGCTACTGCGAGGCCGAATTGTGAAGCAAGACGGCCTTGCCATTCGCCCGCGATCCTACCTTGCTGCGACCAGTAGTTCTGCTCTCTTGCGGTGAACTCCTTTGCATGGTAGTTCTGCGCCTGGCCTGCGGAAAGCGGCTTCGAGATCGTCAGCATAGCCTAAAACCTCGGACCGAACGTGAACTCAGTCTGCGTTTCTTCCGGAGTCTTGGTGACGGGCTTATCTACAGTCGCTGTGTGCCCCTGCGGCTCATCGGCAGGCTTCGTTGCGGTACGCAACGGAGCCACCGAAGCGGGTTCGATCTTCGGGAGTGCAGGGACATCCGGACGTGGTTCCCGGACGATGAAATCGTCCTCCAGCCGCTCGATGAACTTCGGCTTAGTTGCCGGAAGGTCCAGCACGGAAAAGGAGAAGCGGGAAACATAGTTGCCATGCTTCAGGTAGGCGTGCAGGTTCTCCAGACCACTGATCTCCGAGTCGAGAACCAGCGGCTCTGTCTGGCGGTCAAGTGCAAAGTTTCTGCCCGTGCGGCTGCCATCGAAGTGTGTCTCCTTCATGCGCTCGATTTCCACCTTGCCGATGGCCCGGCTCACCCACTCAGCGGCATTTGGCTCCGTCGTCTTGAGAAAGATTTTGGTAGCTGGCTGCGAGAGCATGACCTCGGCAAGGTGGCCGTAGATGACCTCCAACTGCGCCTTGCCCTGGAACCCGAGCACGATTGGGTTGCGGGACTTGCGGTTTTCCGTAATGGCGGTGTGGAGCTGCGGCAGCTTCTGCAAGCTGGCCAATTCATCCAGCACAAACCATACGGGATGCTGTTCGGACGTAGGCGCGCTGAGCAGCCGAAGAACGAGCATATCAATCCATAGGCTGTGGAGCGGGCGCAGCGCCTCGCGTTCGGCTGGTTGTGAGGTGATGAATATCCAGCCCTGGCGATTCTTTGACCACTCGCGCGCCGTCCATTCTGTCTTCGCATCCTCCTTCTTCGGGAGCAACCGGAAGCTATCGGCGACGAGGCTCAATGAGCCGAGGACGCCGGAGCGCTGCTGCGGCGCGGACGGATCGATCAGCGACGCAAGCTCGGTATTTTTCACGCGGCGGTCGATCTCCTCCGGGTGCGACATCCATTGCACCAACTGCTGTGGTGTCGGCAGTTCGAGCAGGAGATGCGCGAAGATTTTTTGCGGGCTTTCGATGAAGAATTCACCCTTTTTGTCGTTGGTCGGTTGAAAGAGTGAGGCCGCGACGGTGCGCGCCTCGGCACGCCGCACAAGCTCTTCCGACGGCCCCCAGTAGGGGCAGCGACGGTCAAGCGGATTGAGAACGATGTCGCCACGGCCCTCATCGTAAAACCGCTCAATGAACTCACAGGCCGGGTCGTAGAGAATCGCCGAGTGACCGCGCGTCTGAATTTGGCGGAGCATCTGCATGATGATCGTCGTCTTGCCGCTTCCGGTGTCGCCGATGATCTCGAAGTGCTGATCCTCGGCGCGTAATGGCACGCGAAGCAGCTCGCGGCATTGATCCACACGGAGACCGATGCCGGTCCCCTGAAGGGCTTTGTTGAACTCCTTTGGTGTGACCAGAACAGGGCCTTTGAGACGACGCCCGTACTTCATCTCCTTGCGGCGCCGAATGTCCTTCAGGATGGAAAACGGAAGCTGCAAGAGCAACGCGAGTGCGCCGAATGACAAGGGCCATTCGAAGATATCTATGAGGCCCTGGCCGTCATAGACCTGGTGCTGGAGATAGCCGTGGAGCACTGTGTTCTGGAACACGGCAGGAGCACTGCGGTAGAGGTATTCCATGCCGCGCAGACGTGCGGCATCGGAGAGCGCCAGCGGGATTGGCTTCCCATATTCCTGCAATGTTGTACCGTTCTGCACATCCTCTTCACGGGCATACCATGTACGTCTCTCCTCGTTCGCGACCAAGAGCACCTGGTACTTTCCGGACGAGCGAATGCTGGGCACGATGGAGGTCTTGATGTACATCGGAAGATAGAACCGCTCCAACGGCGACAGAGCAAAGGCGAAGCGCAGATACACGAAGAGTCCCGCCGCAATCACAGCGAGAAAGACTGCACCGAGGGTGTAGATGGGCTGATGAGGCGGCCAGACGATCGTCTCTTTTCTTCCCCAGTTGTTCTCAGGCATGATCTTCCTCCTGTCTGGTTGCGATGCACTGCGCGATGACCTCCCGCGCGGC
>JAJZCY010000074.1 GCA_021828835.1 Acidobacteriota bacterium | reverse complement strand
CACGCTGATCGACTGCCAGGGCGGCCAGATCAATCTCTACGGGCGCGTGATCCACGACGACCAGAGCGACCGCGGCATCGGCACGGTGACGGCAGCCACGGCGCTGGCGCGCTCCAGCGATGTGGGCGTGATCAAGGTGGCGCTCATGCTGGGGCCGGACAAGCTCTACAACTACATCCGCGCCTTCGGCTTCGGCCAGCGCACCGGGATCGCGCTGCCCGGCGAGACGCGCGGCCTGCTGCGGCCGGTCAAGTACTGGCAGCCGGCTTCGATCGGCTATGTGGCCATGGGCCAGGAGGAAGCGGTCACGCCACTGCAACTGGTCACGATGGTTTCGACGATCGCCAACGGCGGCGTCTACCTGCCGCCGCACATCCTGATGCCGGGCTCGGACCCGATGCAGAAGACCGATCAGAAGTCCGCTGCGGCGCCGGCGCCTGAGCCCTTCCGGCCGGATGAAGAGCTGCCCAATCCGCTGCCGCCTGGATCGCATCGCGTGATCTCCACCCTGGCCGCGGCGCAGATGCGGGAGATGATGGAGGGCGTGGTTCTCAGCGGCACCGGGAAAAACGCGCAACTGGACGGCTACTCCTCGGCGGGCAAAACCGGGACCGCGCAGAAGATCGATCCGGTGACGCACCGCTACAGCAAGGAGCTGCACATCGGCTCGTTCGCGGGCTTCGCGCCGGTGAACGACCCCGCGATCGCGGTAGCGGTCATCATCGATTCGCCCAAGGGCGCCTACTACGGATCCGAGGTTGCCGCGCCGGTCTTCGCCGAGGTGGCACAGGAGGTGCTGGAGTATCTCGGCATGCCGCATGACACGCCGCTGCGCCCGGCATCGGAGGTCGCCAAGAAGAACCTCGTCGCCATCCCCGAAGACGATGGCGGCGCGCAGGGCAACAGCCAGGATGATATCCAGGCACTCTACGATGCTGCCAACGCGCTGCCCAGTGACGATCCCCTGCGGCAGAACGAGACCACCGAGGCACACCCGGCGGCTGCGGCAAGCGAGTCTGCGCAGGCCGCCCACTCTGAAGTGAACCGCCCGGCTTCCGCCCCTGCCGCCCAGGAAAAACCAGTTCCCTCGCCTGCTCCCCAGCCCACGCAGAGCACCGTGGTGGTTCAGTCCAAGCTGCTGAAGGTTCCGGACCTGACCGGTCTGCCCGTACGGGACGTGATTGTGCGCGCGGCGGCGGCCGGCCTGGACGTGGCCATCAGTGGCAATGGCACCGCCCGCGAACAGATGCCGGCGGCCGGAGCCATGGTGCCCACGGGAACCAAGGTCGTCGTGCGCTGCACGCGGTGAGAATACCGCTGTCGTTCTTAGTCAAGCCAACACTCTGAAACCAGAGGCATCCCGAAGCTCCGATTGTTAAAAAACAGGCGGCGGGCTTTACGATCGTGAAGCCCGGGGGCTACTATGCCGAGAACGTGCTGAAGCCCGAACCTCCACGTCTTCTTCTGGTCGGCACGTTGCATAGCTTCCTATTTTGAATGAATACATTTGGACGCGGCGGATCGCTCGTTCGCTGTCGCGCAGCAAGACCAAGGCCGGCCGACCGGTTCCCGAAGATACTGTACCGGGTAGCCCGCTCACCAAATTCAGGCGATCTCCATCCCAGGCATCCGGGCCCCGGAAAGAAGAAAGAACTCTGCACGAAGCACGCAGCGCCGCGCAACTGACTGATATCGACATTCCTGCAAGCAAAGTTCCCCGGAGGATAGATCAATGCACAAGACCAATCGCTGGATCGTTGCCTTAGCCGGTTTCCTGATGCAGATTGTGCTGGGGGCCGTCTACGCGTGGAGCGTGTTTCGCAATCCCCTCACCCGGCAGTTCGGCTGGTCGATCGCGCAGGTCACGCTGACTTTCACGATCTGCATCTTCTCGCTGAGCGTGGCCTGTTTTGCCGGGGGCCTGTGGCTGAACAAGAAGGGGCCGCGCGTGGTCGCGCTCACCGGCGGGGTGCTCTATGGCCTGGGCCTGATCCTGGCGAGCTTCTCGGCCCACAAGCTGTGGTGGCTCTACATCAGCTATGGCGTGATCGGCGGCATCGGCCTGGGCTTTGCCTACATCGTACCCATCGCGGTTCTGGTGAAGTGGTTTCCCGACCGCCGCGGACTGATCACCGGGATTGCCGTCGGCGGTTTCGGCGCGGGCGCGCTGGTCACCGCTCCGGTGGCGCAGTGGCTAATTCAACACGTGGGCGTGCTTCAAACCTTTGCCTATCTGGGGGTGGCGTTCATGGTGGTGGTGGTGGTGGCGTCGTTCTTCATGGTCAACCCGCCGATAGGCTGGACGCCCTCCGGATGGAACCCGAGCGCAACCCAGACGGCGCAGCGCGCCAAGGCGGACTACACTCTGGGATCCGCGCTGGGCACCTGGCAGTGGTGGGCGCTCTGGTTTCTGCTGTTTCTGAATACCTGCGCCGGCATCTCGCTGATCTCGCAGGAAGCGCCCATCTTTGAAAAGCTGACCACCGCCAGCGCGATTGTGGCCGCCGGCATGGTGGGCATCGTCAGCATCGGCAACGCCGTCGGCCGCATCTTCTGGGCCTGGGTGTCGGACGGCATCACCCGCCGCTGGACCTTCCTGGTGATGTACCTCATGCAGTTCGGTCTGTTTTGGCTGCTGCCCTCGCTGGCCTCGGTGGGGGTCATCACGGTGGTGTCGTTTGTGATCCTGATGTGCTACGGTGGCGGCTTCGGCACCATGCCGGCCTTTGCGGCGGATTACTTCGGTTCCAGAAACGTGGGCCCCATCTACGGACTGATGCTGACGGCGTGGGGATTCGCCAGCTACTTTGGCCCGCAACTGATCGTGAAGATGCTGGGCGCGAGCGGATCCTATACGCGCGGCCTGCATGCGATCGCGGTCGTCATGCTCCTATCGTCGGTTCTGCCCATCGTGGTTTCCCCGCCCAGGGGAAAGACAGCCAGAGAAGCTCCGGTGCCACAGATGAACGAGGCGTAAGCCGGGCGGAGCCCAATCCATTCTGTTCCCGGATTCCGCTGGCGTGCGGCGCTGCACGAGGTCTGACCTTCACAACTCAGCGCGCAGAAACTCCCACGGGAGAAATTCACAGATTTCTCCCGCCAACCCTTGACAATCCTCCTTTGGCTTGAGTAGCCTCTCGCGCGTGAGGTCAGACCACTGAAAAGGCCCGCCAATTCCGGCGGGCCGTTTGGAGGATTTGCGATGCAAAAGGTTCATCTCCCCCGGCTGTTCGGGGCGGCATTGACCGTCCTGTGCGCTTCCACCCTCATCGCTCAGACGCTGGCAACCGGCGATTCACGCCACGTAAGGCCGCCGCATTACCCGCAGATCTGCACCGTGCTGCGCGCGCAGTTCAGCGCGGCCGATCGCGCCACGCCGCCGGCTACGGACGACACCGCCCGTTTGCAGGCCGCGCTCGATAACTGCGCCAACTCCGGCCAGGCGGTGCTGCTGGCGCCCACCTTCACCAGCAACGCCTTCTACGCAGGCGCGCTGACGATGAAAGGTGAGGCGCTGGTGGTGGGCTGGGGCGTTACGCTGTTTGGCAACAACTACGGAAGCAAGCAGTTCATCAGCGTCTCCGGCGCCAATGCGGCCATCATGGGACCGGGCACTATCGACGGCCGCGGCGACCTGCTCTCCGACAAGCCGCGCCTGATCAACGCCAAGCATCTGGAGAACTTCACCGTCTTTAACGTCACTCTGACACATGCCGCCAAGATGCACCTCTACATTGAAGACGGGACCGGGGTGACGGTATGGCGGCTGCGCGTGAAGACACCGGCCAACACCAAAAACACGGATGGCATCGACCTGGACAGCGTGACCGACGCCACCGTGTTCAACTCCTTCATTGAGGATGGCGATGACGGCGTGGCTGTGAAGACCAACTCCGGCCCGGCCTCGAACATCACGGTGCGCAACAACCGCTTCTACGGCACGCACGGCATGTCGATCGGCAGCCAGACCATGTACGGCGTGAGCAATGTGCTGTGGGAGAACAACCAGATGTTCGGCACCGACGAGTGGGGCAATGTGGCGACCGATAACAACGGGATCCGCATCAAGTCCGACGAAACCTGCGGCGGCGAAGTCAAGCAAGTGACCTACCGCAACACGCGGCTGGTGGGCATCAAGCACCTGCTCATCTTCAACACCGCCTACGGCACCTGCTCGGGCCACGCGGGGATTCCGTGGTATCACGACATCGTTGTAAATCACGTGATGGCCACCAACTCGCAATCGGGCGCGTACTCGCAGTTCCAGGGCTACAGCGCCAGCTATCCGCTGGGGCTCTACCTGGCGGATGTGCATCTGGACGTCACCAAGCAGACGAGCAGCCAGTACGCCAATGTGGGCTTGGATAACTCCAACATCACACCTGCGGGTCCAGGGGTGACGACGTTCCAGTTCCACCTGCGCCATGACGACGGACACGGCCAGGGCCACTAGTTCCTGCGTGGCAGGGCGGATGGTTTGAAGGGTGGTGTCCCGGGTTTCCGCAAGCAGGAACCCGGGACACCTGTTTCTGGGGCACAGGAAAATTTGTGAGGGCGTGGGCCGCCGGGAGGCTCACGATCCAGCCGGTCTGGAGACCGGCGCTGCCGGGGCGGACGGCTTCGGCTGGGCCGGGGACGGAGCTTCGGCGCGCTCAGCGATCAGCACGGGAATGCCGTCGATGACCGGATAGCGGCGGCCGCAGGCGGCGCAGCAGAGCCGATCGGCCTCCGGCTGCAAGTCTCCGCGGCAGGCAGGACACGCGAGCACGTCCAGCCTGAGCAGGTTCGAATTCACAGATGAAGGGAAGGACATGGCGATCGGCGCGGGCGCTACTGCACCACTGCGTCCGGACTGCCGCTGTGCGCCGCGGCATGCCGGGCGTGGCTGGCGAACTCGTGCTCGATGCGAGCGTTGGTGCCGGCCTTGGCGAACTCGTAGGCGACGCGAATGCCGTTGTAGATGGCGACATCGTTGGAGGAGCCGTGGCCGATGATGCAGATGCCACGCACGCCGAGCAGCGGCGCGCCTCCGTACTCGGTGTAGTCGAGGCGGCGGCGGAAGTCGTTGAACGCGCGCCGGGAGAGCAGCGCGCCCACCTGGGCGGTGACGGTGCGGGTGAGCGATTCGCGCAGCGCATCGCGCACAAAGCGGCCTACGCCTTCGCTGGTCTTGAGCGCCACGTTGCCCACAAAGCCGTCGCAGACGATCACGTCGGCGTTGCCGTTGAAGATGTCGCGCCCCTCCACGTTGCCGATGAAATGAATGGGCAGGGCCTTGAGCAGCGGAAAGGCGTCGCGGGTCAGCTCGTTGCCCTTGGTCTCTTCTTCGCCGATGGAGAGCAGGCCGACGCGGGGCCGGTGAATCTTGAGCACACTGCGCGCGTACATTTCGCCCATGACGGCGAATTGAGCCAGGTTGTGGGCCTTGCAGTCCACATTGGCGCCCACATCGAGCAGCACGCAGGGATTGCCCTTGGATGTGGGCATGGGCGTAGCCAGGGCGGGCCGGTCGACGCCGGGCAGCGCGCCCAGCACCATCTTGGCAGTCGCCATGGCGGCGCCGGTGTTGCCGGCGGTGACAAAGCCGGCGCACTGGCCCTCGCGGACCAGTTTGAGACCCACGCGCATCGAGCTGTCCCGTTTGGCGCGAACCGCGTGCGCCGCCTTCTCGTCCATGGCGATGCGCTCGGTGGCGTTGTGGACGACGATGGGAAGATCTTCGTTTTCGAGGTGCTCGTCGAGAAGATCGCGGAGCTCCGCCTCCGGACCCACAAGGTGGACCCGAACGGGCAGAGTACGGCAGGCCAGGATGGCGCCCTTGATCTCCGGCTCGGGAGCCTTGTCGCTACCTACAGCATCGAGCACGATGTCGGTCAGCATGCGCTGGGCTCCCGGTAATGCTTACTTCTCGTCCTGCGGTTCGCCGTAGGTGCGGCCCTTGTATTCCTTGCACTTGGGGCAGGCCTGGTGGGGGCGCTTCTTCTCGTGGCAGTTGGGGCACTCGGAGATGCCGGCCGCGGTCAGGAAGTCGTGGGCGCGGCGGTTGGCGGTACGGCGCGTCGAGTGGCGCCTTTTCGGATTCGGCATGACAGAAATTCCTCTTTTGAGCTATCAGCTTTCAGCCGTCAGCTATCAGCTTCTGCATCGGGGGAACGCTCTGTCCGGCTCCCGGTGATGAAGCTGATAGCTGAAAGCTGATCGCTAAGAGCTGATCTTTAGCCCTTCATCCGGCTGCGCAGACCGGCCAAGGCTTCCCAGCGGGGGTCGCTTGGACCCTCTTCGCAGGAGCAGGCCTGGGTATTCCGATTCACGCCACAGCGCGGGCAAAGTCCTTTGCAATCAGGCTTACACAGGGTTCTGACCGGCAGGGAGAGCAGCACCTGCTCACGCAGCACATCTTCAAGTGCAAGACTGTCTTTTTGATAATAACCGATTTCGGTCTCCGGCGCTGTTATGGAGCGCTCGGCCGCCCCGGCGTCGACGCCCAGGGGGCGAAAGATGAGGTCGTAGTCTCCGGAGAGGGGCAGCTCGACCGGCTCGACACAGCGGGCGCAGGGGACGCGGAATCGCCCGGCAAACTGGCCCTTGAGGCGGATATCGGGCACGATCTCCTTGGGGCCGCGGTGCTCGTGAATCACCTCGGCGCGGCCGCTGGCGGCCAGAGGGCCTTCCTGTTCGGCCTCTTCGCCGTAGTCGATCGCCCCGGGCGGGACCTGCTGGTCGAATTCGACCGGCTCCCGTTCCAACTCGCTGACCTTGAAGTCCATATCTTGAGCCTACGACCGGGAGGGGTGGGCGTCAATTGGGGGCGGAGGACGCTGCTTCTTCAATCTTCGTGCGCCAATGCCCGGTCAATGGCCGCGGCGAGTGGCGGCAGGTCGATTCGAATCGTGTCCCACACGATCTCCGGATCGACACGGTCGTATGCGTGCCGGAGCCAGTTCCCGATGCCGCGAATTTCGGACCACGGAACGCCTGCACAGAGCCGCTCCGCGTCGTCCCCCAGCCGGACCGCGGCCTCGCTGATCACCAGAAATTTGCGTTCGACCGCGGCTTGGGTCTTGAGATCCCGGCGGTACCGTTCAAAGTCCAGCCCAGTGACGAACTCTTCAATGAGGCGGATGCTGTCGCGAATGTCGCGGAGGCATGACTCGGGGTCGTTAAAAGGCAACAACGGCCTCGCGGGTGGCCCGTGCGCGCACGGCCTCTTTCATCGCATCCGCAGGAGAGAGGTCTACCTTTGTGCCGAGCAGATCGGCGAGGCGATTTTCAAGTCCGACAAGATTGAGCAAGGTGAGATGCCGGGAGCGGTCCAGGTCGGCCATCAGATCAATGTCGGAATGGGGAGAAGCATTCCCGCGCGCTACTGAGCCAAACAAGCGCAGGTGCAAGATACCAGAAGCCCTCAACTCGGGCTCATGGCGTCGCAGCATTTCGAGGACGGCAGCCTTGTCCATACCGGCACTTTGCCACAGGTGATCTTACGAATCAAGCGTTTGGCAGCTTTGGACGGTCGGCAGCGCCGAGGATCGCACGGAAAGTCGGCGGACGCGGGCGCCGAAGATCCATCCCAGATGCGCGCCGGCCATGCCAACCTGCGTGGGAGTACGCGCGTCTAAATCGCGGATGCGCCGTGTGGTAGCCTCCGGATAGGCGCAGCGTGCGCCGCGGCAGTCCGAAGTAACCTCCTTTTCCTCACGCCGGCGGGCGGCGGCTGATGCGCGTGGTCGGAATGCGCTCCGCGTCCGAACTGGCCCAATCAAGCGGGATTCCAGGAGACATAGAACCGCTCATGAGCGCCGTCAAGTATGACCTGATCGTCATCGGCTCCGGGCCAGCGGGGCAGCGTGCCGCCGTGGCCGCGGCCAAGTTGAACAAGCGCGTGGTCGTGGTGGAGTCGCGCAGCGTGGTCGGCGGAGTCTGCATCAACACCGGCACCATCCCCTCCAAGACCATGCGTGAAGCCGTGCTCCACCTCTCCGGCTACAACTACCGCCAGATCTACGGCATGAACTACCGGGTCAAGGAAAAGATCACCATGGCGGACCTGGCCTTCCGCGTGCAATCGGTGATCAAGACCGAGATCGACGTGACCGAGGCGCAGCTCTCGCGCAACGGCATCGATACCGTGCACGGTACCGCGCAGTTCACCGGACCCAACCAGGTGCGCGTGGAGGGCCCGCAGGCGGAGATCAACCTGGAGGCCGAGCGCATCGTCATCGCCGTGGGCACCAAGCCGGCCTCCTCGCCCAAGGTTCCCATCAACGGGCGCACGATCATCAACAGCGACCAGATCCTGGGGCTCGAGGCGCTGCCCCACTCGCTGATCGTGGTGGGCGGCGGCGTGATCGGCGTCGAATACGCCTGCATGTTCGCGGTGCTGGGCGTGCGCGTCACGCTGATCGAGAAGCGCCACCGGCTGCTCGACTTTGCCGATCAGGAGATCATCGAAACCCTGAGCTATCACCTCCGCGACATGCGCGTGACGCTGCGCCTGGGTGAGGAAGTGGAGAGCGTCGAGGAGATGCCGCCACATCCAGCGGACAAGAATCCGGCCCTCGAAAATCCGGCCATGGGCACGGTGGTGGCGAACCTGGAGAGCAGAAAACGCGTCAGCGGCGATGCCCTGCTCTACGCGGTGGGCCGCCAGGGCAACGTTGACGACCTGAACCTGGCCGCCGTGGGCCTGGAGGCCGACAGCCGCGGCCGCATCGCCGTGGACGAGCACTACAAGACCAAGGTGGACCACATCTACGCGGTGGGCGATGTGGTGGGCTTCCCTTCCCTGGCTTCGGTCTCGATGGAGCAGGGCCGCATCGCGGCGGCGCGGGCCTTTGCCGACGGCGCCGCCACCACCAATCCCAGCTTCTATCCGTACGGCATCTACACGATTCCAGAGATCAGCTTCATCGGCAAGACCGAGGAGCAGCTCACCGACGAGGACGTGCCTTACGAGGTGGGCATGGCCTACTACCGCGAGGTGGCGCGCGGCCAGATTCGCGGCGACACCACGGGACGCCTCAAGCTGATCTTCCATCGCGACACGCGCAAGATTCTGGGCGTGCACATCATCGGCGAGGGCGCGGCGGAGCTGGTACACATCGGCCAGGCGGTGATGGCGCTGGACGGCACCATCGACTACTTCATCGACACGGTCTTCAACTATCCCACGCTGGCGGAGTGCTACAAGGTGGCAGCCTTCAACGGCCTGGGCCGGCTGCACCGCTACCAGGCCGGATAGCCGCTATTGGCTGAAATTTCTCCCACTTGTCCCGGAGGGCGTGCATGACAACCGCGATCGGCGTCGTCGTTACTGAACACATCACAGCCGGCAGGCTGGAGGATCAGCGGCTGGCGGCCAGGGCGCTGCGCTATCCGGCCGATCCGGAAACGCATACGGAACTTGCGGCCATGCCCGCTGACGCGCTGGTGGAGATCATGGCGGGGCAGATCCAGACACTTGCCGCGGATGCCAGGAGCGGGGTGGATGCCATCGGCGTAGCCGTGCCGGGGATTGTGCGCCACGGGGTGGTGGAGGAGTCGCCTAATCTGCCTCAGATCAAAGGCGCCCGCCTGGCCGAAACGCTGGCCGAAGCGCTGGCTGGGCGCAACATTACGGCTCCCGTGCATGTCGGCAACGATGCCGACGCCATTGCCGCCGGCGTGGCCGCCACCCACGGCCAGCTCAATAAGCTGACCCGGGTATGGACGCTGGGCAACGGCATCGGCTACGGCCGCTGGCCGTACGTCGAAGGCGTGTGGGAAGGCGGACACATCACGGTGACCCTGGATCCCAAGGAACGCTACTGCGGCTGCGGCGGCGTGGGACACCTGGAAGGCATCATGGGCTCGCGCGCCATGCGCCTGCGCTTCCTGGACATGGAGCCGGAGGAGATCTTCGCCAACGCCAGGAAGGGCGATGCACGCTGCCACGAGTTCGTGGACCTGTGGCACCGCGCGCTGGCGGCGGCCACCGCCTCGTTCATTCACCTGGCCGGGCCGGGGCGTTTCTACTTCACTGGACACAACGTCAAGTTTCTGGATCTGCCGCTGCTGCGCAACCAATTAGAGACCATGGTGCGCATGAGCCCGCTGCAAAGCTATTCGCTGGAGATCCTGCCCCCCGATGACGAGACCGCGCTGATCGGGGCGGGCGTCTCCGCAATTCGCGGGCTGGCGCGATAGCACACCGGGCGTTGGAGTGGTGGTCTCCCAGGTCTCAAAAGTGAAGGCCTGGGGCAACCCGGTTCACCCGCGGCGGAGGTAGGTGCCGGAGAGGCGGTCGTGCCAGCTCAGGTGGTTCTCGTCGAAGATGGCCCAGGCGAGGCCAAGGCCGGCAGGAAGCACCGAGAGCAGCATGCCAAGCAAGCGGCCGCTGCGCTGCGCGCGGGTGGGCAGATTGCCTTCCAGGGTGCAGAGGTGCAGATGCGCATAGCGCATGCCCGGCGTGGCTCTGCCGATGGCGAAGAAGAGCGCCTGGTACATCGCGGAGAAGAGCACCATGGCTGCGGCAGCCATCATCTCAGCGCTGCGCACGCGGGGCATCGCCGGCGCATTGTGGAGCGCCAGAATTCCCGCTGCGAGCACCGCGCTGAGGATGAGCGCGGTGTCCATGCCGATGGCCAGCAGCCGCCAGCCGGCAGTGGCGGGCTCCAGCTCAAGGCCTTGCGGGATGGGGTCGGGCTGCGCCAGAAATTCGTCCTCCAGCGGCTGAGCATCCAGCTCGATGCCCGACCAGCGGGGCGCAGTCCATGCGTCGGCAGCGGCGGCATTGGCTGCCGCATCGACAGCCGGCTCCACGGGCAGAATGGCGGGATCGATCTCGAAGATGCTCAACTGCGTTCCCGCTTCAGGCTCGGCGGCAGCGCTCTCGGCCAGCCGCGGGCGTGCCTTGCGGGCGGCCACCAGCTCGCGCGGAAACTCGATCACATTGCCCTGGATGGGCTGGGCCGGCTCCACCTCTTCCGGCTCGGCGATTTCGACAGCACCGGCCCCGGAGGCTAGAAACTCCTCATTGGCCAGCTTCCACCACTGTTCCTGAAAGGGATCGTTGCCGCGGGTTTCGTGCAGTTGGGCGGGCTCGATGGAGCGCGCCGGCAGCTCGCGGTCCCAGCGGATGGAAACCGGCTCGGCCGGCTCGATGAAGACCACGGGCTCAGGGGCTTCTTCAACCTCTGCGGAGGCCGCAAGCTCAGGCTCGAGGAACGGGAGCTCGGCCGCCGCCTCAACGCGCGCAAGCATGGGCGGAGCTTCCACAAGCTGGGGCATGGGCGGCGGCTCGATGGCCGCGGCGGCCTCAATGCCGGCCAGCACCGACTGGACGGCGGCATGCGCCTCCAGGGCGGCCTGCGAAGCGGCCTCGGCGGCGCGCAGGGCGGCTACAGCCTCGGCAGCCAGAGCCTCGCTATAGCTGGGCGCCTTGGCATAGCGCGCGGCGACGCGGGCAGCCGCCTCCTGCGCGCGGCGGCTGGCGCTCGCGTGTGCAGAGGACTGGGGCTGCGCCTGGCCGGGCGAGCCGGGCTTGCGGCCCTTGTGCTCAGCGAGGCGGCGGTTCACTTCCTCTTTCCAGGACGGCGCGTTGACCTGAACGGCGGATGTGCTCACAGCGTGTTTCCCTTCCTGCACGGCAGATCGTCTGCCGCTGCGTCCGCACGTTCCTGTTGTGCAGCAGGAGCACGCGGAGTGATTTGTTCAGGAAAGGAAGGCCGCGGAGGAAAGCACGAGCATGGCGGATCAGCGCGATCGAAGCGATCCGGCGGGCGATGCATCGGCTTTTTGCGTTGCCAGAGCGGCGGGAACGGTTTCGAGTGAGCCGGCTTTGCTATGCTGAGCCTACACCGGACTTCGCTCGGATGCGTCCTCGTACTTTAGTGTTTATCACGCTGTTGGCGCTCTGTCATCCGCTGGCTGACGGACAAGCAGTAACCAACGCGATCCCTCCGTCTCAGCATGTGGTGGAGGCCCGCTTCGGCGCCGGTGGCGAAACTCTCGACAGCTCCCAATCCAATCTTCCCGACGACCCCGGTCAGGAGATGCTGCCGGTGGCGCGCCCGGAACCGCAGCCGCCGACCGGTACGCCGGTGGAGTGGCAGGCGCAGCGCCAGCAATGGGCCGGAGATGTGGTCACGCTCGAAGGCGACGTGGTGTTTCACTACCGCGGCTACGTGCTGCGCGCCGACAAGGTGACCTACAATCGCGCCACCACGGAGACGGAAGCGGACGGACACCTGGAGCTGACCGGCGGACCCAGCGATCTGGTGGTGCATGCCTCGCACGGCGAAATGCGGCTGGACACGCACACCGCGCGGCTCTACAACGTGAGCGGCTCGCAGGGCGTGCGCACCATGGGGCACCGGATCGTCTACTCCACGCCCAATCCCCTGCTGTTCACGGCGCGCGTCCTGATCGAGACCGGCGAAGGCAACTACCGGCTGGTGGATGGCACCTTCACCAACTGCCGGCTGCCGCATCCGGACTGGCAGATCATCGCGCACTCGATCGCGCTGGACCAGAAAGAGGCGTCCACGAAGAACTCCGTGTTCAAGCTGCTGGGCGTGCCGGTCTTCTATCTGCCTTACCTGAAGCACTCGGTGACGGCGACGGGGCGGCAAAGCGGGCTGCTGATTCCGGTGGTGGGCACCGACTCGATTCGCGGCTACATCTTTGGCGAGCAGGTGTACTGGGCTCTCAACCGCAGCATGGACATGGTGCTGGGGACGGAGTACTTCAGCAAGCGCGGCTGGGCGCCCAACGGCGATTTCCGCTACAAGGGCCCGGGCCTCGACAACGTGATGGCGCACTGGAGTGCGCTCTTCGATCGAGGGGTGACCCAGCCTGGGACCACGAAGCGCATCAACCAGGGCGGCATCGACGTCAGCGTCCAGGGCAGCAAGGACATTTCCCCCTATACCCGGATCGCGGGCACGGCGGAATATCTCTCCAGCTACGTGTACCGGCTGGTGTTCAACGAAAACTACTCCCAGGCCACCAGTTCCGAGGTCAGCAGCAATGTGGCCTTCGTCCACGCGCGCAATGGATTCGTGCCTTCGGTGTCGTTCCAGCGCTACCAGAACTTCGCCAGCGCGGCTAACGGAGACGAGATCCGCCTTCTGCACCTGCCCAGCGTGCGCTACGACGTGCTCGACCGGCGCATCGGAGCAGGTCCGTTGGACTGGGGCCTGGCCTCATCGCTCAATTACCTGAGCCGCTCGGAACCGAACTTTCACGCGCGTAACGTGGGACGGCTGGATATCTACCCGCACCTGCTGCTGCCGATCTTCTCGGACGGCTGGAGCGTTACGGCGGAGGGCGGCTTCCGCTCCACCTCGTACACCATCAGCCAGAATCCCGATCTGACCGGCGCGAACAACTTCGTGCCCACGGTCAGTCATGATCCCGTGCACCGCATCGATGCCGAAGCGCACCTGGACATCCGCCCGCCGGTGCTGGAGCGCGATTACCATCTGGGCTTCGCACACCGCGAGCTGCGCCACACCATCGAGCCGGAGTTCGGCTACAACCTGGTGGACGGGGTGGGAGCCACGGCTCGCAACGTGCTGCTGTTCGATACCACCGACATCGTGACCGACACCAATGAACTGGCCTACTCGCTGACGCAGCGCTTCTTCCTGCGCAGGACGGAACCGCAGCCCTGCACGAGGCCGCAGCCCACGAAGAACGGAACTGGAGCAGCCACCAGGAGCTGTCCGCCCCCGCAACGCGAATGGGCGAGCTGGCAAGTGGCGCAGAAGTACTTCTTCGATCCGCGCTTTGGCGGCGCGCTGATTCCGCACCGCCGCAATGTCTTTGCCACCACCCTGGACCTGACCGGAACCGACTTCCTCACCGAGCCGCGCAATCTTTCGCCTATCGTTTCGCGCATGCGCCTCGAGGCCGTGGACAACCTGCGCATCGAGTGGGATATGGATTACGATCTGCGGCGGGGCAAGATCGACGCCGATAACGAGTACGCCGGCTACAGCTTCGGCCGCACCACGGTGGGCGTGACCCATTCGCTTCTCAACGCCTTTGACGAACTGCCCCAGAACGCGCGCGGTTCGCGGACCCTGAAGAGCCAGATCGTGGCCCCGTTTCTGGAATACGGCAAACAGAACGCTGCCGGCTTCAATCTGGCCGTGAACGGCGGCTACGACGCGGCCGAACACATCATCCAGTACGCCGGCGTCCAGGCGGTCTACAACTGGGACTGCTGCGGGCTGACCATGGGCTACCGGCGCTTCCAGCTCGGATCCGTGGGTACGGCCAGCCGCGACGAAACCCAGTGGCTGTATAGCTTTACGCTGGCCAACTTCGGCTCGGTGGGCGACGTGCGGCGCTCCACGTCGATCTTCCACGATCCCACCCTGCCGCCCGCCTATTAAACCTGTCGGGCAGGCCCTGACAGGGATTGCCTTTCCCGGGCTTGAGCGTCCATCCCATGACCAGGAAATTCCAGCCTGCGAAGGCGTGCGCCGCCGCCCGCTGGGGTATTCTTTCCTGAGAGGAAATCACTTTGCAAAAGTTGCACGTACTGGCAGGGATGCTGCTGCTCGGCCTGACCATTGGCTGTAAAGCGCAGACCGCCACCAATCCAAGTTCCGACGCCAATCGCCGTATTGAAGTGAAGGTTCGCGCCCGCTACGATCTGCCACCCGACGTGGATGTGACCCTGGGCCAGCGGACGCCGAGCAAGTTCGCCGGTTATCAGAGCCTGCCGGTCACGATCTCCAAGGGAAACCAGAAGCAGGTCGTCAATTTCCTGGTCTCCGACGACAACACCAAGCTCGTGCACATGGACACCATGGATGTGGCCACGAGTCCGGCCGACACGATTGCGATCGCCGGACGGCCCATCCGCGGCAATCCCAACGCCAAGGTCACGGTGATCGTGTTTGACGACCTGGAGTGCCCCTTCTGCGCGCGCATGAACGCGGACCTTTTCCCGGGCACGCTGGAGCACTACAAGGACCAGGTGCGCTACATCTACAAGGACGATCCGCTCTCGGAGATCCACCCCTGGGCGATGCACGCGGCGGTGGACGCCAACTGCCTGGCCGAGCAGAGCCCGAATGTCTACTGGACCTATGTGGACTATCTGCACGCCCACGGCGACGAGATCAGCGGACCGGACCGGAACCTGCAGAAGAGCTACGCGGCGCTGGATCGGATCGCCGAGCAGGAAGGCACGCTGGCCAAGCTGGACAGCGACAAGCTGAAGGCCTGCATCACCAAGCAGGATGAGACCAAGATCCTGGCCGAGCGCAAGGAGGCCGATGCTCTCCAGATCGACGGCACGCCGGCGCTGTTTGTGAATGGCGAGCGCATCAACGGCGCAGTCCCCCGCGAGCAGCTTTGGACGGTGATCGACCGGGCCATCCGGGATGCGGGCGAACAGCCCCCGCCGGAGCCGCAGGCGCCCAAGCCAGCCGCACCCGTAGCCAAGCCGGCCGCCGCAAAGTAAGCCGCAAGACGGATGAAG
>JAJZCY010000073.1 GCA_021828835.1 Acidobacteriota bacterium | reverse complement strand
TCAAAACGAATCGGAAGAACGAACTTTGAGCCAAGAATCCCCCAAGCCGGACCAAGAAATCGCTCCCGCGCCAGCGCCGGAGATTGAGAGCGCCGCGCCGCACACCGAAGCTGCCGAGGCCGCCGACGAGCAGGCCAGCGCCGAGGCTCCTCCTGAGGCCGTGGCCGATATTCTCGCCCAGGCAGTGATCCCGGCACAGTCTGCGCCTGAGCCCGCGGAAGCCGTTGCAGACTCCGAGCCCGCGATCGATCCTCCCCCCGCCCTCGCCGATCTGCTCGCCCAGGCCGCTCTGCCGGCAGTGGACGAAGCATCTCCTGCCCCAGAGCCGCCGCAGCAGAGAGAGCCAGAGATGGAGGCAACGCCAGAACCCGCCGTCGCTTACGAAATCGAATCTCCCGAACTGGGGGCCGTAGAAGCCGCAACAAAACCAGTCGAAGCGGCGCCCAGTGAAGCAGCTGGTCCCATCGAGCAGCATCCAGCAGAGGCGCTGGAAACGCAACCCGGTACGTCCGCTGAGGTGCAGCCGCAGGCTGCGTCCGCCGCACCGCAGGTGCCCGCGCCACAGGTGCCGCAGCACCGTGAGGCGATCAAGAAGGAGGAAGGCCCCGACACGCTGCCGGTCTCGGTCTTCGTCAACGAGGTTTACGAGGGCCCCTTCGATCTGCTGCTCGACCTGATCCGCAAGCAGGACATCGACATCTACGACATCCCCATCGCCAAGATCACGGCGCAGTTCCTGGCCTATGTGAACCGGCTCAAGGCCAGCGATATGGACGTGGCCGGAGAGTTCATTTACACCGCCTCGCTGCTCATTCACATCAAGAGCAAGATGCTCCTGCCGCGCAATCCTGCGACCCCCGGCGAGGAAGCCGAAGATCCGCGCCGCGAGCTGGTGGAGCGGCTGCTGGAGCACGAGCGCTTCAAAAATGCCGCCCAGATGCTGCAGCAGAAGCAGGAACTGGAGTCGGCCAGTTGGACCAACCCCGGCATGCGCGAGTTCCGCGAGGACGCCGGCGCGGAGCCCGAGATCGCCGCCGACACCGTGGACCTGGTCCGCATCTTCCGCGAGATCCTGGAGCGCGCCCGCTCCCGCCCCATCCTCAACGTGCAGGAGGACTCGGTCACCGTCGGTCAGATGATCCAGTTCCTGGGCCGCCGCCTCACCATGGAGGACAAGCCCGTGGCCCTGCGCCGCCTGCTCGCCCACACCAAGTCCGAGCGCGCCCTCATCGCCATGTTTCTCGCCCTTCTGGAACTGGTCCGCCTGCAGGCCATCCTGCTCCGCCAGGACAAGCACTTCAGCGAGATCTTCATCAAGAAGAACTCCGGCTTCGATGCGGTGATGAACGAAGGCCTGGCCCGCGACGACTGGCAATAGCCAGAGCCGCTCAGTTCGGCGCTCGTTGCCGCAAGCAGCGCACTCCCGCCGCCGTCGAAGGCGCGCAGGGAGACATCTGCGGCTGCCGTTCGACCTGCCTTTCCGGTTAACCCCAGTTATGGATTGA
Organism: Acidobacteriota bacterium; assembly: GCA_021828835.1. Classification (GTDB taxonomy): domain Bacteria; phylum Acidobacteriota; class Terriglobia; order Terriglobales; family Acidobacteriaceae; genus Telmatobacter. Next base: position 14,044 of record JAJZCY010000073.1, on the reverse strand, counting down.
TATGTCCCCCAAATGCCCTGGCCCAGGCCACGACTTCCGTTGTGCCAAGAAGCGGCCGCCGGAGAGCATTTTCAGCCGGCCTGCAATTTATTCCCCCGTTTCAGTCATAATCTGCATGCGGATCATCCTCGCCTGCGGTCCACCCGCCTCTAATTAACTCCTTTGGATTCGCCACTTACGCAAACCATCGGCACAAGCCGTTTATTTTCTTACACTTGTCGAAACGAAAATGCAAACTCTTTGTTTCCGACACTTACGCAACATTCAATGGAATTCTCATGCGGGAAAATGTGATTTAGCTCACCCGTCCCGTCGCGGGTCATTGCCGCCAGGGAAGGGCGACGTGGCAGACGTTGCCGTCTGGCGCGAGCGCTCTTCCAGGCCGCGCTGAAAGCGCGGAAGCTGCGGACCGGCGCGCATCGAAATACCTCCTGCTTTTCCACTGTTCCCGATTCGGGTCCCGGCCAGCCTCCGCTTCCCGGTGTAGAATCATCTGTAGCCCGGTTCCAGCTCCCTCATCGCCGGGTAAACAACCACGGATTTCGGTTGTTGAGGTTTTATGGACGCGAACGTATCCCGCACTTCTCTTCCAGCTTCCAGAAAAAATCTCCCGTATTCCCATTCGCATTGCCGTTCTCTTTCGCGGAGGCCCAGGCAGGCCCGGAATCTCTCCGGCTGCATTGGTGATTTCTGATGGCCGATCTTGCCACGGCAGTGGAAGTCCTGCCTGCGCAGAGTTCACTCCTCGATCGCAAGCAGAAGCGACCCGCGCGCCTGGGAATCTTTCTCTTCCTCGCCGCGCTGCTGTACGGGCTGGGCTACATCGCTTTTCACCTTGCCCACGATCTGGACCGCATCCGCTTGGTCAGCGCCTGGCCGCTGATCGTCCTCGGACTCGCCCTCGCCATCGCGCTGGCCTTCGAGTTCGTCAACGGCTTCCACGACACCGCCAACGCCGTGGCCACCGTCATCTATACCAACTCGCTCGAGCCACACACCGCCGTGGTCTGGTCCGGCATCTGCAACCTGGCCGGAGTGCTGGTCTCTTCCGGCACGGTGGCCTACGCCGTTGTCGCCCTGCTGCCCGTCGAACTCATCCTCAAGGTCAGCTCCGGCTCTGGTTTCGCGATGGTCTTCGCGCTGCTGATCGCGGCCATCCTCTGGAACCTGGGAACCTGGTGGCTCGGATTGCCCGCCTCCAGCTCCCACACCATGGTCGGCTCCATCATCGGTGTGGGCCTGGCCAGCCAACTCCTGAACGGCCGCGCCGCCGCCTCGGGCCTGGACTGGACGCAGGTCATCAAGGTCCTCAAGGCGCTCTTCTTCTCGCCGCTGCTCGGCTTTGCGCTGGCCGGCCTGCTGATCCTCCTGGCGCGCCCCCTGCTCAAATCCTCGGTGATGAATCAGGCCCCCAAGGGCGCTGAGCCGCCGCCCTGGCCGGTGCGCGCGCTCATGGTGCTCACCTGCACCGGGGTCAGCTTCTTCCACGGCTCCAACGACGGCCAGAAGGGCATGGGCCTGATCATGCTCATCCTCATCGGCACCGTCCCGGCCGCTTACGCGCTCAACCACTCCATCGCTCCGGCGCAGGTCGAGAGCTTCCTCGCCCAGTCGGTCGAGGTCGGCCATATCCTCGACCGGCACATCGCTCCCGGCACTCCCGATCCCGACCCCCGCACCGAGGTCGCCAACTACCTGCAAACCCGCCACCTGGATGCCGGAACCATCCTGGCCGTGCGTCAGCTCATCGGCGAGATCCACCGCGAGGTCGCTACCTACAAGTCCCTGCAACTGCTTCCGCCCAGCGACCGGGAGCGCGTCCGCGACGATATGTATCTCGCCAGCGATGCCCTGCGCCTGATGGAGTCCTCGCACGGCGCGAGCTTTACCGCCGCGGAAAAATCCACGCTGAACACCTACCGCGGCCAGCTCGACAACACCACCAAGTTCATCCCTACCTGGGTCAAGGTCGCGGTGGCGCTGGCCCTCGGCCTGGGCACCATGGTCGGCTGGCGGCGCATCGTCGTCACCGTGGGCGAGCGCATCGGGCAGGAGCACATGACCTACGCCCAGGGCGCCAGCGCCGGTCTGGTAACGATGGCTACCATCTTCATGGCCGACAGCTGGGGTCTGCCGGTCAGCACCACCCATATCCTCAGCTCCGGAGTGGCCGGCACTATGGCCGCCAACGGCAGCGGCCTGCGCTGGTCCACCGTCAACGCCATCGCCGCCGGCTGGCTGCTCACCCTGCCCGCCGCCGCCCTGCTCTCCGGCGCGCTCTACTTCCTCTTCCACTGGATCGCGTAAAGGACGGGAGAAGCAGGGCACAAAGACCCAGGGAAGCCGGCTTAGAATGGCGTTCATGAATCTTGAAGTGATGCAGACTTCTCTGGCCGAGGCAGGGCTCGACGGCTGGCTCTTCTACGACCACCACCACCGCGACCCCATCGCGGGCCGCATCCTGGGCCTCGATGAGAAGGCGCACGTCACCCGGCGCTGGTATTACCTGGTGCCCGCGGCCGGCGAGCCCCGCAAGCTGGTGCATCGCATCGAGCAGGGGCGCCTGGACGCGCTGCCCGGAAGCAAGGCCGTCTACTCCAGTTGGCAGGAACTCCACGCGGGCCTCGCAAATCTCCTCCGAGACCAGGAAAAAATCGCCATGCAGTACTCGCCCAATAACGACATCATGTATGTCTCGATGGTCGACGCGGGCACGGTGGAGTTTCTGCGCGGCCTGGGCAAGCAGATCGTGAGCTCGGCCGACCTGGTCAGCCAGTTTGAAGCGGTGCTCAGTGAGGAGCAGATGGCGAGCCACGCCGTGGCGCAGCGAGCCATCGACAGCGTGGTGGCGGAGGCCTGGAAAGAGGTCGGACGCCGGTTGCGGCCGCCGGCCAGCACCGGGCGCGCCGGGGCGGTCTCCGAATTCGAGCTCGCCGTCTGGTTGCGCGAGGCTATGCGCCGCGAGGGCCTGGTGTGGGAAAACGGCCCGGATGTCAGCGTGAACGCCAACACCTCCGACTCCCACTACGAGGCCACGGCGGAGAGCGCCGCGCCCATTCGCGAGGGCGACTTTCTGCTCATCGATATCTGGGGAAGGGTGGACCGGCCGCGCAGCCTCTGGTACGACATCACCTGGACCGGCGTGGTCGGGCGCGAGCCCTCGGCGCGCGAGCAGCAGGTCTTCGAGACGGTGCGCAACGCCCGCGATGCCGCCATTGCCCTGGTGGAGACCGCCTTTCGCGAAGGACGCGCGATCTGTGGCTTCGAGGCCGACGACGCGGCGCGCGCGGTGATCCGCGCGGCCGGCTTGGGCGAGTACTTCACCCACCGCACCGGCCACAACATCGCTCTCGAGCTGCATGGCTCGGGCGCGCACCTCGACAACCTCGAGACCCACGACGAGCGCCGCATCCTGCCCTTGACCTGCTTCTCCGTCGAACCCGGAATCTATCTGCCGGAGTTCGGCGTCCGCAGCGAGATCAACATGCTCACCGAGCCGGGCAAGGCGTGGGTCACCGGCAAGCTTCAGCGCGAGCTGGTCAGAATTTAGAAAAGAACCCATTGTAGCGCCGGCCTCCCGGCCGACTGTCGCGTCGGTCTCCTGACCCACGCTGTCCCGCCGCGATCCTGCCACCCGGATCGGCCCGTTCTGCAAGCCGAAGCGCCGCGAGAACTGCGGCCTCGCCCGCAGACGGGCTCGCGTCAGCCCAGCATCTCGCGCCGCGCGGTCTCGGCGACGCGGCCCAGGTCAGCGGTGGTGAGCACGCGGATGCGGTGCTCCTCCATCGTCTCCACGCCGAACCGGTACATGGCCAGCCTCTCGGGCTCCTCTTCCGTAGCGGCCAGCTTTGCCGCCGGCTCGACGATTGCCGTCAGTTGCAGCCCGGCCCGCTCCACGCGCTCCACTCCGGCGTGCAGCGCGGCGGCCGAGAACGCCAGCACCTTGGCCATCTCCACTCCCGGTTCCAGGCTGACGGCGTGCAGCATGCGGATCACCCCGTTCGGCCGGTAGGCGAGATCGATGCGCAGCGGATCCCCGGGGCGCGTGTAGTCGGAGGCGGGGACGCGCTTGCGCAGCAGGTCCCATACCCCGGCGTGTTCGAACTCGGCGCGCATGCGCGCCTGGATGGCCGCCCGCCCGCTCAGCCGCGGCAGCTTCTCGCGCGGCGGCGGATCGACGTAGAGCCGCATCAGCTCCTCGACTCCGGCGGGCAGGCTCTCGGCAAGATAGGCCTTGGCCTCGGTCATCTGCAGGTTCAGCGAAAGCGACTCGTCCAGGATCTTCATCAGCCTGGCCTGTGCTTCCTCGCTCTCCGTTTCCACCAGACGGCGCCGCAGATCGCCCTCCACGGCCTCCAGCAGCTCCGTGTCCGCATGCGGATCCAGGCAGCGCACCCGCCGCCAGTCGCGGGTAAAGCGGATCTCGCTCTCCGCGCCGCTGCCACCGGGCACCGCCGTCCGCAGCAGCACGCCAATGTGCACAAACTCGTTGCGCACCGGGTCCGGCACATACCGGAGCAGCCGGAACTCGCAGGCGCGGCGTTGTGGAAGATCGGTCATAGAACAGCTTTCAGCCTTGAGCTTCTAGCGATGAGCTTCCGAGGCAATGCTCGATGCAGCATGGGCTCCGTTCTCCGGCCTTTTGTCCCTTCCAAGCGTTTCGTTCCAGCACGAACCAGCTGAAGGCTAACGGCGCAAAGCTGGTATCTGCTTTACTGCACCCTCATCGTAGCGCCCCAGGCAGCCTCTTTCCAGCTCTCCGCGAGGTCCTCCTCCTGCCCCTTGCCCCAATTGGGGAAAGGCCTGCGATCCGAGTTCCGGAAAGCATCGATCAGCGCGCGCACCCCGCGCCGCCGTGCCAGCAGCTTCTCCACCAGCGCCTCCATCTCCGCCAGGTTGCCTCCGTACCACTCCGGAGGCACGTCGTTGGCGATCGACCAGACCACATCCTCGGCCACTGTCTCGATTCGCGTCAGCCAGGGCTCGAAGGCGTTCCATCCCCGGATTTCCCGGTACACATCGTTGCGGTGGTACACGCCTCGCAGCGGGACGTCCTCGAACTGCCAGTCGCCGGCGTGAAAGCAGTAGCCGAAGTCGATGAACACGGCCTTGTAGCGGCGCTCCCGCTGCTTCTTGGCAAAGACCGCCTGGCGGCCGTTGGCGTTGCCGGTCCACTTGTCGAGGGCCAGAATCCCGGCGAACTCGGCCAGGTTCTTCACCTCGCCCATCTGCTCTTCGGCAAGATAGTCCACTACCTGTCCGGGCATCAGGCCGCCCACAAAACGAGAGCCGAACTGCAGCCCTGCCTTGCAGCGCTGCTTGCTCCGGCCCAGGTCCATCTCCAGCTCGGGGGTGTGTGCGATGAGCCACTCCGAGACATCCACCAGGTCGCTCTCGGGCACCGTCAGGCCCACGGCCGCGGCCAGCCGCGTGGCCAGCAGCTCGTTGGCCAGCACGCGCAGGTGCTGGGGGTTGTTCTGGAACTTGACCACGTAGACGTGGCCGTCGGCGCCCAGCATGAGCTGGCCCTGCGCGCCGCCGTGCATCCGCCGGATCTGCTGCACCGCCAGAACCGCCAAAGCCGCCCCCGCAAGCTGGTTGGAATCTTGCTCCGATTGTAACCAGTCCCCGCGGCCTTGCGAGCGGTCAGCCCGCCACGGGCGCCGGTTTGGGTGCTCCAGCCAGCATGACCAGCTTCGCGGCCGCGCTGCCGGCGCGCTCCAGGCGGACGCGGTCGGCCTGCATGCGCTTATCGCCGGCCAGGGTGGCCAGCGCCGCATCCAGCACCGCGGCCTCGGCGGCGTCTTCGGGCCGCAGGATCCGGTAGTGCATCCATTTGCCCTCGCGGCGCGCGCTCACGACCCCGGCGCGGCGCAGGTAGGCCAGGTGGCGCGAGATCTTGGGCTGGCTCTGGCCCAGAATCTCGACGAAGTAACAGACGCAGACCTCCCGGCCCTGCATCAGGTTGAGCAGGCGCAGCCGCGTGGGATCGGCCAGGGCGGCAAAGAGGGCGGCCAGCCGGGCGGTCTGGGAGAGAGTGGCCATGCATCGAGTATAGATGCGGATTGACAGATATGATCTCCGGCGAATATATTCGCCTAAACGAATGTGAGGTGCCGATCGATGGACACGAAATCCGCGGTGCGGGAAAAGTACGGCGCGGCGGCGCGCGAGGTGCACTTGCAGGGCACGACTGCCTGCTGCAACCCCGCCTTCAGCTGCTGCGATCCGATCACCACCAACCTCTACAACGACGCGGAGAAGGGCGCGCTTCCCGAGAAGGCGGTGCAGGCCTCGCTGGGCTGCGGCAATCCCACCGCGCTCATTGACCTTCATCCCGGCCAGGTAGTGCTCGATCTCGGCTCCGGGGGCGGCATCGACGTGCTGCTCTCCGCGCGCCGCGTGGGCCCCACCGGCAAGGCCTACGGCCTGGACATGACCGACGAGATGCTGGCCTTGGCCCGCGAGAACCAGCGCCAGGCGGGCGTGGAAAACGTGGAGTTCCTCAAGGGCGAGATCGAGAACATCCCGCTCCCCGATAACTCGGTCGATGTGGTGATCTCCAACTGTGTCATCAACCTCTCCTCCGACAAGGGACGGGTACTGCGCGAGGCCTTCCGCGTGCTGAAGCCGGGAGGCCGGTTCGCGGTGTCGGACGTGGTCGCGCGGGGCCAGGTGCCCGATGTGGTCCGCAGGAGCATGATGCTCTGGGTGGGCTGCATCGCCGGCGCGCTGGAGGAGCAGGAGTACACGGCCAAGCTGACCGCCGCCGGTTTTCAGGAGATCACCGTGGAGCCGACCCGCGTCTACGAGATCGAAGACGCCCGCCAGTTCCTCGAGGGGCAGGGCGTGGATGTGGACGCCGTTGCCGCCCAGGCCGCCGGCACGCTGATGAGCGCCTTTGTGCGCGCCGCGAAACCATCCGCCTGCTGCGGTTCCGGCTGCTGCGGAAACTAGGGGCATCCCAGGCCTCGACGTCGAGACCTGGGGCGCCTCTGTCTGATTCTTCTGTTGAAGGGAATGACGCATGAAGAAGAGCTGGAACATCCTCGTTCTCTGTACCGGCAACTCGGCCCGCAGCATCATGGCGGAGGCGCTCTTGAACTCCCTGGGCACGGGGCGGGTGCGCGCCTGGAGCGCCGGCAGCCACCCCGCCGGCCGCGTCAACCCCTTCGCCGTGGAGCAGGTGCAAGCCCTTGGCTACCCAACGGAGAACCTGCGCAGCAAGAGCTGGGACGAGTTCGCCGCGCCCGGCGCGCCCGCGATGGATATGGTCATCACGGTCTGCGATAACGCGGCCGGCGAGGTTTGCCCGGTGTGGCCGGGCCATCCCGTCACCGCGCACTGGGGCTTTCCCGACCCTGCCGCGGTGGAAGGCACGGAGGCGGAGAAGCGTGCCGCCTTTGTACGCACGCTGCACCAGATCCGCAACCGGGTACAGCTCTTTCTCGCCTTACCGCTGGAGGCGCTGGACCGCTTGAGCCTGGAAACCCAGCTTCGCGAACTCGGACACCGGCCGCTCAACGGCGAAGAGAAGGAAGGGCTCCGATGAGCATCGAGATGGAAAGCTGCTGCCCCTTGCCGTCGCCTGCCCGCAAGGCGCGGCTGGGCTTTGTCGACCGCTACCTGACGCTCTGGATCTTTCTGGCCATGGCCCTCGGCGTTCTGCTGGGGCGCTCGGTGCCCGCGGTTCCCGCTTTCTTCGAGCGCTTCCAGACCGGCACCACCAATCTCCCTATCGCCATCGGCCTCATCCTCATGATGTACCCGCCACTGGCTAAGGTGCAGTACGAGCGGCTGGGCCAGGTCTTTCGCAACCGCCGCGTGCTGGCCCTTTCGCTGCTTCAGAACTGGGTGATCGGGCCGGTCCTGATGTTTCTGCTGGCCATCGTCTTCCTGCGCGGCTATCCGGAGTACCGGACCGGCCTGATCCTCATCGGCCTGGCGCGCTGCATCGCGATGGTCATCGTGTGGAACGAGCTGGCCCGCGGCGACAGCGACTACGCCGCCGGCCTGGTGGCCTTCAACAGCGTCTTCCAGGTGCTCTTTTACAGCGTCTATGCATGGTTCTTTCTGGCCTTCCTGCCGCCGCTGGTGGGCTTCCAGGGCGTCTTTGTCGACATCCGCATGAGCCAGATCGCCGAAAGCGTCTTCTTCTACCTGGGCATTCCCTTCCTGGCCGGGATGTTTACCCGCATGGCGCTGCTGCGCATCAAGGGACGGGCCTGGTACACCTCGCGCTTTGTGCCGGCCATCAGCCCGCTGACCCTGGTTGCGCTGCTGTTCACCATCGTGGTGATGTTCAGCCTCAAGGGCAATCTCATCGTCCGGCTGCCGCTGGACGTGCTGCGCATCGCCCTGCCACTGGCACTCTACTTCGCGCTGATGTTCTTCGTCAGCTTCTGGATGGGCCGCAAGGCAGGCGCCGACTACGCCCGCACCGCCACCCTCTCGTTCACCGCGGCCAGCAACAACTTCGAGCTGGCCATCGCGGTGGCGGTGGCGGTCTTCGGCCTCAACTCCGGCGCCGCCTTTGCGGCCGTTATCGGCCCGCTGGTGGAAGTGCCCGCCCTGATCCTTCTGGTGCAGGTCTCGCTGCGCCTCCAACGACACTGGTTTCCGGCGATCGAGACGCCCTCCGCCGATGCAGCCGCTATCGCTGACCGGTGAAACCGCCGCACATCCCAGTTTTCGCGGGCATGACAAAAGGGCACAGCCAGATGCTGGCTGTGCCCTTTTACCGAACTGAGACGTGCAACCGCTCGCCTTGCGTTAGCGCCTTCTGCCCTTGCCGGCGGCCTTCTTGGCCGTCTTCTTGGCAGGCGCTTTCCTGGCGACTTTTTTGGCCGCCTTCTTGACGGCCTTCTTGGCCGAAGCTTTTTTGGTGGCCTTCTTGGCAGGCGCTTTCTTCGCCGGAGCTTTCTTCGCGGTCTTTTTTGCAGAAGCCTTCTTGGCCGCCTTCTTCGCGGGCGCCTTCTTTGCTGCCTTTTTTGCTGGGGCCTTTTTCGCAGCCTTCTTGGCAGGCGCCTTCTTAGCCGCCTTTTTTGCCGGGGCTTTCTTGGCAGCTTTCTTGGCCGGAGCCTTTTTGACTGCCTTTTTGGCCGGAGCCTTCCGGGCGGGTTTGGCCGCCGCGGGCTGAGAAACCGCTGGCCCCGCAGCTACGGACGCCGGCTCTTCCTCGCTGTCGTTCTCGTCATCGTCCGAGGACGTCGTGATCGCCGGCATGCCTTCGTCCTCTTCCTCGGCGAAATCGTCGTCGTGACTGGAGCCCATCTCCTCGTCATCCCCGAGAGAGTCGTTGCCATTCATCGCATACATCTTGAAAACGTCATCCATCCGATTCCTCCAGCGGATTGCCGCTGACCTCGATCTATAACTCCGCGTCATGCCAAGCTGCTTCTGCATGCGGAAGTTAACGTAGCTCTAGCTTGCACGCAAAGCAATGGAAAGACAAGCTCCAATGCGCATGGAAGCTGCATTTTTTTAGCGTTGCGAGATCTTGGTGTGCTTCTTCCTGGAGGAACTGGAAGCGGTCCGGCTCTTGGAGCGCGTGTGGCTGGCTGCGGCGGTGTGATGAACGGCGGCTCGCTTGGTCCTGCTCCGCGAAATCCGGCGGTGGATGATCCTCCGCGACCGGTAGACGGGTTCGGTGACGTGCAGACGCCGGCCGATCGGCAGACGAATGCCCGCGCCGAGATGGTTCCAGCGGCGCAGTTCGCTCAGCGAGACCCCGAAGCGGTCCGCGATGGTGATGAGGGTATCGCCGCGGCGAACCGTGTACAGGCGGGTCCGATACGTCGGCTCCAGTTGCGGCGGCACCGGAACCACCAGCGCCTGCATGCCGTCCAGGCCCTGGCCGCCGGTCAGATCGTTGGCGGTGCGCAAAGACTCCGCCGTGACATGGTAGGCGCGGGCCACGGACTCAACCGTATCACTGGCCGTCAGCATGTGGTAGCGCCAGGAGCGGCGCTTGTCCTCGGGAATGAGAGCCACGCGCTGCTCGAACAGAGTCGCCGTGCCGGCCGGCAGATGCAGATCGAAGGGCTCATCGGGAGGCGTGTCCATGCGCAGGAGGCTGGGATTCAGGGCCTGCAATTCATCCACCGGCACACCCACCAGATCCGACACCAGCCGCAGGTCGATCGAGTAGTTCACCGTGACGGTATCGGTGAGCACCGGCGGATCCAGGGTCACATCATCGAAGCCGTACTGGTGCGGGTGGTTGGCAATGATGATGGCGGCCAGGATCTCGGGAACGTAGTTCTGCGTCTCGGCGGGCAGCTCGTGGCGCTGGTAGAGCTGCCAAAAGTCGGCGTAGCCGGTCCTTGCCACCTCACGCTGGATGTTGCCAGCGCCGTGGTCATATGCGGCCATCGCCAGGTACCAGTCGCCCAACTGGTCATACAGGAACTTCATGTAGCGGGCGTAGGCGATCGTCGACTTCTCCGGATCGAAGCGCTCGTCCACATAGGCGTTGCGGGTAAGGCCGTAATTGCCGTACGGCATGAACTGCCACATACCGCCGGCGCGCGAGCGGCGGTTCACGGCCCGCGGCTGAAAGCCGGACTCGGCTACCGCCAGGTAGATCAGGTCCTGGGGCACGCCCTCTTCGGCCAGAATGCGCTGGATCATCGGCTTGTAGCGGCCGGCGCGCTCCAGCGAGTGCAGCAGCGTGTAGTGGCCCTTCTGGGTGTAGGCGAAGAAGTTGATGAAGCTGGCCACGTATTCGTTGACCATCAGCGGCAGGTCCGACTTGGTGGTGGCCAGGTCCGCCTGCGCCTTGGCGACCAGGTTGGGATCCACGGCGAAGGTCACGTCGCTGGCCGCCTCGGCCGGTGTCTGCTCTTCGGCGGGCACGAAGCCGTTGCCCTGCTTCAGCGCCTCCATCTCCAGCTCGTTGACGCGGTCCACAATCTTGTCAAACTCGTCGTGCAGGCGCGCGTTGGACTCGATGTCGATGCCGCTCTTCAGCATCATGTCGACGGCGTGATCGAACTCGGTCTTGGCCTCGGGGAGCTGGCCCTTGCGGTAGTCGGCGTCGCCGCGTCCGTAGGCAGCCTCCACTTCGGCAATCAGCAGATTCACCTGCTGCTCCTGCGCGGCGGAGGGCTGCGGCGTCGCCGCAGGCGCCGGGGCGGGTGCAGGAATGGGGGGGGCGGTAGCCTGGGGCGGCTGCTTGACCGCGGTGTTCCGCTTGGAAGGACAACCAACCAGAGGCAGAACCAGCAGCAGACAGCCGGGCGCCAGAAACCGATACCAACGCATACTCATGAAAAGACGCAACCAGCCGCAGAATTGTAAGACCGCAGAAGCACTACTTCCGATGATACGCGATGCGCGGCTTCGGGCGCGCGGGCGGGCGGCATTGGCGCCCACCTCGCTGATTGCTCCACACTCGCCGCGCCAGAAACACGGCCTGTTATTTTGTTGTGGGGGACCGCTGCCGGAGAGTGGTAAGCTACGCGCACACAGGGGCAACTCTCTCCATGTTGGCTGCCATTCTCGGTATGTGTCTGATTGCGGGTGTGCAGTCCAATCCCGCGCCCGCGGCCTCGCCCGCAGCATCCCAGGTCCCTGGCTATCGCATCTCGGTCCCCCGCGTTGAGCTCGCCACCAGCGTCACCGAGCGCAAAACCGGCAAGCCTGTCCTCGGGCTTCGGGCAGCCGATTTTCGCATACTCGACGATGGAAAGCCGGCCGCCCTCACCAACTTCGAGCCCACCGGTCACACCCGGCCTTTGATGGTCTGGCTGCTCTTCCGCAACGACTATATCGACCAGAAGACGCTGCCCCGCATCGAGGCCGAGATGCCGGCTGCCCTCAAGGTTCTGCCGGACTCGGCTTGGGTGGGCGTCGCCTCCTACAGCATGATCGATAGCGTTCTCTGGCTCTCGCCGCAGCCCGGGCGAGCGGCGGCGCTTGCGGCAATTCACCGCCTGGTGCTCGCCAACCCCGATGTCCCCGCGCAGAAGCCTGCCAGGAAAGCAGGCAGTGATCCGTCCCAATCCACAACATCGCCTGTGACTCCAGCGTGGGTCGATCGAGAGCAGGTCAAGCATCCCTACGGCCACGCGTTTGTCGATTGGGGCCCGAGCGGAGGCCTTCAGATCATCGAAAAGGACTGGGCCGCGCACCGCGATCCCGGGTTTCTTCCCGTCGTGGTGCTTCTCTCGGACGACCTGTCCAAGGATTTCATCTGGAGCGCCCGGCGGCAGAGGGACGAACTGCTACGCGACGGGCTGCTCGTGGACGTGCTCGAGGAACCCCATGGCGCCCTCTCCAGGTCCATGGCGGCCATGTTCAAGATTTACGCGCCCACCGGCATTCCCCTCAGTCCCGGCAGCCAGATGTACCGCTACCGCTACGAGGCCTATCTGGCCAAGGCCACGGGCGGCGAAGTGGTGGCCATCAAGGCGCACAACTATCGCAACGGCTTCGCTCGGGTTTTTCGAGACCTCAACGCCGAGTATGAGTTGGAATTCGCGCCCGCCAGAATCAATGGCAAATGGCATTCGATCTCCGTGTCGCTCCAACCCGACCCTGAGATTCGCCCCTCCAGATACAGGATTCGCGTCCGCCAGCGCTATTTAGCCGGTTCGTCCGCTTCCGGATCGGCCCCGTCCAGCAGCGCGCCCGCGCAGTGAGTCCTCTGCCCAATCCTGGGTGCTTCCTCGTCATCGAGCTCTCCGACCGCTTGCGAGGAGTTTGCCCGGGAGGGCGCATACTGTCTTCGCCGGGCGCACCTTCTGTTTCTCTGCACGCGCTGCAACTCTGCACACGCTCGCTTCAAAAGTGCCGACCTTCAAAATGCCACCTGCGGCTACGCCGGATTGCGGCACAGAGATAAGTATTGTTAAATCAAACACCTATAACGGAAGCCATTTAGATTCAAACACTTGCGAATTCCATTACGGTAAATGGTCTATTTTCATACATATGCTGGAAAATGTGGTGGGTTTCCCCGGCTGGTGGCGAGAGGGGGCGTTGCTCCCGGTGTGGCCCTCTGGCGTCTCGCGGATCCGGCGGCTGGGCTGCCCGGCCAGCCGTTCTTTCTCGTCCGCGCGATGATAAGCTATGCCATGGAGGACCGCCGCGCCTTGCGCGCTAAGTCCTTTAGATCGGCAAGCTTCTCATGGACTCCCGCTTCATTCGCAACTTCGCCATCATTGCCCACATCGACCACGGCAAGTCGACGCTGAGCGACCGTCTGCTCGAACTGACCGGCGCTCTCAGCGACCGGGAGATGCAGGCCCAGGTCCTCGACGCCATGGACCTGGAGCGGGAGCGCGGCATCACCATCAAGGCCCACGCCGTGCGCATGAAGTACAAGGCGCAGGACGGCAACACCTACCAGCTCAACCTCATCGATACGCCCGGCCACGTCGATTTCAGCTACGAGGTCTCGCGCTCGCTGGCCTCCTGCGAGGGCGCGATGCTGGTGGTCGATGCCAGCCAGGGCGTCGAGGCCCAGACGCTTGCGAATGCCTATCTGGCCATCAATCACGGCCTTGAGATCATTCCAGTCATCAACAAGATCGACCTGCCCTCGGCCGACATCGTCCGCACCCAGGAGGCCATCGAGCAGGCGGTCGGCCTCGACGCCACCGACGCCATCCCGGTCAGCGCCAAGACCGGCCAGGGCGTGCCCGAGGTGCTCGAGGCCATCGTGCACCGGCTGCCGCCGCCCACGGGCGATCCCGACGCGCCGCTGCAGGCACTGATCTTCGATTCCTGGTTTGATCCCTATCGCGGGGTCGTCGTGCTGGTGCGCATCATGCAGGGCACGCTGCGCAAGGGCCAGCGCATCCGCTTCATGTCAAACGGCAAAGCCTACGACATCGAGTCGATGGGCGTGCTGATGCCCAAGCCGGTGGAGATCGGCGAGCTCTCGGCCGGCGAGGTCGGGTTCTTCGCCGCTGCCATCAAGAATGTCGCCGACACCAAGATTGGCGACACGGTCACGAGCGACGAGCAGCCTGCCACCTCCGCTCTGCCCGGCTTCGAAGACATCAAACCGATGGTCTTCAGCGGCCTCTACACGGTC
>JAJZCY010000072.1 GCA_021828835.1 Acidobacteriota bacterium | reverse complement strand
GCCTCCACGCTGCTGTATGCTTCGCTGCATCTGGCCGGCTACAAGCTCACCCTGGATGATCTGAAGGGTTTTCGCCAGTGGGAGTCGAAGACGCCCGGCCACCCCGAGCGCGGCGACGCTGATGGCGTGGAAGTCACGACCGGCCCCCTGGGCCAGGGATTTGCGATGGCGGTGGGCATGGCGATGGCCGAGAAGCATCTGGCCGCCGTCTACAACAAGCCCGGCTTCAACATTGTGGACCATTACACCTACGGCATCTGCGGCGACGGCGACCTGATGGAAGGCGTCTCCCACGAAGCTGCGGCGCTGGCCGGCAAGCTGGGCTTGGGCAAGCTGATCTTCCTCTACGACGACAATCTGATCTCGCTCGATGGACCCACTGAGCTGAGCTACTCCGACAATGTGCCGGAGCGCTTCAAGTCGTACCACTGGCATGTGCAGCACGTCGCCGACGGCAATGATCTCGACGCTCTGGAGAAGGCCATCCAGGCGGCCAAGGCCGAGACCGGTAAGCCCTCGCTGATTGCTGTTCGCACAGTGATCGGTTACGGCAGCCCCAAGGCCGGCACCAACAAGGTGCATGGCGAAGCCATGGGCGCCGAAGCCGCTGCGGCCACCAAGCGCTTCTTTGGATTCCCTGAAGACAAGAGCTTCTACATCCCCGACGAGGCGCTGAAGAACTGGCGTCAGGCCGTGGATCGCGGCAACCAGGCCGAAGGTGAGTGGAAGAAGCTCTTCGACAGCTATCGCGCCAAGTATCCCGAACTGGCCGCGGAGTTCGAGCGCACGCAAAGCCAGAAGCTGAAGGCCGGCTGGGAGAAGGCCATTCCCTCGTTCCCGGTGGACAAGCCGGTGGCCACCCGCAACGCCGGCGGCGCAGTGATGAACGCCATTGCCGAGGCGGTGCCGGAGCTCTTCGGCGGCGCTGCCGACCTTACCGCTTCCACCAAGACCATCTTCAAGCCGGGCGCGAACTTCCATGAGGACCCGGCTGGGCGCAACGTCTACTTCGGCGTGCGCGAGTTCGGCATGTGCGCGGCTGTGAACGGCATGGCGGCCCACGGCGGCCTGGTCCCTTTCGGATCCACGTTCTTCTGCTTTTCCGATTACGCGAAGCCGGCCATCCGGCTCGGCGCGCTCATGAAGGTGCACTCGATCTTTGTCTTCACGCACGACTCCATCGCGCTCGGCGAAGACGGCCCCACCCACCAGCCGGTAGAGCATCTCATGATGCTGCGCGCGGTGCCCGATCTCACCGACTTCCGCCCCGCCGACGCCAACGAGACCGCGGCCGCATGGCGGCTGGCTCTGGAGCGCAAGAGCGCGAGCTTCTTTGCCCTCAGCCGGCAGGACATTCCCGTACTCGATCCCGCCACCCACGACATTCTCGCGGGCGTCAGCAAGGGCGCCTACGTGGTGGAAGACGTAAAAGACCCGCAGGTGATCCTGATCGGCACCGGCGCGGAGCTGTGGACCGCGCTCGACGGCGCCAAAAAACTCGCCGCGCAAGGCATCCGGGCGCGTGTGGTCAGCTTCCCAAGCTGGAAGCTCTTCGAGGAGCAGTCGGCTCAGTACAAGGCCAGCGTGCTGCTCAAGGGCGTGCCCCGGCTGGCCATCGAGGCCGGCGCTACCCAGGGCTGGTGGAAGTACGTAGGCGAGAACGGCGCAGTCATCGGCCTCGATCGCTTCGGCGCATCCGCCAAGGGAAGCGTGGCGCTGGAGAAGCTCGGCTTCACCGGCGACAATGTAGCGGCCAAGGCAAAAGAGCTGCTGAAGTAAGCGGAATTGCGGAGTGACTGCGACTTTGTGCAATGCTGGCCCCGCCGGCATTCCCGGAGCGCGGCTCACTCCGCCGGCATCGCCCAGGAAAGGATTCTTCCCATGAAGCTGGTGATCGGTTCCGATCATGCGGGATTTGCGTTGAAAGAGCAGGTGCGCGCCTATCTGGAGGCGGCCGGCCATGAAATCCTCGACCTCGGCGCCTTCAATGCCGAGCCCTCCGACTATCCGGATTTTGCCGTGCTGGTGGGCGAGGCGATTCGCCGCGGCGACGCCCCCCGCGGCATCCTCATCTGCGGCTCGGGCGTAGGGGTTTGCGTGGCGGCCAACAAGATTCCCGGCATCCGCGCGGGCATGTGCCACGACACCTACTCCGCGCACCAGGGCGTGGAGCACGATGATATGAACGTGCTGGTGATGGGCGCCCGCATCATCGGCTCGGAGCTGGCCTTCGAGCTGGCGCGTGCCTTTGTGGGCGCCAAGTTCGGCGCCAGCGAAGAGCGCTTTGTGCGCCGCTTCAAAAAAGTGCTGGCCATTGAAGCCAAGTACGCCTGCGGCGACGGTTCCTCCAACCCAGCCTGAAATTGCACGGTGGTAGGCGCACGCCCGGCTTTCCAGGTTGCATCTAACTGAAGCTGAACGACTGCTCCCCGGGAGCGGGGAATACGCGGAGATGCGCCATGCTGCCTTTCGACGTAATTCTCTTTGACATCGGCGGCGTGCTGCTGACGAATAGCTGGGATGTGCGCGAGCGCGCCGAGGCCGCGCAGCGCTTCCAGTTGGAGGAGACGTCCTTTCAGGCGCGGCATGCCGAGATCGCGGAGCTGTGGGAGCGCGGCGGCATGACCATGGGCGCGTATCTCGACTTCGTCGTCTTCCACGAGCCACGCAGTTTCTCGCGCGACGAGTTCGTGACCTGCATGCTAGATCAGTCGAAGCTGCTCGCCGACAGCGCTATGAGCATCCTCAAGGGACTGGCGGCCTCGGGCCAGTACCTGGTGGGCGCGCTCAACAACGAAGCCCGCGAGCTGAATGAGTACCGCCTCAAAGCCTTCGGGCTGCGCAGCTACTTCGAGGTGACGCTCACCTCCTGCTACCTGGGCCTACGCAAACCCGATCTCGCCATCTACCAGCGCGCCATCGATATTTTGGGACGGCCTCCGGAGCGCATCCTCTTCATCGACGATCGCCCGGAGAATGTGACCGGCGCGCGCGATGCCGGCATCGTGGCCCTGCGCTATACCGGCAGCGACGCGCTGCGAAGCGATCTGGCGCGTCTGGGCGCGGTCCAGGCCGCCGACTGAATCCTCTGCAAGCAACGCCGGCCTCCCCGCCGGCTGCAGTGCCCAAGGATGCCCATGCCCAGGGCCGCACCCGATTGCTAATCTAGAAAAGGCCCCGCCCCACTCCGCCTGCCGCTTCGATGGGCACTCGCACCGCTGCGCCTGGCCGGGAGCTTCGAAGGAGAAGCATGCACGCAAGCAAGATCGAGTACCGGCTGCGCGGCCTGCTCATGACGATCCTCGTCGTGATCGGCTTCTGGGCCCCGTGGATCTCCGAGCTGGACTTCGGTAAGCGCGTCTCGCTGCTGGAGTGGATGGCGCTCGAGCTGAGCCGCACCGGCATTCTGCGCTTTGTCTACGCCACTCCGGTAGTGATCACGGCGGGTGCTGTACTGGCGGCCCTCGGCATGGTGCTGCGCATTTGGGCCACCGCCTATCTCGGCCCCGCGCGCGTCAACAGCAGCCGTATGGTGGCCGATGCGCTGCTCATCGCCGGCCCTTTCCGCTACGTGCGCAATCCACTGTTTCTCGGCGCCTGGTGCATGCTGGCTGCCATCGCGTTTCTCATGCCGCCCACCGGCGCGCTCTTCGCGATTCCCTTGGTTACCATCTTTCTGTTGCGCCTGGTGCTGGCCGAGGAAAAATTCCTCTCTGCCGAATTGGGCGAGAGTTACTGCATCTATGCCGCGGCAACGCCCCGCCTGCTGCCCCGGCTGCTCAGCACGCTTCCGCGCACGCCAGCGGAACCGCGCTGGCTCATCGCCATTGCCTCAGAACTGCTGCCCATCAGCGTCTTTGCCATTCTGGCCGGCTTTTCCTGGACCTACGATCATGAACTGATGATCAAGGCGCTGCTGGTCGGCTTCGGCCTCTCTCTCGTGGCCCGCGCGCTCGTCATCGAAAAGCCGCCGGCACAGGCCTCGGGCTGCGCCGCGGACTGAGGATCCCGGGCAACGCCAGGGCAGGCGAATCGTAGCAGCGACAGAAGCCCCGGTGTCCTCGCGCACATTGGTGGCGCGATTCTGAAAATAGTATGATGAGAGCTACAGCAGCCGCATCGCCCGCGTTGGAGAGATGCGCTGCTGGCGCGAAAGGAACGGTATTGCCTTTCCGGCAGCCAGGCACGACCGAAGCATGGGTGGACACGCCCGCTCCCCCTTCGCGCATGCGCTTCTCGGCAATCTTCAATGACGCCCCTTCCCACCTGCGTCACAAGATCGTCGCCATCTACGCGCTCCTCTTCGCTTTCAACCTTGCCGCCTGGATCTGGGCGGTTCTCGCCTTTCGCCATTACCCGCTGCTGCTCGGAACCTCGCTGCTGGCCTACAGCTTCGGCCTGCGCCATGCGGTGGACGCCGACCACATTGCTGCCATCGACAACGTCACCCGCAAGCTCATGCAGGAGGGCAAGCGCCCTGTCGGCGTGGGCCTGATGTTTTCGCTCGGCCACTCCACCATTGTGGTGGTCGGCTCGGTGGCCATTGCCGCCACCGCCTTGGCCCTTCAGCACCGCATGGACGCAGCCCGTTCCATCGGCGGCGTGGTCGGCACCCTGGTCTCCTGCCTCTTCCTGTTCGCCATCGCAGTCCTCAACCTGCTGGTGCTGCGCTCCATCTATCGCGCATTCGTGCGCGTGCGTAATGGCGAGCCGTATGTGGAGGAAGACTTCGACATGCTGCTGGCCGACCGCGGCTTTCTGGCGCGCATCTTCCGGCCCATGTTCGCCATGATCCGGCGCAGCTGGCACATGTATCCGCTGGGCGTGCTCTTCGGCCTCGGCTTCGACACGGCCACGGAGATCGGCGTGCTCGGCATCTCCGCGGCAGAAGCTTCGAAGGGGCTGCCGCTGTGGTCGATCCTTGCCTTCCCGGTGCTCTTTGCAGCCGGCATGTCGCTCATCGACACTACCGACAACATCCTCATGCTGGGCGCCTACGGATGGGCCTTCGTGAAGCCCGTGCGCAAGCTCTACTACAACCTCACCATCACCTTCGTCTCGGCGCTGGTGGCTATCGTGGTGGGCGGCATCGAGGCGCTGGGCCTGCTGGCCGGCCAACTTGGCCTCAGCGGCTTCTTCTGGGATCAGGTGCGCTGGCTCAACGAAGACTTCGGCATGCTCGGTTACTGTATCGTCGGTCTCTTCGCATTGAGCTGGATCGGCTCGATCGCCTTCTACAAGTGGCGCCGCCTCGACGAGCTTGAGTTCGGCGACTGAGGCGCCTTGCTCCAGCAAGCCGCTTGCCAACCGCAATCTCCTCCCGCTCATCCCAACCTCCAGGGCGCTTCTGCGCTCCTGGCGGTGTCTCGGTGCGCAGCAAACTTGAAGAACCATCCTCCGATCCCGTGATCGACCGGCTCGACGTCTCCACCTTCACCGTTCCCACCGATGCGCCGGAGTCGGACGGCACTTTGTCCTGGGACCATACCACCATCGTGATCGTGACGGCTCATGCCGCAGGGCAGCAGGGCATCGGATATACCTATGCAGACACGGCCACGGCCGAATTGATTACCAGTCTCTTGCAGAAGGCGGTGCAGGGCAAGAGCGCGCTCGCGCCGCAGGACGCCTACATGGAGATGTGGAGGAAGATCCGCAACCTCGGCCGGCCGGGCATCTGCTCGATGGGCATCTCTGCGGTGGACTGCGCCCTCTGGGATCTGAAGGCGCGGCTTCTGGGGCTGCCGCTGGTGAAACTGTTGGGGCAGGTGCATCAAGCAGCCGCCATGTACGGCAGCGGCGGCTTCACCTCCTACTCAGACCGGCAGTTGTGCAAGCAGCTCTCCGGCTGGGCAGGGGAGGGAATGGGCGCGGTGAAGATGAAGATCGGCCGCGATCCGCAGCGCGATCCGGAGCGGGTGCGCGCCGCGCGCAAGGCCATCGGTCCGGACGTGAAGCTCTACGTGGACGCCAACGGTGCCTATGCGCCGCGCCAGGCGCTGGCCCAGATGCAGGTGCTGGAGGCCTTTGATATTCGCTGGTTTGAGGAGCCGGTCTCCTCCGACGATCTGGATGGATTGCGCTTTGTGCGCGAGCACGCCTCATCGCGGATCGACATCGCCGCCGGCGAGTACGCCTACAGCCCCTTCTACTTTCTGCGCATGCTCTCCGCAGGAGCGGTCGACGTGCTGCAAGCCGACATCACGCGCTGCGGCGGCGTGACCGCTTTCATGCAGGTGGCTGCCCTGTGCGTGGCCTACAACCTGCCGCTCTCCTCGCATACCGCACCCATGCTGCACGTGCATCCCGCCTGCGCGGCGATTCCGTTCACCGAGGGGGAATATTTCCACGATCACGTGCGCATCGAGCGCATGTTCTTTGATGGCCTGCCGCTCTTGAAGGACGGCCGCTTGCGCCCCGATCTCTCCCGCCCCGGCAACGGCCTGGAACTGCGCCGCGCTGATGCCCAGAAGTTCGCCGCGTAACAAAACGGCCTTCCCAAGTCCCCGCAGGGACCTGGGAAGCCAGCATCTCAGGACGCCCTGCGCCGCCGCGTCTCGCCGTGGCTGCTGCGCTGGGTGTGTTTCGTCCCTGTCTGGTCTGCATTCGCCGCTTCCACAGAGTTGCTCTTGAGCGGCTTGCTTCGATAACGCTCGATGTCGGTGACCTTGCTGTTTGCATTCGAAGGACTGCGGTGGACCTCGTTCGAAGTGGTAGCGCGGACGGCCGGCCCCGAGGATGCGACCGAGTTGTCGGGCGAGTTCCCCGCCGAGGTCGGATAGCTGATCGAAGCCGGAGTGGGGCCCGTGGGGCTGGCCTTGGCCGCTTCGCTGCTGCGGCCCGAATGGCTGCGCTGATTGTCCTTGCTTTTCGAATTCACCATGGCGAAGATCATCCCTTCGACGTGCCGTATTTTCGAACTTTCCGTAAGAAGGCGTGAACTCCAACCGCGTTGCTCTGTCCCGGCTCTAATCTGCTTCCGTGCCGTCAAAAGAAAGGCGAGAACTGTGGGAGCAGTCCTCGCCCTTGGTGCTTGTCATACCGCCGTCTTGCGGGAAGCCAACCGCAGCGCGCTCACGGCTGTGGCTCAACAACGACGTAATGGGTGGTGCCGCTGTGATTCACCAGCAGCAGAATGGGCTGGTTCGCCAGACCGGCGATCGCGCTCTGGAACTCCTGCACGTTGTGCACCGGCTTGTGATCCACTTCCTGAATGACATCGCCCTGCTGGATGCCCGCGGCCGCTGCTCCGCTGCTGGGATCCACACCGGTCACTACCACGCCGAAGGTCCCGCCGGGCAGACCGAGCTGCTGGCGCAGATTATCGTCCAGGTTCTGCACCTGCAAGCCCTTCAGCGCCGCGGCCGCGCCGGGGGTGGGCTGGCCGGGCTGGCCCTTCTCCGGGAACGTGCCCAGCGTGACGTCGAGGTTCATGCTCTTGCCGTTACGGAAGACCTGCATGTGCGCCACAGAACCAGGCGCCATCTCCGAGATGCGCAGGCTCAGATCGTCGGGACCGGTTACCGGCTTTCCGTTCAACTGCTGCACAATGTCGCCGCGTTGCAGGCCCGCCTTGGCTCCGGGGCCGCCGGGGCTCACATCGCCAATCAACGCGCCGCCGCCCTGGCTCAAGCCGAAGGCTTTCGCCATGTCCGGGTTCACGGCCTGGATGGTGACGCCAAGATAACCGCGAATCACCTTGCCGTGCTCCACGATCTGGTTCATGATGTCGTGCGCCAGGTTCACGGGAATAGCGAAGCCTACGCCCTCATTGCCGCCGCCGCCGGAGAGGATCGCGGTATTGATGCCGATGAGATCGCCATGCGCGTCGATGAGCGCGCCGCCGGAGTTGCCGGGGTTGATGGCGGCATCTGTCTGGATGAAGTCCTCGTAGTGCTCGATGGCGCCGCCCAGCGCGCGGCCGGTGGCGCTGACGATGCCCATGGTCGCGGTTTCGCCGATGCCGAACGGATCCCCGATGGCGAAGACCAGGTCGCCCACCTTCAGCTTGGAAGCATCGCCCATGCTCAGTGTGGGCAGGCCGGTTGCGTCGATCTTCAACACGGCGATATCGGTGCGCGGATCGGTACCGATCACCTTGGCTTTGTACTTCTTGCGGTTCTGCGTGAACACCTCCACATCCGAAGCCCCTGCCACCACGTGGTTATTGGTCAGGATGTAGCCGTCGGGATTCACGATCACGCCCGAGCCCAGGCTATGTTCCTGTTCCGACTGCGGTTGCTGCTGTTGCGGAACTTGCCCGCCGAAAAACTGCCGGAAGAAGGGATCGGCGAAGATGTTGGGCGCGGCCTTCTGCTTGACCACCTTCGTGGACGAGACATTGACCACCGCAGGCAGGGCCGGGCCGATGATCGATGCGAAGCCGTTCTTGAAGTTCCCCAGCGGCACGGGCGCGGCATTCTGCACAACGTTCACCGGAACCTGGGGCGCGGCATGCACGGTGTAGCCGGGCAGGGTGATGACTCCGCTGCGCAGCAAGCCTCCAAAGACCAGCGCAGCAATGATGAGCGAAGGAATCCAAAAAGGAAACCTCTTACGCGGATTTGCCATTCAAACTCTCCTCTCCGGGGAAAAATGCAGAGACCGGCGGGCTACGCTGATAGCACGCGCAGGCCTGCAAGATAGTGCACGATGTCTTCGCGTGAGAGCACGCCCACCACGCCGTTGCCGTCGATGACGGGGAGCTGGTCTACGCCGTCGCGGCCCATCTTTTCGAGCGCCGACCACAGGATGGCGTTGGGTTGTGTGGTGTCGAGCTTGTCGAGCGGGGTCATGATCTGCGTGGCCGGCGTCATCGGCCACTCCTGGCGCGGCACCTCGCGAATGGCGTCGACCGTGACCAGGCCGGCGGGCGCGCCGAACCGCGTCACCACCGCATAGGTCGCGTGCGCGGGAGCCAGATCATGCTCCACCAGCTCTTCCAGGCTCTCTTCGCCGGGGGCCTGCACAAAGTTGCGCTGCATGGCCTCGGCTACGCGATGACCCTCCAGCAGATTGCGGAAGGTCTCCTGCTGCACGTAGCTCGAAGCGGCGCTCTCCAGGAACCAGCCGATGATGGCGATCCAGATGCCGTTGCCGATGTTGCCGGTGAAGGCCGTCCACACCCCCCAGAAGATGAGCAGGAACCCGAAGAAGCGGCCGGTGGCGCCGGCGATGAGCGTGGCCCGATGGTAGCTGCGCGTGCTGCGCCAGACGATGGAGCGCAGCACCCGGCCGCCGTCCAGCGGAAACCCGGGGATGAGATTGAACAGTCCCAGAAACAGATTGATCCAGGCCAGATACTGCGCGAGCGCGAGTCCGGGGCCCACGCTGAGCAAAGGCTCGATCTCCCAGCAGAGCGCAGCCAGCGCGAAGCTGGTGAGCGGACCCACAATCGCGATCCAGAACTCCACTGCGGGCGCGGGCGGCTCAGCGCCGATCTGCGAGACGCCGCCAAACAGGAAGAGAGTGATCCGCGGCACCGGGATGCCGTAGTGCTTGGCCACCAGCGAGTGCGCCAGCTCGTGAATCAGCACGCTCACAAACAGCAGCACGGCGGTGATGATCCCCATCGCCCAGTACTCGCCTGTGCTCCAGCCGCGGTATTGGGCGGGGAAATAGCCTACCGCCAGCATCCAGGCCAGCAGGGCCACGATCAGGAACCACGAATAGTCCAAGTCAATGGAGATGCCGAAGATACGGCCGATGGGAAGACCACGCCGGTGCATAGCGCCCCTTCTGTCCGCTTAGATGGCGTCTTATCATAGCTGGTTTCGGGAACACCAGCGGGCTTTTTGCGCCTGCGCCGGAATGCCTGCGTTGCAGGGCGAACCGGTAATCCTGATCGCTTTGCCGCATCCTAGCCTTTGAGCAGTCGGGAGGAAAGCGGCTATGCCCATTGAGATGCGTGACCAAAACGGCGGCAAGGTCTTCGATGTGAAGCTGATCGGACGATTACAGAAAGAGGACTACCGCCCCTTGGTCATCGAGTTTTCCCGCCTGGCGAAGGCTCACGGCAAGCTGCGCGTACTGCTCGACATGACCCGCTTCGAGGGCTGGGATGCCGGCGCTCTGTGGCAGGAGATCAAATTCGACGCCAAACATTTGAACGAGATGGAGCGGCTGGCGGTGATTGGCGACACGCGCTGGCAGCAGGCGATCGCCAGCTTTGCCAAGCCATTTACGCCCGCCGAGGTTCGCTACTTCGCCGCCGGAGAGGCGGAACAGGCGGCTGCCTGGGTGAATGGCGGATAAGGCACCGTGCTTTAGCATGGAAGTACTGTGCAGACCATTCATGTCGCTACACCTTCGGCGCGTTATGACGTGTTCGCCGGCAGTGGACTGCTGACGTCGCTGGCCCCACGCATGCAAAAGGCCATCGGCCGTTTACCGCGCCGTGTGTTTGTTGTTACCTCCCCCGAGATATGGGCCTTGTGGGCCGAGCGCTTTCTGGAGTCCTTCCCCGAGCCACCGGTAACGCTGTTTCTGGAGCCCGGCGAAAAGCACAAGACCGTCGCCAGCGTTGAAAAGCTGTTGCGGCAGATGGTGCGCGCGGGCGGCGACCGCGGCTCCCTGCTGATTGCCTTCGGCGGCGGCATCGTCGGCGACGTGGGCGGCTTTGTGGCCTCGACCTTCATGCGCGGCATCCGCTACGTGCAGGTGCCCACTACGTTTCTGTCGCAGGTGGATTCCAGCGTGGGCGGCAAGACCGGCGTGAACCTGCCCGAGGGCAAGAATCTGGTCGGCGCCTTCCACCATCCCTCCGCGGTGTTCGCGGATATCGGCGTGCTGGCCACCTTGCCCGAACGCGAACTGCGCGCCGGCCTCATGGAGAGCGTCAAGGCGGGTATCATCCGCGATCGCGCCCTGGTGCGCTTCATGGAAGAGAAGGCCGACGCGATATTGCGGCGCGACCCGGCAGCGCTGGAGAAGGTCATTGCCGCCTCCATCCGCATGAAGGCGCAGGTGGTCAACAAAGATGAGCGCGAGAGCGGTCTGCGCATGATCCTCAACTTCGGCCACACCATCGGCCACGCCCTGGAGCAGGCCACGGGTTACAAGGCCATCCTGCACGGCGAGGCGGTGGCCTGGGGCATGATCGCGGCGCTTTTCCTGGCGCGCAAGCGGGGAACCATCACTGCCGGACAGCAGGAGCGGCTCGAGAAGCTGATCTATCATTACGGCCCGCTGCCGGCGCTCAGTGTCCGCCCAGCCCGGGTGCTGGCCGCAACGGGCGGCGACAAGAAGAACGTCGGCGGCGTGCGGCGCTTCGTGCTGCCTGTCGGCATCGGCGATGCCGGCGTGGTGGAGGACGTTACCGTTCCCGAAATTCAAGCCGCCACCACCTACATGCTGGGTCACGCCAAGCCCAGGGGAAAAAGGCCCCCGAGTTCCTAAGCAGCGCTGAACCCATTAGGTAGCGCCTAGATAGCGCCGGCCTCCAGGTCGGCTGTGGTGTGGGCCTCCCGGCCCACACCGCCCCGCCCCTCAAGCTAGCTCTCCCGAAGCCCAGACGCGTCCGGTGGAAAACTGACCTGTCGAGCAGGTGACAAGCTGCACAGAAACAGGCAAACTGAAATCTGCGGGCTCAACGCCGGCTGTATCTGGATGCTTGCTCTTTATCAGACACTCTCGAACCCGGCTAGGTACTCGCGTCGCCCCCGCGCCCGCCGTACACTGAAGCTGCTCTGGACGTCCGCACTTCTTTCCGTGTGCCGGACTCGAAATCTCGTTGTAGCGCTTGTCTTTTCCGTTGCCGCCCTGGCTTGGGGAGCAACCGGCAGACACCTGCACGCAAGCCACAAAAGCGCGACTGCGCGCGTCGCGGTTCATCACCGCGAGCGCAAGCACGTTGTCGCCCGCAAGCGGCCTGCCACCCGGACCCATGCGGCGCACACCACCAGGACACGCACGGCGGTCAGAACGCGTGCTGTCTCCACAACCCATCACCGCACCTCTTCGGCAGCTTTGCGCCGGGCAGAGGCGCGGCGGCGGGCCCGTCGCGAGTGGGCCGAGCGCGAGCGCATTCGCTACGAGCGCCGGCGCCGATTCGGCCGCGCGCATCTCTCCCGCGACACCGTGCACCTGCGCCGTTTCTCCCCCATGGAGCGCGAGCAGGCCGTCGCCGCGCCCAGCACCGCCGTATTCAACGCGAACACCGCCAATCTCCGTCCCTTCTCGGAATCCGTGGCCCTGCACATCGGCTGGCGCGATATGCCCGTGCCCCTGCGCGGTTCGCTCGAACTGCTCCAGCGGCAGGATGACCGCCTCGAGGCAGCCGGCCTCAAGCGCATCGAAACCGAGGCGCAGCTCTCCGCCAGCATCCAGCAGAAGCTGCTGGTTCCCATCCCGGTTTCCACCGGGCTGACCGTCAACGGCAACCTCAAGGCGAACCACCGCTATGTCCGCCCCTGGACGGCACAGTTTCTAACCGACCTGGCGCAGGCGCACGAAGCCCTCTTCCACGGTCCGCTGGAGGTCACCTCGGCAGTGCGCCCAGCCAGCTACCAGGCGCGTCTGGAGCGCATCAACGGCAACGCCGCGCCGGCCAACGGCGACATCTTCAGCCCCCACATGATGGGCGCCACCATCGACATCGGCAAGCACGGCCTCTCGCGCCGCGAGATGGCCTGGATGCGCATCAACCTGCTGACCCTCGAACAGGCCGGCAAGATCGATGTAGAAGAGGAGTTCCATCAGTCCTGCTTCCACATCACCGTTTACCCGAACTACATGCCGGGCTACAAGGGAGCGCCAGCCACCAAGACGGCGGCCAACAACTCCTCCGGCGCTGCATCCCATGATTCGGCTGCGCCTGCCGCTGCGCTTCCAGTCACGGAGCTGGACAACACGCCGAAAGACAACGGTTCAGCTCCCCTCCAGCAGGACAACTCCACCGGGAGCTAGTTCGCGCTTCTCAGAGTGTGGTCCCGCAGTTGGCCTGGATGGCCTTGCGGCGCCGCTCATGGGCGGCGGCCTCAGTCTCCCGCCCAGCGCTCCTATCTCTCGGCGCTGTGACATACTGAACGTGCTTTTTCACTTCAATTTTTCTGCGGAGGGAAATCAATGGGCGGCCGGCCCAATCCGGAGTTTCTGCGTCGCGCCATCGCCCTGGCCACCGCCAATGTGGAGCAGGGACGTGGCGGGCCCTTCGGCGCGGTGATCGCACGCGACGGTGCGATTGTGAGCGAGGCTGCGAACTCGGTGACCCTCACCAACGATCCCACCGCCCATGCCGAGGTCAACGCCATCCGCGCCGCCGCCCGGGCGCTGAACAGCTTTACGCTGGCAGGATGCGAGCTCTACACAAGCTGCGAGCCTTGCCCCATGTGCCTGTCCGCAGCCTACTGGGCGCGCATCGATGCCATCTATTATGGCGCCACTGCTGCCGATGCCGCGCGGGCCGGTTTCGATGACGCCTTCCTGTATGAGGAATTGCGCAAGACCCACGCGCTGCGCAAAGTGCCCAGCACGCAGTTGCTCGGCGAAGAGGCCCAGGCCAGTTTCGAGGCGTGGCTGAAATCCGCCACCAAGGTGGATTACTGAGAAATAGATGGCTGCGAGAACAGCCTACGCATTCACCACCGCATGAATGGCCAGCAGCTTTTCCAGCAGCGGCTTGAGCAGCTTCAGATCCAGCGCATTGGCGCCGTCTGACTTTGCATTCGGCGGATCGTCGTGGACCTCAAGAAAAACGCCATCCACTCCCGCAGCCACCGCGGCGCGCACCAGCGTGGGAATGAACTCCGGCTGGCCGCCGCTTGTGCCCTCCGACGCGGAAGGCTGCTGTACCGCGTGCGTCCCGTCGAACACCACCGGCGCCAGTTGCCGCATATAGGGCAGCGACCGGAAATCCACCACCAGATTGTTGTAGCCGAAGCTCGCTCCGCGTTCGGTCAGGAAGACGCGTTCGTTCCCGGTGGAACGGACCTTCTCGGCCGAGTAGCGCATATCCCAGGGAGCGACGAACTGGCCCTTCTTGATGTTCACCGCCCTGCCGGTTTTGCCGGCGGCAAGCAGCAGGTCGGTCTGCCGGCAGAGGAAGGCGGGGATCTGGAGCACGTCGGCGGCCTCGGCGGCGACCTCGCACTGAGCCGGCTCGTGCACGTCCGTCAGCACCGGCAGGCCCGTCTCCCGGGCGATGCGGCCGAGGATACGCGTGCCCTCGAGCAGGCCGGGACCGCGATAGCTCTTCACGCTGGTCCGGTTCGCCTTGTCGTAGCTGGCTTTGAAGATGAACGGTACGCCTAGCTCGGCGGTGACCTTCTGGATGGCATCGGCCATCTTGCGCGCGTGGTACTCGCTCTCGATGACGCAGGGGCCGGCGATGAGGAAGAGCCGCCCTGCGCCCACCTGTACCGGGCCAATTTCAAACGAGTTGCTCACCAGGGGATTGTAGCAAGGGAGCGAGGGAGCAAGTCAGCAGGTCAGCATCCTGCTTTTTTGTTCCCTTGTTCCCTCGTTCCCTGCCTCTCTCACCCCGAGTATTTCCGCGACCACTCCCACAGCGCCCGATCCAGCGTGCGCAACGGCGCGGCTCCGGGCAAATTGCTCTGCGGCTTCACGATATTGCTCTCTGCCAGGCGCTTGCAGAAAGCCAAATACTCCTCGTAAAAATGCACATCGTGGCGCGCGTGGCCCAGCGCCTCCAGCGCGCGAAAGTCCAGGACGCTATAACGTTCCGGGAAGATAGCGGTCAGAATCGCCGACGCCAGCGGGATATCGATGCCCTGTAGCTCCAGCAGGGCCTTCACCGCCTCGCCGGTGGAGGTCTCGGGGGTCGCCGCTATGGCCAGCGCCTTGCGAATGTTCCCATTGCTGTTGGTGATCAGGTACTGGACCGCGCACTCCGACTTCCAGCGCACGATCGCCTCCAGATTTGCCAGCGTGTACTCACCTTTTCTGATCGCCTCTCCCGCTTCGAAGGCTGCCTTCTCCAACTCCCGTTCCCGGTCGCCAGACCGCTGCCAGTATTCGTCTGCAAGTTCCTGAAGCTCTGCTTCCGATGGTTGAAGCTGAAAATATGCGACCATTGCTTGCTTTCCTTTCTAACGCCCAAAAACCTCCACACAATAGGCCCGGTGCGAACCGCTTGTCAATACCGGAGGTGGACCGTTCGCCGATTCGGGAAAGTCGCGCGGCACCCCCGTTAGACCTTCGGTAAGTTCAAGCAAAACAAGGGTTTGTTTTGCGCTTTCCGCCTTGCCGGATACCCCTTCCGGCAGCTAAAATAGAACAGTAGCCCGCGGATCCGGCCCCGCTTTCTCCGGACATTTCGCCGTCCTCCTCCGGGCATTGGAAATCTATGGCAGACGATCAGAATCCACAGCTCCCTCTCGACGGCGGTACGCCTCCGGGCGCCTCCAACCTCATTCCCATCAACATTGAAGAGGAGATGCGCCGCTCGTATCTCGACTACTCGATGAGCGTCATCATCGGGCGAGCGCTGCCCGACGCGCGCGACGGCCTCAAGCCGGTGCATCGCCGCGTGCTCTACACCATGAGCGAGATGGGCCTGGAGCACAACAAGAAGTACACCAAGTGCGCCAAGGTTGTCGGCCAGGCCATGGGTGTTTACCATCCCCACGGCGACTCCGCCATCTACGACACGCTGGTGCGCATGGCGCAGCCCTTCTCGCTGCGCTATCCGCTGGTGGACGGGCAGGGGAACTTCGGCTCCGTGGACCGCCGACCCCCG
>JAJZCY010000071.1 GCA_021828835.1 Acidobacteriota bacterium | reverse complement strand
CGACCAGCGCAACCGTAATCCCAAGCCCTTCCAGTGGCATGCTG
This sequence comes from Acidobacteriota bacterium, assembly GCA_021828835.1. Lineage (GTDB taxonomy): Bacteria > Acidobacteriota > Terriglobia > Terriglobales > Acidobacteriaceae > Telmatobacter. Next base: position 16,170 of record JAJZCY010000071.1, on the reverse strand, counting down.
ACGCAGATCTGATCCTCAGGAAGATCGAACGCATTTGTGAACGAATCTCTGACTCAGGACACTAGACTAGCGCGAACTGGACAGGATTGCGTCCGCTTCCGGAGCCATTGTCCTGGGCGATCGTCCTGTTCCTCCTCCGGGAGGTTGTTGTTGTTGGTTGGCGAGGCCGCTCAGCGTTTGAGGATTGCTCACCGTTTGAGGATTGCTCAGCGCTTGAGGATGTCGATGGGCTGGGTGAAGTCGGTGACGCGGATGTGCCTGGCGAGGGAGGGGTGCTGGCGCTGGAGTGCCAGGAACATCTCCCAGGCGACGCGGCGGTAGCTGAAGTGGCCGGCGGGGGCGGAGCGCAATTCGGTGATGTACTGGGCCTCGGCGAAGTCCATTTTGAAGAGGCTACGGATGCGCGTGGCCAACGGCAGGAGGTAGAGCGCGGACTCGACGGGCTCGGGCGCGGAGCCAGCGGCGATGCGCTGGCTGGCGCGATGGGCACTTTCGATCGTCGAGCAGAAATCTTCGAGGATGCCGGCCTCGGCGAGGATGTCGATGTCCGCGGGCAGGTCGCCGGAGCCGGGCAACTCGAAGCCGTGAGCGGTGGTGAAGCCCTGGATGATCTGGGTGCAGCGGCGGTGGCGGTGCATATCGCGGAAGCCGCCGATATCCATGAGGATGTCAAAGCGGAGGGCGGCGCCGGCGTGGAAGGCACGGAGCAATTCATCATGGCGGCCGCGGCGGCTGAGGCCCAGCTCGATGATCTCTTCAATCTGAGAGGCAGGCAGGGATGCCGCGAGATCGCGGATTTGCCGGTAGGGATGGTGACTGGCCGAGTAGAGGAGGGTGGCGGCCAGCTCGACCTCAAGAGTCTCAGTGCGCTCGACGAGGTCAACCAGGGGCGCTGAGGCGATGGGGTGGCTGGCAAGAAGTTCGGCGGCCGCTTGAGCGAGTTGGCGGCGGGTTTCGATTTCGTAGGGATTGGGCTGTGCGTATTTGACGAGCGTGGGTGCGGTGCGGACCTCGCGGGTGAGGAGGCTTGCGGCCTCGGCGGCGAGGGTAGGCAGATCTTCAGCCGAGGCAGCCAATGTCAATGACTCTCCACCACCTCCGGAGCCGATCCCGTTCTGCCTCTCGAACTCCGCCAGCTTGTCGACGAAGGCCTGGGCGGTCTGGGCATTGATGTTCCAGGCGGGGCCGGTGGCGGCGTCGCGGAGTTTTTCGCCGAGGGCGCGAATCTCGGCGGCGGGGTGGGAGAGGAGGCGCGAGACCTGGGTCTCGAGGGTGCGGGCGCTGACGATCTGGCCGAGCGAGGTGTTGGTGGCCAGGGGCAGCAGGTAGCGGGCGACGTCAAAGGCGCGGGCGCGCAGGGTGCGCTCATAGGCTTCGGGTTTAATCTCTTACGGGCGCTGTACGCGGCGGCGCAGGACCTCCAGGACGGCAGCGGTGGTGCGGCTGTAGGCGGCGTAGAGATTCTCGATGGTCTCGCGGTAGAGCTTGGCGGATGCGTCATCGGTGCCAAAATCAGGAGAGAACCAGCCGGACTTCAGGAAATCCTGGTAGCGGGTGGAGCGTTCCTGTCCGTCCCAGCGCTGCTCGTCAACCAGCACGATGGCAGCCAGCAGGCTGAGCCGCTCGATGGCGAAGGCAATGTGGGCCAGGTCTGCGATGGAGCGGTGTCCGTACTGGAAATAGAAGGTATTGAGAAACTGCTCGGCGCGCTGGGAGCTGATCTCGCGCAGCGATTCGCGCATGGAGAGGGCGGAACGCGAGTACTTGGCCATGGCGAAGGCCAGGACTTCGGGGTCGGCGCCGTGGACGGCGAAGACGTCAGTGGGGGCGGCGGAGGCAGTCGGGGCGGACGGATCAAAAGATTTGCTGGACATGGCGCGGGTTCCGCGACCAGAATACGGCATGGAGGCAGGGTACCGAGCCGGAGGAATTGCCGGCGCGCGGCGGCCCATGCAGATTGCCGGTCCGGCGACGCCGGTTCCGGCCTTTCGCCTGAGAAGCGGCAGCCCGGCCGAGGCTGCGTGAACCACGGAGTTCGCATGCGATCAGGTGGAAACCGCGGCCCACAAGCAGGCCCGGCAGGTTGGCAGGAACGGTGTGCCGGTGGGCAGCTGTGCCGGCAGGCCTACACTGCTCCGCTTCGAGTCGTCTAAAGTAATAGGCATTGACTGGGGGGAGCGGGGCGCGAAGGCCCCGAACGACGTCCGGCCAAAGAAGGCCCCCGAAAGGCGCATCCCCGAGCGCGTGCAAGTGGGCGACCGGCATCGCAGAGTACCCGGAATTCAGGGAGGGGCTGTGCAGGAGTATCTGTTTCGAAGCTCGCAGCGGCCGCGGCCGCTGCCAGTCGGGCGCTGGGCAATCAGCCAGCGCTGGAACGATCTCCTGTTTGCGCACTGGGCGTTCTCCCCGCCCAGACTGGCGCCTCTTCTGCCCGATTGGCTTGAGGTAGATACATATCAGGGCAAGGGATGGCTCGGGGCGGTGCCGTTCTGGCTGGACCGGGTGAAGGTTCGCAATGTCCCCAGCTTGCCCGGCGTGCGCAGCTTTCCCGATCTCACTTTGCGTACCTACGTCCGCGACCGGTTCACGGGCACGCCGGGCGTGTATTGCTTCTCAATGGATGCCAGCAATCTGCTGGCGGTCGGAGTGGCGCGCACGCTGTACCATCTGCCCTACCACTGGGCGGAGATGCGCCTGGAGGCGAGGTCAGAGCGGGAGTTTGCGATCTTCAGCCGGCGGCGCATGGCGCACCGCGAGGTGATCTTCAAGGCGCGCTATCGCGGGCTGGGACCGACCTGCCGCACGGTGGAGATGCGGCCAGGGTCGTTCGAGTACTTCATTACCGAGCGCTCCTGGCTGTTCAGCGCCAACCAGGCAGGCCAGCCGATCCGGGCCAGCCTGCACTACATTCCCTGGCCGCTCGAGGAGGCGGAGGCGGAGATCGAACGGAACGATCTTCCGGCCTCGATCGGGCTGGAGCTACAGGAGCCCGAGCCGGTGCTGCACTACTCGCGGCGCATGGCGGTGTACATCTGGCCTCCGGAGCTGATGCGCCCGGTTCTGGCGCGGCGGCCGGTGGCGGCGGTGGCTGCGCCGCTGGGGTGAGGGAAGTTCTCTGTGGGCAGTGGACAGTGAGCAGTGGGCAGTAGACCTTGATTTGTGGTTCGTGAACCGTGCACCGTCTCTGCACACGGTTCCGCGGCGACCTGCCTCTCTATAATCTTCTCCAGAGGTAAATGTCTGAGATGGCAGGTTTAGAGGGACGCATCGCCCTGGTGACCGGGGCTTCGCAGGGGATAGGGCGCGCCTGCGCGGTGGAACTGGCGCGGGCCGGAGCAACGGTGGCGCTGGCGGCGCGCAACGAGGCAAAGCTGGCCGAGGCGGTAGGCGAGATAGAGGCGGCCGGCGGGACGGCCGCGGCTTTCGCGCTGGATATCGCCAGTGAGGAGTCCATCAAGAACGCTGCCAAGGCGGTGCTGGAGCGCTTCGGCAAGGTGGAGATCCTGGTGAACAATGCGGGTATCACCCGGGACGGGCTGATGCTGCGCATGAAGCGCGCCGATTGGGATGACGTGCTGGGCACCAACCTGACCGGGGCATTTCTGCTGTCGCAGGCGGTGCTGAGTCCGATGCTCAAGAACCGCTGGGGGCGGATCGTGAACATCTCGAGCGTGGTGGGACGCACCGGACAGGCCGGGCAGGTGAACTACGCGGCGTCGAAGGCGGGGCTAATCGGCATGACGCGCTCGATGGCGCGGGAGGTGGCTTCGCGGGGGATCACGGTAAACGCGGTGGCTCCGGGCTATATCGAGACGCCGATGACGGCGGTGCTGGACGAGAAGCAGCGCGCGGCCATGATGGCCACGATTCCGCTGGGCCGGGCGGGAACGGATGTGGAGATCGCGCAGGCGGTGGCGTTCCTGGCATCGGATGCGGCGGCTTACATCACGGGACACGTGCTGGATGTGAACGGCGGCATGTTCATGGGGTGAGGAGCCCCATGCGAATTCGGGAGCCGATCCGGTTCCCCAACATCTCCTAAAATGAAGGACGGGAGCACCAAGTATGGCGCATACGGTTTTTTGTGTTCGTTACCAGCGTGAGATGGAGGGCCTGGATGAGCCGCCCTTCGACTCGGAGTTCGGGCAGAAGATCTACAAGAACGTCTCCAAGGCGGCGTGGTCGGAGTGGCTGGAGCGGCAGAAGATGCTGCTGAATGAGTATCGGCTGCAACCATGGACTCCGCAGGCGCAGCAGTTCCTAGTGGAACAGATGGAAGAGTTCTTCTTTGGAGCCGGCTCGGGACTGCCGGCGGAGTACGTTCCGCCCGCGCAGTAGCGGCGGCAGTTGGAGGGAAGCCGGCACCTAGGCGGCTGGGCAGGTTGCCACAAGGATCCGGCTTTGAGCTTCGCATTCCTTCTGCGGGCGGAAGCTCCGTGCTGGAACGGACGGGCTTGGCGTGCGGTGTAAACCCCGCTGTTCAAGCCCCTACCGTCCAGTTCGTTCCCTTAGGACGATCGCTCATTCCCGGTTCAATCCCGGCGCGCAAGCAGTGGCTTGAAGTCCGCCCCGCCTCTCCAAAACCATTGAAAGTGAGCGTAGCTCAAGCGCTGGGCCACTGGCCGATTCCTGTGTCGGTACGGTACATTAGTAGGGCTTTGGGCAGGCCCTTCCCCTCCCGGCCGCCCCTGGCGGAGGTCGCATGAGCGAGACGCTCGACAAGGTCGTGCGCAGCGAGGCGGAGTGGCGCCAGAAGCTGACGCCGGAGCAGTACCATGTTTTGCGCGAGAAGGGCACGGAACGGCCCTTCACCGGCGCATTGACCCGCAACCACGAGAGCGGCAGTTATCACTGCGCGGGGTGCGGCGCTTTGCTGTTTTTGAGCGGTGCGAAGTTCGACTCCGGCTGCGGCTGGCCGAGCTTTTTGATTCCGGCCGATGAGAAGGTGGTCGACGAGCACGAGGACTTCAGCTACGGAATGCACCGCATCGAAGTGACCTGCGCGCGCTGCGGCGGGCATTTGGGGCACGTGTTTCCCGACGGTCCGGCACCCACGGGGCTGCGCTACTGCATCAACTCCGCATCGCTGAACTTCACGCCCGAAGAGGAAGAGAAGTAGGGATCCGTTCAGGGCGCTGTAGCGGCAGAAGCTTCAACGGGCGTGATCGAACCGGGGTTATCGCCCTTGGTGGGATCCACGCGGAAGTCCCAGACGGTGGGGCTGATGTTGGAGGGGCCAAGAATCTCGATGAGCGCGTATTCGCCGATATTGAGCGGCTGTGCGGGCTGAATGCGAATCCAGTGGCGGCCGGTCAGGACCTCGGATTTCACCGGGATGACATTGTCGTCCGGGGCGGCGGAGCCATCGGGGTTCAGGCGCACGGCGTGCACGATGCGAACCGCGTTGCGTTCATCGACGCGGACGATGGCAAATTTGGACTGGGCCGAGGCCGCGCCGTGGTAGCCGTTGACGGCGCGGGCGGCGTTGGTGTTCACGGTGAAGGCATGGCCCGTGATGGGAGCGTTGTCGTCGGGGTTGGCCAACGAGAGATAGATGGCCGGGTTGCTGACGTGCAGATGGATTCTGGAGTGGCGGCCGTCGAGCGAGACTTCAGCGTTCTGGCCGGCGTGCGGATTCAGGATGCCGAGGCCGTGGCGCTGCTTTTTGTAGATGAGGATATCGGTTTCAGTAAGGCGGATCAGCTCCGGGGTGCCGTGGAAGGTGTCGAGGGCGAAGACGCCCACATCATCGGGTAGTTCCAGGCCGGGTGCGACCAGCGGGGTACGCGCCTTGATCTCGTCGCGGGCGGCCTTCTCCTGCTTGTCGATCCGCGCGGCTTCCTGCATGGCGGGCGAGGAGTTGTCCTGGCCCCAGGCCGGGGTATGCTCCTGCTCCCATTTGCGGGTGGCATCCCAGTCCACCATGCTGGCGGGCATTTCTTCCCAATCGCCCCGCTCGACGCTCAGGTAGCGAATGCGGTCGCCGACGATCTTGTACTGCCGCACAAGCTGGTAGCTGCCGTCCTTGAGGATGAGGCGGTGATTGCGCTGCATGCCGGGGAGATCTGGCTTGAGCGACATCGGCGTGCCCTTGTGGTCGGGGGTATTCGAATAGCTAGGCTGGGCGGAGGGATTCTGCTGCTGGGATGAAGAATTCTGCTGCGCGGAGGCTTTCTGTCCAGACTGGGCGAGCAGGGACGGGCAGGCGAGAAGCGCGCCGAGCGCGAGCGGCAGGAGGCGGCGGATACCGTAGCTATCGCGCATGACCACGCAGATTAGACGGATGGGAGAGGCGCTGGGTTGGGTGGCGGGTACGGTAAAATCGGGGGCGGATGTGACTTTTCGCATCTGCGAGACGTCCATCGGATTGCAGGACAGATTCTTCCCTACGTGGGCACCCATCAGGAAGAGGACTGGATGCCTTTCTTGGCGCCATCTCGAAGCAGGTCCTCGCGGTCGCGGTCCTTCCGCGCCGGGGTGGTGGTGTGCGTGATCCTGCTGGCGCTGCTGAGCCTGATGCTGATCCCGCACGTGCACCAGACGCCCAGCGATGCGGAGCACTGCGCCCTGTGCATCACCATGCACACCGCGGTCAGCGTGACGGTGGCTACCGTCCTGATTGTGCTGGTGCGGCTCGGGGTCTCCTCGCCGGTCTTCCAAGTTGCGGAGTGTATCCGCTACTGGCATCCGCAGCTTTTCATCCGGCCCCCTCCTCAGGGCCGGTAAGCAGCCTCCTGGCATGGCCGAAGTCCGTTCCGCCGGCGTGGGCGGAGATTCCCCCGTATTCATGTTCATGCGATCGGCGTGCCGCACCGTTTTCTGCATAGCTGCGAATTTTTGAGGAGATCCAGATGGCAAACTCGCGAGGCGCGCGGTTCAGCCTGCTTTTACTTGTCGCGCTCTTGAGCGGCGCTGCGGCCCGGGCGGCGCAGACGGCCAATTCGGCGTCGGTTCACGGGACGGTCACCGATCCCAGCGGGGCGGTGATTCCGGATGCTACGGTGAGTCTGGTGAACCGGGCGAGCGGATTCGAGCGGACCGCGACGACCGACAGCGGCGGGGCATTTACTTTTCAAAACGTTCCGCTGCATCCCTACCAGATCCAGGTGACGGCCAAAGGGTTTGCGCCGGTGAGCCAGGCGACGATCGTGAATTCGCCGACCGGCACCGAGGTGAACCTGGTGATGCAGATCGCCGCGTCGAGCCAGACGGTAACGGTGCAGGCCTCCGGGCCGCTGGTGGAGGACACCTCCACGTTCCATACCGATATGGATCGCGACCAGTTCAACAAGATTCCGCTGGAGAGCGTTTCGTCGGGCTTGAGCGCGCTGGTGACGCAGACGACGCCGGGCGTCACGGCCGACTCGAACGGGCTGTTTCACGGCATGGGCGATCACGCCTCCAACTCGTTTTCCGTGGACGGCCAGCCGATCACCGACCAGCAGAGCAAGGTTTTCTCGAACCAGTTGCCCACGAACGCGGTGCAGTCTATCCGGGTGATTGAAGGGGCGCCGCCGGCGCAGTATGGCGACAAGACCAGCCTGGTGATTGTGGCAACCACGCGTTCCGGGCAGGGCGTGACCAAGCCCACCGGCGACCTGTACAGCTCCTATGGAACATTCGGCACGGCCAATGGCGGCTTCAATCTGTCCTACGGCAAGCAGGACTGGGGGAACTTCTTCGAAGTTGACGGGCTGAATACCGGGCGGTTTCTGGATCCGCCGGAGTTCAGCGTCTTCCACGACAAGGGGAACGAGGAGAACACCTTCGACCGGGTTGACTACGCGTTCAACTCCAACAACTCCGTGCACCTGAACTTGAATTACAGCCGTTCGTGGTTTCAGAATCCCAACGCTTTCGACAATGTGAATGTGCAAAACGTGCTGCTGGGGGGAGCGAGCGCGAACCCGTTCTTCGGCACGGTGGGCAATACCGACCAGCGCTCGCAGATCCTGACCTACAACATTGCACCCAGCTACACACGCATCCTCAGCCAGAATGCGGTGTTGAACCTGGATCTGTACACGCGGCACGATAACTATCACTACTATCCGAGCGGCAACCCGCTGGCTGACCTGGGACCGGCGAACCTGCAGACCTCGTCAATCGCGCAGGGGCGAACCCTGACCAACTCCGGAGCGCGCCTCCAGCTCACCTGGAACCATGGTCCTCAGAATGTGGTGGCCGGAGCGGAGTACTACTCGACGCTGCTGCGCGAGCACGACGGGCTGGGCATCGTGGACAACACCTATAACTCTCCCTGCATGAACGCCACCACCGGAGTTCCAATGCAGGGCTACTCCACCCCCGCGGACTGCACGGGCGGCAATCTTGCGCCCAACCCGAACTTCGTTGCGGTGCTGCGGCCGTACGACATTTCGCGCGGAGGCTCCTCTTACCGCTGGTTCGGCCATGCCGATATCAAGGAGCTGTCGCTGTACATTGAGGACCAGATCAAGCTGGGCAACTGGCAACTGAGCCTGGGCATTCGCGGCGACAAGTACAACGGACTGGCTGCGGCCGGCCAGGCGGAACCGCGGCTGGGGCTGGCTTACCAGGTAAAGCGGACGGGCACGGTGCTCGGCGCCTCCTATGCGCGCACGCTGGAGACACCCTTCAACGAGAATCTGGTGCTCTCAAGCCAGGGGTGCAGCGATCCGGTGCTGGCGCCGCTGCTCTCCTGCTCAGCAGGGGTTTCGGGCGATCTGCAACCGGGGTATCGCAACGAGTATCACATCAGCGTTCAGCAAGGTGTGGGCAAGTACGTGGTGGTGAGCGGAGAGTACATCTGGAAGTACACGAACAATGCCTTCGACTTCAGCGTGCTCGGCAATACGCCGATTACCTTCCCGATCGACTGGCACAACTCGAAGATTCCGGGCTATGCGCTGCATGCCAATGTGGCCAGTTTCCACAACATCACCGCGTACATGGATGCCTCTTCGGTGGCGGCGCGGTTCTTTCCGCCGCAGGTAGCCGGCGCCGGTGCTACGGTCGGCCAGGTGGGCCTTCCCTTCCGCATCGATCACGATGAGAAGTTCAACGAGAACAGCCATCTGCAGTACACGCTGCCGCGAGGCGGCAAGTTCCTCAAAGGCATCTGGGGAGGATTGAACTGGCACTTCGATTCCGGCATGGTAGCGGGCTCAACGCCCTGCTACGGCCTCTCGTCGCTCGACCCGAATACGCCGTGCATCAACAGCACCGCGACTCTGGGCGGGCAGCCGGCGGTCGCCATGCTCGACAACAACATTCCTGCCACCGCAAATCCCGTTACCGGAGCACCTGTGGCGCTGCCCTTTACCGCTGACGAGGAGTTTGAAGCGGGGCTGATGTGCAATGGGCAGAGGGCGACGCCGACCATGGCGTTGCCGGCAGTTTGCCCGGCGAACCAACTCAGCTCGACGCTGCTCAGCATCCCCGCGCCGAATACCGGGGACAACGACCGCAATCCGCCGCGCATGCAGCCGCGCAGCCTGTTCGACGTGGACCTGGGCAAGAACAACATCTTCGATGCCGATCACTACAAGATCGATCTGGACGTGACGGCGATCAACGTGACCAACAAGTACGCGCTCTACAACTTTCTCTCGACGTTCAGCGGCACGCATTACGTGACGCCGCGGACGCTGACGGCGAAGATGACGCTGCACTTCTAGCCCACCCTCCGATCGGGAGCTGACGGGGAGGATGACCCTGCGCAGGCAGCCCGCGGCGTGGGTCCGGAGACCCACGCTACACCCGGTCAGAAGGCCGGCGCTCCAGGGGTGCTCGTTTTCGCTGTGGAGCGCGCAAGCCGGCGGCAACTTCGGCCGAGATGGCGGGAAACGGCGGGGATCGCGCCGCCTGCCGAGCCGGCGCGATTATGCGAAAATCAGGGTTTGCACACGCATGTTCCATTCCGTCTGCTCGTGGTGCGGCTGGGCGCCATGGGCGATATCCTCCATGCCCTGCCGGCGGTGACCGCGCTGCGCGCCGCACACCCCGAGTGGCAGATCGGCTGGGTCGTCGATCCGCGCTGGCGGGCGCTGCTAAGAGCTGGGAACGAGGCAACGAGGGAACAGGGAAACAAGGGAGAAGAGGGCCGGACGACAGAGCAACCGCTTGTGGACGCGCTGCACTTCGCCCCCGTGAAGGAATGGGGACGGCGGCCGCTGACGGTGCAGACGGTGCGTGAACTCGCCGCCCTGCGCCGCGAGTTGCGCGAGGCGCGCTATCAGGCCGTCCTCGATCTGCAAGGCGCGATCCGCTCCGCGATCATCGCCCGCATGGCCGGAGCCAAGCGCGTAATCGGCGAGATGCACCCCCGCGAGCGGGCCGCGCGCAGGCTCTTCACCGAGCGCATCCGGACGCACGGGGCGCACGTGATCGAGCAGGACGTCGAGCTGGCCTCCGCCATCGCCGGCGACGCGCTCCACTTCTCTGCTCCGCTGCTGCCTGTGAACCCGGCAGCCGAGGCCTGGGCCAATACTCTGCTGCGTACCGCGGCCGGCCGGCCGGTCGCGCTGCTGACGCCCGGCGCCGGGTGGGGGGCCAAGCGCTGGCCGCCGGAATGCTACGCCGAGGTGGCGAGGAAGCTGACCGCCCGGGGCATGTTCGTGCTGGTGAACAGCGGCCCTGGCGAGGAAATGCTGGCCCGCGCCATCGAGGAAGGCAGCGGCGGCGGAGCACAGCCGGTCACCGCCTCGCTGGACGAACTGATCGCGCTCACCCGCCGCATCGCGCTGTGCATCGGCGGCGATACCGGGCCGCTGCACCTGGCCTGTGCGCTCGCGCGGCCGGTGGTAGGGATCTACGGCCCAACGGACCCCAGCCGCAACGGTCCGTATGGAACGCGCTTCGCCGTGCTGCGCAACCCGCTGAGCCGCCGCGACCACAGCCGGCGGGCCGAGCCTGAAGCCGGCCTGCTGACAATCTCGCCAGAGGATGTGCTGCACTCGGCAGAGTCGCTGCTCTCAGGAGAAAATAGCCAGAGATGAGCAAAACCACTCCTCCCGGCCAGATCTTCACCACCCGGCCTTCGTTTATGGAGCGCTGGCGCGTCGTTGCGCGCCGCATCCGCGTCCCGCTGGGCTTTGTCACCGCCGCTCTGTATCTGGCCGAGTTGTGGCGGCACGCCCCGCAGAAGACGGCCATCCTGGGGAGCCTGGCGCTGGTGCTTCCCGGGCTCGCCTTGCGCGGCTATGCCTCCGGCTATGTGAAGAAGAATCGCGAGCTGACCCAGACCGGCCCCTATGCGCACACCCGCAACCCGCTCTATCTTGGCTCGATGCTGATGGCCGCGGGCTTCGCGGTCGCGCTGGAGAGCTGGATCTTCGCCCTGGTGCTGGCCGCGGGATTTGCCATCATCTATATTCCGGTGATCGCCTCGGAGGAGCAGTTTCTGCGCGCCACTTTCCCGGGCTTTGACGATTACTGCCGCCGGGTTCCGCGCCTGCTGCCGCGCCTGACGCCTGCCCGGCCTGCGGGGCAGGGCGAGGAGAGCTCCGGTGGATTCTCGCTGGCGCTCTATCTGCGTCACCGCGAGTACAATGCTCTTTTAGGGGCTGCACTGCTTTACTTAAGTCTGCTCTTGCTTCGGCCCGCCATGGCAGCGATCCTGCACCGGGCGCGGTGAGCACGCCCAGCCGCTTTGCCTGATTGTTGTTGCACCAAAGGAGCGATACCTAAGTTGTTGAAGATGCGCCCCCTAGCAGCCCTCCTTTTCTGCGCTGCCGCTCTCGGAGCCTTTGCGCAGAGCACGCAGCCGGACCAGATTCCGCCGCCTCGGCCGGGCTACAGTTTTCCCGACAAGCAGACGCTGACCTACTCGGTGGACTGGCGCGTGTTTCCTGCCGGCACCGCCGTCATCCACTTCAGCTCCGACGGCGACCGCGAGCAGATCACCGCCACGGCGGATACGATAGGCGCCATCAACCTGCTCTTCCACGTCAGCGACCGCTTCCAGTCCACCTTTGACCGCCAGAAGGGCTGCAGCTACGGGTTCGACAAGCAGACGGTCGAGGGCCGCCGCCAGGTGAACGCCACACTGCGCCTCGATTATGCGCAGTCGAAGGCTATCTACGATCAGAAGAACCTGGTGAAGGGCCAGAGCCAGCACATCGAGTCGCCAATCCACGGCTGCATGACCGACCTGCTCTCGGGCATCTTCTATCCCTCGTCGCTGCCGCTGGAGATCGGGCATAACTTCGTGCTGCCGGTCTTCGACGCCCAGCACATCGTGCAGGTCACGATGAAGGTGGAGGCGCACGAGGTGGTTCGCACCCCGCTTGGCACCTACAACACCATCCGCGTGCAACCCACGGCCGATGCGGGCGTAGTCAAGAACCGCGGCGATATCTGGATCTGGTACACGGATGATGCCCGGCACCTGCCGGTGCAGATGCGCGCCCGCCTCTTCTGGGGAACCATCACCTTCCGCCTGACGGGACTGGAAAACAAGTAAAACCGGCGGCCCGCTCCAGAAATCAGGGACAGGTCAGTCGACTGCGGAGATGGCGGCGAAGGTCATGTCTTCGGCGACGCCGGGGTGGTCCTGACGCCACTGGTCAAAGAGCCGTCCGTAGCTGAGGGTCAGATACTGCGCGTGATCGACGCCCAGCGTGGCGGAGATCCGCTCGATCCACGCGGGCGAACCCTCCAGCTCCGCGTAATTTCCGATAGGAGTCTCATCGATCACGCAGTGGCCTTCGCCGTCGGTCCATTCGGCGCGCCACTTCTCGTAACGAAACGCCGGCACCAGGCCCAGGGCGGAGAACACCTCGGCGAGCGCTTCGCCGTCGGAGACCGCAGTCTCGGTCTCGATGCGGTGCTTGTGCACATCCTCGCCAGGGCCGGAGTCGGGCAGCCGTTTGTGAGTCAGCAGCCAGCGGCCTCCATAGTTGCGAATGCGCAGGATCTCGGTGCGAGCGCGCATCTGGCGGTCCGGCGTGTCATAGAGGACATTGCTCTCGAAGGTACGCGGCGTCTCCAGCCGGAAGCCGACCTCCCGCAGGTTCACTTCGAGTGCGTGAAGATCGGCGATGCGGAATTTGATCTCGGTTTCGACAGGCATGGCAACCTGTGAGTATACCGCCGCGGCGGGGTTGCTGTTGATTCTTGCGGAGCAGGGTTGTGCCGGATTGCTGGGCAGCACAACACCGCATCCGGACCTCAGTCGTAGCGCTCGAAGACGATCTGTTTTCTGTGCCAGCCGTACTGGGTCAGCAGTTCGCGCACGCCGGAGACCATGTTGTTCAGGCCGCAGATATAGGCGTAGATGTCGAAGCGCAGATCTTTGGCGGGAATGGCAGGATCGGCGGGGGGCTGCGGCAGGGTCAGGCCAAGGCGAGCGGCGCGCTCTTCCACAATGCGGGCCACATGATCCTGCACGTACCCGCGCAGGCCGGTCCAGGAATCCTGTGCGCGGCTGAGCGTGGCGAGATAGTGGAAGTTGGGCTTGCGGGCGGCCAGCGCCTCGAACTCCTGGTGATAGTACATGTCGGTCTCATAGCGGGTACCGTAGACCAGCCAGATGTCCTTGCCCTGACTGCGGTCTTCGCCGTTCTCGGGAAAGAGCCATTGCGCGTAGGCGCGCATGGGAGCAATGCCGGTTCCGGTCGCCACGAAGATGGAGTCGGTGATGGGCTCCTGGAGGACAAAATGGCCATGCGGACCGTGCAGTTGAACGCTGCCGCCGACGGGCAGATCGGGCAGATCGGCCAGGTGGTTGGAGAAGAATCCGTTCTCCACCCTATTCACACAGAGCTCAAAGCGGTTTTCGCGAGCCGCCGAAGCGATGGAATAGGCGCGCGTCTGCTGCTTGCCGTTCTGGTCGTGAGCCACTGCGGAGACGAACTGACCGGGAGCGAAGGAAAAGCTCTCGAGCCCGTCGATGACGAATTCGAAGTGGTAGCATTGGGCCACTTCAGAAATGCAATCTTTCCGCGCCAAACGCGCGGTAAAAAGCTCTCGAGCCAAGGAGTTTCTCGCTTCAGGGAAGAATAGGGGCCGGATTGCTCCGGCCTTGGCAGGAATTATAGTGCCCCGGACCGCAGAGCTGTCACGCGACAGACCGAGCAACCTTGCAGCACCCCCCGCAGGAAAGAACCTGCGCGAATGCGTGATGGTGGGCCCGGAGGGATTTGAACCCCCAACCAAGAGATTATGAGTCCGGTCCCATCGCTGTAAGTTGTTGGTAATTAAGCAAGAATACTCCGTAATTGAGCGTAGGCCCAAATTCTTTGTCTTCCGCAATTTAGCACAAGGTTCCGTAAAATTCCGGTGTTGATGAATGTACCGCTACTGTACCGCAGCGGAACCTTCTGCCGCACTTGCCTGATCGATGCTGTAGCCGATCGAGTTGTAACCCTTCAGTCTGCGTTCATACATTCTCGCCAGCATCAGGACGCCGTCATCCACGTAGTCGTAAACCTGAACAACTCGCTTATTGTCGTGGAGGCGGTGCAGGCGCCCAGCGTACTGCTGCAGCGTTCCCTTCCATGAAATCGGCATGGCAAGGAATAGCGTATCCAAGCGCGCATCGTCGAATCCCTCGCCGATATAACTCCCGGTCGCCAGAATGAGCCGCGATTCATTCTCAGGCACGGCCGCAATCGCTTCCGCGGTCTCTCGGCGTTGCTTTGTTCCCATTCCGCCCTTTAAAACGAACACGTGCTTGGCGGCGGAGCTCAACCTCGTCGCGAAATAGGATAAATGCTCCGTCCTACCAGTCAGGAGAAGCGGCGAACGTCCCGAACTAAGCGCGAGTGCAATATCGCTGGCGATTATTTCGTTCCTCGACGTATCGGTGGACAGCGCACCGTAAACATCCTGGATCGTCACCTCATCGAGATCCGGTGGCATCCGAAAATCTGTGTGGCGAGGAATAACCCTGTGTTCGAATGGATTCGTTTCTGCCATTGTCTTGGCGCTCAGGTTGAATCGCACCGGGCCGCACTGCATGTAAATGATGGGATGGTGTCCATCTTTTCGGGTTGGCGTCGCGGTAAGACCAACCACATATTTGGCTTTCACTTCTCTCATCACCTGCTCGAAGGTGAAGGCGGAGATGTGATGGCACTCATCCACGATGACCTGGCCGTATTCCGCGACAAAATCCTTTACAGCCTCTTTTTGATACAGGCTCTGAATGACCGCAACATCGACGCAGCCGCTACGACGTGCTTTTCCACCGCCAATCTGACCGATTGAGGCTACGGGCAAATTAAGGAACATGGCCAGACGCTCCCGCCATTGGTCAAGTAACTGTTGCCGATGAACGAGGACCAACGAGTTGACCTTGCGCTTCGCGATCAACCATGCGGCCACGGCCGTCTTCCCGAAAGCTGTCGGAGCGCAAAGGATCCCTTCGTCATGGTCGCTAACTTCCCCAACAGCCTCTTCCTGGACAGGCCGAAGCTGGCCGTCGAATTCCGCTTCAATCGGGTTCCCGGCAAAGCGCTCGTCTCGAATTTCAGGCAGAATGTGATGCATACGCAAAAGCGCCAGTACATCCGACAAACACCCGCGCGGCACAGCAATGTGCTTGGGGAAATCCTGACCACATGCGATGACGCGCGGCTTGGCGTATGTGGGAAGCCGCATCGCCTGCGCTTTATAGAACTCTGGATTTTGAAATGCTGCTACTCGAAGCAGGCGATTCAGCATGGCTGGCGGCAGACCCTGCTTCTCGATGTAAAGCAGATTCGCGCGGACGATGTGTACTGATTCCGGCAGTGGTCCCTCGATTGGCCGTTCCCGGTGTTTTCGTGATGGCGGGATTGTCCACGGATCTTGCGCGTCTTCATCATCGGCAATGCTGATACGAACTCCGATGAGATCGCCATTGCGTTGAGCGTCAGCTATGATTTTTTCTGCCGTTGCGGTAGCCATCCGCCGAATCGTGGAGAGAAACTCCCACTGGTCGGGATAGGGGCGGAGTTCGGCATTGATGAAAACGCTGTTGCCAGATTTGCGCGGCGCAAACTGCAATGGGAGAGCGATTAGATTTCCGAACCCGCCTTTGGGCATGGTGTCCTGGTTCGGAAATAAGCGGTCATACGAATCGAGACCAAGCTGATGCCGGCGTTCCATGGTCCGGGTCAGAAGTGCACATCCGAGCTTGCGGGCGGTACTGGCCGGGATCGCAAATTCAAAGAAGATCCAGACGTGGCCGCCGTTCCCAGATCG